>JAEUIP010000131.1 GCA_016795075.1 Planctomycetaceae bacterium | reverse complement strand
TTGAATGACGACCTGGTCTTGAAACTGGGCGGAAAAGATGGCGCCGAAGTATTCAATTTCGACGCCGGTGCCAACGTCGCTGACATTGCCGCCGCCATTAACTTGGTATCGGACTCGACCGGTGTCGAAGCCAGCGTCAATGCCAACGTACTAACTTTGGAATCCACCGCTTATGGTTCGAAGGCTTACGTCGATGCCGAAGTCATCAGCGAAGGCGGCAGCGGTACCTTTGCTACCAACTTGTCGGCCACTCGCGATACCGGTGCCGATATCATCGCCAGTGTCAACGGAGTTCAGGCAGTTGGCGACGGCAACAAGTTGTCGATCAACACCTCGACTTTGAGCTTGTCGCTAACCGTAGATGATGGTTCCAGCACAGCCGTCGCCTTCACCATCGACGGTGGCGGTGCCAAGTTCCAATTGGGTGCCGATGTCGTCGGTAACCAACAGGCACGCATGGGCTTGAAGAGCGTCTTCTCGGGTTCCTTGGGTGGAAGCGAAGGACGATTGCACGAACTGAAGTCGGGCGGTGCCAAGTCACTGGAAAACGATCCGAACGGTGCAGCCAAGGTTGTCGATCAGGCAATCACCCGAGTCGCTGAATTGCGAGGCCGTCTGGGTGCATTCCAAAAGACGACCATCGACAGCAACGTCGCAGCGTTGAGCGACCTGTCGGTCAACCTGAGCGAAGCTGAGAGCTCGATCCGCGATGCCGACTTCGCAGTCGAAAGTGCGAACCTGACTCGGGCTCAAGTTCTGGTCAGTGCCGGTACACAAGTCTTGTCGATCGCCACGCAAAATCCGCAAAACGCGTTGCAATTGCTCCGATAAGATCAACCGAAGTAGTCCTCTCTAACGAAACCTGGCTAGGTCTTGCGACTTAGCCAGGTTTTTTTATTTGGCTCCAACGGAAGGGTAAAGCGCTGAATCGCGGGGCAGGGCAACGTTTGCAATTGCGCGGCAAATCGATCATGATAAGCGCTCGGTGTGACCTGGACACGTTTCCGGCAGCAATAATTTTTGCACACTGTAATTTGCAAAACACGGACTGGCGGTACTTAAGATGGTGCGACTCACGCGATTATTCTGGCTATCCTGTCTTACTGCGTTGTTGTTGGTCGATTTCCATTCGGCGTTTGGTCAGTCCCAGCCGGAAGGCACCCACGAAGAACAGCAACAGAATCCACATGCCGAGTCCTCCGGTCCACTGGCGGGGCATTCGTTTCATGCGGAAGTCTTTAATGAGGGGCCCCGGCAAGCGGCTTATTTGATCGACGGCACGGGCGTGGTCGACTTCCCAGTCTCGACCGAAAATTCATCGGCCCAACAGTTCTTCAATCAGGGAATCGGGCAACTGCACGGATTTTGGTACTTCGAGGCGGAACGCTCCTTTCGCCAAGCAGCCGCCTTGGACGGTCGATGTGCCATGTTTTATTGGGGGATGGCAATGGCCAACCTAAAAAATCCCGAACGAGCCGCGAAATTCATCGCCCAAGCCAAAGACCGACTCGATTCGGCCTCGGACCGCGAGAAGCTATGGATCGCCGCCGTTGAGAAGTTCTGCACAACAAAAGACGCGGCCGAAAAAGAAATTCCGTTAGAAACTAGGGCTCAACAATACACTCGCGATCTTGAAGAAATCATTTTTCGGCAACCCTCGGACATTGAAGCGAAAGCGTTTCTAGTTGGCCATTTGTGGGAGAATCAAAGGAAGGAACTGGCGACCGTCTCGCATGTGGCCGTCGATGCTTTACTCCAGCAGATTTTCGATGTTTCGCCAATGCACCCAGCGCATCATTATCGAATTCACTTGTGGGACCAACGGGACGCCAAGCAGGCATTGACCAGTGCGGCGATGTGCGGACCGAGCGGTCCGGGTATCGCGCACATGTGGCATATGCCTGGACATATCTATTCCGGTTTGCATCGTTATTCGGATGCCGTTTGGCAAATGGAAGCGTCCGCACGAGTGGATCATCAGCAAATGCGGAAAGATCAAGTTCTACCGGATCAGATCCACAATTACGCACACAACAATGAATGGTTGACTCGCAATCTGGCCAAGATCGGACGTGTGCATGACGCGTTGGCCTTGGCGGAAAACATGCTGAATTTGCCACGCCATCCCAAATACAACTCGGGTAGCAAAGGCAGCGGACACTACGGACGGCAAAGATCACTGCAGGTGCTTGCCAGTTATCAGATGTGGAGCGAATTATTGGATCGCGCCGAGAAAATTTTCGGCGACACATCGGACGACAAGTCCCGGGAGCGAGAAAAGCAGCAACAAATCGGTGTCGCCGCGGCTTTCGCAAAACAGCCGGACCGATTGGACGCTGCACGTTTGTTACTACAGAATTCACTGGAGTCCGTCAGAGCCGAGCGATCGACGAAACTGGCCGCTGCGGAAACCCCGGTTATCGAACCCGAGTCGGTCACCGATTCAAATTCAGAAATTGCCGAACAACCTCGCTCCGAAGCGGCTTCGGCGGAAGCGGCTGACAAAACGGCGGCGTCCGAGCCAAGCGACGTTTCCCCGCCGGCGCCTCCGCAAGTCGACGTCTCGGACTTGGATCGTGAAATCGCGGAGCTAGAAAAAAGTCTGGCAGCCATTAGCTCGGTTGAAGCAGCCGTGGCCGAACGATGGACCGAAGCCTTGGAACTGGCTGAAAAATCTGCGGGAATCGACGGACTATGGAAAGCCGAATGGCAAGCCCATGCCGGACTTGCAAAACAAGCTTGGGAGACAGTTACCAATGAAGTCAACAATCGCCCAAACGACACGGTCCCCTTGGCCGTCAAAGTTTTTGTCGGGTACGTTTTGTTGACGCGAAACGAGACATCGACAGACCAAACGACCCCTGCAACCGTATTGGAAGCCAATGAGAACAACTCGAACGACACCGACAACTCCCGCGACACCGACGCCATCACCAACAGCGATAAGGCGACGACCGAACAATCGAACGAACAGGAAGTTGCCCCGATCGTCACGATCGAAATGTTGAAGGCCGAATTCGACAAGCTACGCACAGTAGCTGCTCAGGCAGATCTCGACGCTCCGTTATTGACTCGCTTGGAACCCGTGGCAACGCACTTGGGCCTACCCGTAGATTGGCGTTTGCCGCAGGAGCCCGCGAGTGATGTCGGGCAACGTCCGGATTTGGAATCGTTGGGTCCAATCCATTGGACTCCGCCGATCGCTTCGGCAATTGCCGTCAAAGATGCTCAAGGTACGGAGACCAATGTCTTGGCGTCTACCGGTAAAAGCAAAATTGTTCTGTTCTACTTGGGCTTTGGCTGTTTGCATTGCATGGAGCAACTTCAGAAGTTCTCGCCCCAAACCGAGGCTTTCTCGCAGCAGAATATGGAGGTGATCGGGGTTAGCTCCGAGTCCTTAGAGCTACTTCAACAAGGACTCAAGAACTATCAAGAGCCCTTGAGTATTCCGTTGCATTCCGACGATCAACGCCAAGCATTCAAGGCCTTCCGGTGTTATGATGATTTTGAGAACCAGCCATTGCACGGAACTTTTTTGATTGCCCCAGACGGCCAAGTGTTGTGGCAAGACATCGGACACGAACCGTTTATGGACGTCGAATTTCTGAAGACAGAGTCCAAACGACTGCTTGAGGTTTGGCAAGGCAGAGAATGACGATGCCTCGTTGCGGCGGCTAGACCGTCGTGGGATACTTGTTAATGGAGTTTGTGACCACCGCGTGATTTCATGAAGGTGATCACAGTGGATCTGTAGTCGAGTGACTGCGGAAAGTATCGGATCGTCTTTGGGAGATCGAATGATGCGGAATCGCATGACCACACGCACAGTGGGTTGGATCGGTTTACTGGTAGGATTGTGTTGCCATTTGTTGACGGCGGCCGCAGATGCCCAGACAAAGTTACCACAGTTCTTTTCGAATGGCATGGTATTGCAACGCGATGCAAAAATTCACGTCTGGGGTTGGGACACGCCCAAAACCAAAGTCGCGGTGGCACTGGGCGAACAATCCGCAACAACAACCGCTGACGACAATGGTCAGTGGAGCGTGTCGTTGCCCGAACGCGCCGCCGGGGGTCCCCTGAAGCTGACGGTCAAGGGTTCGCAAGCCATCGAACTAAGCGACATTTGGATGGGCGACGTTTGGCTGTGTTCTGGTCAATCGAATATGGAATGGCCTGTGGCGGCCTCGGCAAATAAAGATGCAGAAATCGCGGCTGGTAATCACCCGATGATTCGCCATATCAAAATCAATCATCGTCCTTCGGCCACACCAGAATCCGATCTATCGACCGAAGGTTGGAAGGTCTGCACTTCGGAAACCGTCGGTGGCTTCACGGCGGTGGGCTATTTCTTTGCTCGGCATTTGCGAACGGAAGTTGACGTGCCGATTGGTTTGATTGGCAGCAATTGGGGTGGCACGCGAATCGAACCGTGGACGCCGCCCGTTGGGTTCCAAGGTGTCGCCGCGTTGAAGTCCATTTCGGATAACCTGTCGAATTTTCCGGAAAAAAATGCCGAAGGGGCCGTCAATCACCAAAGTCCGCTTGCGCTTTACAATGGCATGATTCATCCGCTGATCAAGATGCCAATCCGCGGTGCGATTTGGTACCAAGGCGAGTCGAATAATGGCGAAGGCATGCTTTATCGCGACAAAATGGAAGCTTTGGTCAACGGCTGGCGCAGCGTTTGGAACCAACCCGAACTGCCGTTTTATTTCGTCCAACTAGCGCCGTACAATTACGGCGGCGAGGGCGAGCGGTTGGCGAAAATTTGGGAAGCGCAAACCGCCTCCTTGGGGATCAAGAATACGGGCATGGCGGTGACTGTCGATATCGCCGATCTGAAGGATATTCATCCTACGAATAAACAGGACGTTGGCAAACGCCTCGCGCTGTGGGCACTCGCGAAAACGTACGGCAAAGACGTCACGTACTCAGGTCCGTTGTTTCAAAAAGCAACGGCGGTGGACTCGGCCATGATCGTCGAATTTGAACATGGCAGCGTTCTGGCCACAAACGATGGCAAACCGGTCCGTGAATTGATGATTGCGGGAGCGGATCGGCGTTTCTTTCCAGCGACTGGAGAGATCGTCAATGATGGCCGTCAGGCGAAGTTGAAAGTGTCCAGTCCGAAAGTGTCGCGGCCTGTTGCCGTACGTTACGGATTCCATCAATTGGCGGAACCGAACTTGGTCGGAAAAGAAGGTTTACCCGCCAGTCCGTTCCGGTCGGATAACTGGGACCGTGTGTTCTTACCCGTGTCCGCCGACGCCTACGTTGGTCAATGGACCTTCAAATTCGAGATTCCGGACGGCACAACGATCCAGCATCCGATGACCGTTACCAAAGAAGGCGACACGTTGAAGATTGAGATGAGCGACGAAAACGGAAAGTCTCGCGACATCAAGTATGTGGTCGAAACACACGAGTTGCAACTGAAGTTTTCGACCGATCACGAAGGTCAATCGGTGGCTTTGACTTATTACCTAACGGCCGATGGAAACAAATTGGTTGGCGATTGCGAATTTGACGCAGGCGGACAAACCGGAGAGTTTCCGATTGAAGCCGTGAAGTAATACGTTACTTCGATAAGTGGTTTTTGGCGGAGCAACCGTTCTGCGGTTGCTCCGTTTTACCGCCATGAATCGTCAAACAGTCTTGGCTGGATTGGTCTTTAACAAATGGCCAAGCCTTCGCTTGATTCTGCCGAACTGCAGGCAAGAGGATTAGACGAGATCCGGATTGCGATAAACCGCATGGTGGGTAGACAGCGTTGGAAATGGCAATGGAGCTTCGTTCGCGGAGTCGTCTTCCAGGTCTTCCATCATTCGCTGGCATTCGATGCAATTCGGCGCGTAAGGAAGCGCCTCCAAGCGTGGCCACGCGATGTTCTGGCCGCATTCTTCACATTGACCGTAGCAATTCTTTTTTAGCTTCAATAGTGCCAACTCGATGTTGGCCAACTCGCGACTTTCAGCTTCCGCCAATTGAGTGCTGAGCACTTCCGCTGTCGAATCGCTGGCGAAGTCGACGACATCGCCACCGGTGCGACGGATCTCCTGCAACATCGTCAAATCGCCCGTCAGCGCCAACGTCAATGCGTCGCGACGGTGCAATAGTTCTTGCTTCAATTGTTCGAGTTGATGCGTACGATTCATGTTCAGGTTTCCGTTGTGTAGCCCGTCCTAAACGTAGTTCAAAAACCATGTTGGCTTCGCAGAATATCCGGCCCTCTCGGTCAATTTCTTGGTGGAAGACCTTGCGCGATCGCTACAATCCCCCAGCTCCTTCTGATCGTTGTGACGTCATTGCATTTGCTCATCGGTTTTATTGGATCTATTTGCCGGCGGTGAAACAGTAGCCTAAGGTTAGTGGTCACGGTGAAAGCCTGTCACCATGACGCTTCGGTACGAACCGCGTGGATTCGGAAACCGTTGATACCACGATGATTCATTGAAGTGCCCCAAAACGGAAGAAAAAAGCGATGGGAACCAGCAACCAAAAAGAGAGCGTCCTAGACGTTTTGAGTCGGATGAAAACGGAACTGAAGTTCGATGTCAACAATTATGCCGATTCGGACTCTGCCGCCCCTTGCTCGAACAACGACGCGGCCAAGAAACCCGCTCCGACCGCAGCAACGACCACGGCAACTGCGGTAAAAGAGCCCAAAGCCCCCGCAGCACCCGTG
Organism: Planctomycetaceae bacterium; assembly: GCA_016795075.1. GTDB lineage: Bacteria > Planctomycetota > Planctomycetia > Pirellulales > Pirellulaceae > M30B19. The sequence goes on along the minus strand of JAEUIP010000131.1, from coordinate 7,835 downwards.
CCAGATCCAACACCCAGCGAAAACGTCGATGAATTGACGAACTACATGGGTAACTTGTTAAGTCGCTACGGCAAAGGTGCATCGGCGGCCACCACAGACGCGACTGGAACGGCTGGCGACGCAAGTTCCAATGGGGAATCCCACTTGCCCCAGCGAAAACCAAAATCTCTCGAAGCGGCTGCGCAGCCAACTCGCGAAACAAACATTTTCGCAGCCGACGCCAACTCCGAGACGTCAGGAGATTTGATCCCAGGGGAATTCTGTCTTTTGGAACAGCGAGACTTCGTTCCCCGAAAACGTGCCCCCGAGGAAAAAGCCTGCTTGGACGCCATGCGGGAATTGGCGGTCCACTCCGCTCGCAAGGCCATCCAGGTCTGCGATAACAAGAAACGTGGCTTTGATGCCAAGCATCGGCTCATGTTGGGCTTTGGTGCCTTCGCAACGTCGGGCGTGGCATTCCTGTTTGCCGAAGCTCCGTTTTCCTTCCTCGGATGCGTCGCGATGTGCGGGATTGCCGCCGGGTGCATGTTCTTTGTCAACTGGCAAAAGACCGTCGCCTTGGTGAAGAAGTCCAACGCCAGCTGAGAGGCTCCGCAGAGCTCAGAATTTCTTGAGCCACTCCTGTTTTTGCTCCCGGTCGGTAAGCCGCTGCGCAAGTTGCTTTCCGACCGAAGACAGGCCATCGATGGCCGACGGTCCATGCCGTGTCCCATCGATGGCACTCTTTAACTGGTTCAGAGACTTCAATAATTCGGAATCATTGGGTTTAGCCCGCAACAGGGCGCGTCCAACGTCGGACCACAGGTTAACGTCCGCTGACAATGCAAGCAATTGTTCCAGCCGAACCAGATTATCCAAGAGCGCAGTTAGGTCTTGCTGCTCGACCGCAATATGATGAATCATCAGGACGGCATGCACGATACGCTCGAGCTTATCCGTATCCGCTTCAGCCCACACCAACGCTTCCAACTCAAAACGACTAACCGATTTGTCCTGCATCTTCGCCCGCAAGTCTCGATTGGTCTTTAGTTCATTTGCGGCGTCTCGATAGGCATTTGCCCAATCGGCAACCGGCACCAGCGGAAGCGGAGCGGAAACGGGACATAGTCGCTCGAAGTCGGCGTTGACGTCCAGGAAGTCCACCAAGCTTTTCAATGCGGACGAGGGATAGGCGTTCGACTGATAATCCGTCCCCACAAGACTCTTTAATTCGCTCGCCCACTTCTGCTTGGTTTCGTCGGTCGTATCCCGTCGACGCAATAAATCCGTCACCAGACGACGAACTTGGTCTTCCGGAGCGTTGGTACCGTTGGTCACTTCCAAAACGCTACGCGCAAGACTCCAAGGTAGTTTGTCGGCTTCGTATTCGCGACGTTGCCCCGCCGCACGGACTACCAACCCTTGCGCGGAAGCGGAGATCAAACTCACCATCGTGTCGTCGACCGGAAGTTCTTCGCGATTCGTCAACAAAGGAACTCGCGCCGCCACCGTCGAATTGATTTCACTGCGCCAAGACAACAGTTGCTGCACCAAGTCGATCGCGACCGCGCACTGACGAGATTCTTCCGCAACTTGTTTTGCTCGAAGCACGCAACGGTCCGCCATTTCCGACTGCCCAGCGGCAGTGGCGATCAAAGCAAGTTCCAGATGCCTCAAGATCACAACTCGTTGGCCGTTCGACAAATCGGACTCCAAAACGGCATCCGTCGGTACCGAGTCTGGATTTTCGTCGTCATCCCCAATCTGCGGGTTGGACTCATTTTCCATGGGCATTGTCGGTCCGATCTCGGAAACGACTGGCGGTGTGGCCTCACCGTTATTGGAATCGATGGTCTCGTTGGGAGGCGTGGTCTCGTTGGGAGGCGTGGTGTCGTTGGGAGGCGTGGTGTCGTTGGGAGGCGTGGTGTCGTTAGGAGGCGTGGTGTCGTTAGGAGGCGTGGTGTCGTTAGGGACTTGGGGACGAATCGGATCAGGAGCGACGGTTGGCGGTTGCGTAACGATTGGATCGTTGGGCTTAACGGTCGTGGGGGATTCGGAACGGTTCGTGGGGCGCTCGGTCTTGTCCAGGTCGGTCGGCGAGGGCGCGGATTGAAACGTCAACCAAGGTTCGTTTCGAAACCAGAACGCAGCCACGGCGGCACCGGATGCCAAAAGCAACAAACCGCCGAACATGGCCCAGCCTAACCAGGCGCTGCCTCCGCCGCGTTGCCGTCTCTTTGGTTGACTCGCGACCAGCGCCACTTCACTGGCGAGCGATTTTTCGGTCGACGATGTGGCCGTTTCGTCGACCGGAGCAGCAACGACTCGGGCGACCAGTTTGGAGGGATCGACTGGTTTGGCAACCAACTTCGGCCGCGACAGATCTCCGGCAACGGCCTGTATCGAGTTCGGTAATTCATCGGCCTTTGCGGTCGATCCGGCAGTGTTTACCGAACATTGGGCCAACAAGGTTCGGGCGGTCTGTTTGATAAAATTCGCGGCCTGCTTCCGTTCCGACTCGGAAAAACGATCTTGAACCAACTCCAGTTTCTGGAGAGCTCGCTTTGCGATCGTTCGGATGTTCTCTGCCGATTGAACCGGTGGTAACATACCCAGGACACTCAAGTCGACGGGCTCTGCAGTTTGGTCCTGCCTTAATAGATCGTTCAGCAACTCGATGACTCGCGGATCAGTCATGGATTCCCTCGAATTGAAGACAACTTCGCCAAAAACCTCTACCTTTTATAGTACTCGCCTTTGCCCAAATCGGATACGCTGGATAGAATCACGGCTTGACCAACCTATGGTCGGAGCATTTTGGGGTCAGAGCATTTGGGGGTATATCGGGGTCGGAGACCTTGGGGGTCAGAGACTTCGGGGACAGTCCCTTGAGGGACCGAACCTTCGGAGGCAGTGGAAATTCGAGAAAATCGCATGACAGAAAAAAAACAACCGACAATTGGTGCCCTGGGAAATCCCTACGGAACGGCGGTGCCGGACGACGTCCTCAATTTTTTTGGTGCAGAAGCCCCAGCGGAGCAACCCGCCGTTCGCTGGACCGAGGAACAAGAACAAGCTGCCCTGGAAATGGAGCGGCAAGCCGTTGCGGCTCGGGAAGCCGAAACGAAACGGCAAGCGGAGTTGGCACGACTCGCAGAAGCCGAGGCGGCCGCTCGCGAAGAGGCAAAACGAAACCAACCGAAAGTCGAACCCCGCGCTCTGGATTTGGAGCAAGAATCGACTGCGCCGACCACGGCACGGGCAGGGGAAGCCAAGACTTTTGGTCAAACGATCCGCTCCCATTGGGATTCTCTTATTGATTCGTTAGGGATCGGCTCAAAAGCCAAAGCCGATCGCACGCGGGCTCGCGAGGAAGCAGATAGTCGCCGAACAACCAGTCCGAGTCAAACGGTCGAACACCCCGCCGCTTCGCACGGCGAGTCCAGAGACAAGTCGACCAAGGAGCGTACGCCATCCGGGGACCGCGTGGCCCCAGCCAAAGTTGCGAAACCAAGTTCGAACCCACCGGTTCCCGAAGAAATTCCGGCGGACGCGTTTGGATTTGGAATTTTCGCCAATCCCAAAACCACACCGCCATCCAACCCATTGGACTCGCTCTTTGAAACGCCGGCTGCGATCGACGAACCGAAAGTGACCGATTCGCGACGCCGACGCTCCCGTCCGACACCCGTAGCCGCGCCGACTCCCGAACCAGAACTTGAAGCATCAGAAGATGAGATCGAGTTTGAAGTGGTAGATTTGGCAGGCGACGACATTTCGGATTTGTGGGAGGGCGACGCTCGCTCGAACCGTGAGACTCGAGGTCGCTCACGTCCGGCTGCACCAGCCCCGCGATCAGCACGACCGGAGAGTGACAGCCCCGAACGTCAACGACCGCGAACTCGTAAACCAGCCCGCGGCGCAGAGGATCTGGAACAACCCGAAGAAGTCGTCGTTCGTGAAGAGGTTCGCCGCGAACCTCGCGCCGAGGGGCGACACGAGGTACGTCGGGAACCACGACCAGAAGGTCGTCGCGAACCTCGCCCGGAACCTCGACGCGAAACGCGCGCCGAAGAACCGGTCGAAGTTCGCCGTGAGCCGCGCAGCGATGCTCGACGACCAATCCGAGATGAAGAAGACCGCGCAGAACGACGTCCGGCGCGAAGGCCTGCTGCCAGTCGACCGGCCCCGGTCCCGGCACCGCCGGAGGATGATGACGACGGGTACACCGTCGATAACAGCTGGGTTGCGGATGATCCACGCGATGTCGATGCCCCGAAACGAAGGCCAGTACCAACCTGGCGGCGAGTGGTCGATCACATTGTAGACCGAAATCTGAGCAATCGCCGAGGAGGTGGCGGCGGCGGTCGAGGTCGAGGTGGCGGTCCTCCTCGAGGCGGTGCCGCACCAAGTGGCAGACCGGAATTACCGGCCACACGTGTCAAACGGGAACATGCGCCAACCTACTTGGATGTGCCAGCGGATGACTTCGAGGAAGCTTTCGATGACGCCTTAATCGACGACCTACCAGCCCGCGGAACGAGTCGCCAACGGAATGACGTGGACTATCGGCAGCCCCCACGTAGCCGAACGCCCGAAGTCAGCGATCCGTTGGATCGAAGCCGGGCCGACGCAAACCCTCGCGGCGGCCGACGGCCGCGTCCTGTCGACGACGAGTTCCTTGATCCGCCCACCAGCCGTGAACCACGTCGCCGAGAAGCCACCAGCGATGCTCCACGTCGAGAACCGATTGGGCGAGAACCTGTTGGGCGGGAGCGAGTTGCGCGGGAGCGAGTTGGTCGGGACCCCATCGATCGCGAGTCCATAGATCGCGAGCCTCCGCAACCTCGTGGGCGCGCCCCACGTCCGCCGGCGGGCGATGACTTTGACGGTCCACCACCCGGCCGTGGCCGAAGACGTTATTAATCGTCATGTTGCAAACGTAAACGCAGAGAACGGCTTGAAGAAGTGAATCATCAAGCCGTTCTCTTTTCGGAACACGCACGGTTATCGCAGGCGGCTGGACTAACGTCGCAAACCGGCATCTGCTTCGGCACTTCGTTGCCCAGTTGGCCGACTATCCGAGATAATCTCATTGCCGTAGAAACGGGTGGTGCCCTGGGCAATCTCTTCGCAGACCGGATCATTGCCCGTTAGAACTGCTCGGAAGCGGTGATTGCCGCTGTCGCTCGCAATCGCCTGGACTCGGATCACGATTTCTTGATCGACGTCCAGCGATTCGATTGGCTGGAACGTGATTTGCCCTGGCTCGATGTCGAAGGACGCTCCGGTTGCTCCGACCGGTTCAATGCCTTCAGAGAACTGCATCGCAACTTGCAAGAGCTTCCCAGCACTGGTGCCACGGTTCTTGACTTTGATCAGGTAAGTGACCTGTTCTTGGATCGGCAAGGGACCTTTGGGCGACTCGACGGAGAGAACCACGTCGGCCAAGGCTGCGACTTGCGTTTGAACGGTATGGGTCGCTGCCAAATCATCGGCGGCTCGGACTCCCGTTTCGAATTTCAGGTCACCGGCCTGACTGTAGCTACATTGGATTTCGAAGCTTCGTTCTTCGCCAATTGGCAGATTGCCGATCGTCCATCGCAAGCCATTATTGACAACTTCCGCCGATTCGATACCGCCAATGTACTTGGCGCCAATCGGCAGGACCGCCGCGGCCAGGACTTCGCGGGCAATCGCATCGCCAACGTTTTTCACTTTGACACGATAGATGCATGTCGTTCCGGCGTAAGCCGCTGGTGGGCCGTCCAAAGTAATTTCCAAATCGCCGCGACGGACGATAATCTCTTTCTTCGCGGAATGCTCCAAGGTATCCGCCTTGGCAAACGCCTCGAGGGATAAGGAACCCGCGTCGCCAGGAATCAACTCGACTTCGAAGTTTCGTTCCTCGCCTGGCTGAATGTTACCAACCGATGCTCGTTGGCCGCCCAGGTCCTCGCTTAGCATGATTTCTACATTTTCAGCGGTGCCTGTGCCTGGGTTACGAATGGTGACCGTATAAATGGCCGTCTCCCCATAGTGGACTTCGGCGGGACCCGCAATTCGCATGTCGAGCTTCGGTTCGGTGACCTGAATTGCCGCTTGGCCTCGCAACGGATCTGCCGACCATTGAACTTGGAAGTCAAACAACAAAGGGCTGCGTGGAATAACTTGGAGTGTCGCGGATTCGGAGTGGCCCGGCGCCAAATTTTCAATCCGCCATTTCATTCGCGGTTGTCCGGGTTGGTTCTGCTGATCGAAGCCTCCAACACTCGGTCGGGCAGCCATCATATCGACAAACTCTGGAAAGTTCGCTTCGATGTTGATACCGCGTGCCTCTTGTGTACCCGAATTCGTAACTCGAATCTCAAATTCCGCGGGCTTGTTGATCGCAATCGAACGTGGCCCCAAAGTTTCCACTTGAATGGTCGGCCCAAGCGTCTTGAAGGAAGTCCGTTCAGGGTTCCGAATCGGTTCATTCGCAGTCGTCGGGACGTTCGGGCGAATCGGTCCTTCGCGGCGGCCCGTCGCAGTTAACCTTGAATCTTGATTGGTTGGCGTTTCGTCGGAACTTGGCGGCGTGATGCTTGCCGTTGTCTTCCCGTCCAACCCCAAGTCCGCGACTTCGGCAGTTGCCATCGTTTCTTTGGTTCCGTCGGCGGGACTACTGGGAATTGAAGTCGCTGCAGGGGCAGGTGCAGTGGCACCCACGGAAACGGCCGTTTCCGATTGCCCGGTCTTCACTCCAGATAAGGCAGCTGGTACCGGTAGCTGACTCAGATCCCGGTTCGTTCGCGGAGGAACCGATGTCTCGTCTTTAGCGAGAACGGATACCGCCTGTGGGGCTGCGGGGACTTGCGCTGCAGGGACAGGCATTGGCCCGCCCACGTTTGCGGCTGGCTTGGGCAAACTCGGTGGTAAATTAGGCAATTGACCCAGGACATCGCCAACCAGCAACATGCTGACAGCGGTCCAACCGACAAAAAACTTACGTAACATGGCGCGTGTTCCAATGAAGTAAGACCTACGAAACGGGTTCATCGTAAGCCATCGTCCATCGTCACTACCTTTCCCCAGCCGATTATGCCGAATGGGTAAGATTTTCTGGTTAGAAAAAACCTCCCGACGCTAGCATGCCCATCGAATCGAACACAACCAACGTCCGAACCCTGTTCCGCTCTGGATATGCATGTGTTGCTAGGGAACGAATGGACCAGAAGAAGAAAACATGCGACGGGCAGTTGAAGTGGGTCTACGAGGCGGACAAATCCTTAGTTAACATCGCTTCGCGAATAATCGAACAGAAGGGAACCGAAGGAAACAGAGTTGAAGAGTCGGAAGCAAATGCGGACGTGGGCAAGTTGTTCGATCCTATTAATCTAAGCAATGCCCAGGATTTGTCGTGTGACTTGGATGTCTCCGATGACTCGGTTTCCTCCTGTTCAAAACGTTCTGCATCTTTCAGCGAAGGTGGTCGACTTCTGTGTACGAGGTGGTTGACGTGGAACAGAAGCGAACGGAGGAAACAGAGAAATACAATAACGTGTGACAAAGACTTGAAGTCGCAAGGCGGAAATGTTCTGCGAACTTTGCTTCACTTACTCCGATGACTCGGTTTCCTCCTGTTCAAAACGTCCTGCATCTGTCAGCGAAAGTGATTGTCCTCTGAGTACGAGGTGGTTGACGTGGAACAGAAGCGAACGGAGGAAACAGAGAAATACAATAACGTGTCACAACGACTTGAAGTCGCAAGGCGGAAAAGTTCTGCGAACTTTCCTTCACTTACTCCGTTGACCCGGTTTCCTCCTGTTCAAAACGTCCTGCATCTTTCAGCAAAAGTGATTGTCCTCTGAGTT
>JAEUIP010000130.1 GCA_016795075.1 Planctomycetaceae bacterium | reverse complement strand
CGCTCCACCGGTCAAGGTTGGCAAGCCTTGGAGATGTTGAATCGCTAACAAACACCATCACCAACAGACCTCAAAAACATCCCTGTCTTGTCGAACTGATCCAAGTGCCGACGGCCACTGCCAACGCACTTGGATCAATTCGGCGTTTGGCTGGAGGAATCACTTCGACGCACGAACAAGTTCAGTCCTTCTTCGTCGGGAGTCGCAAAGGCCGCGTTCTCCATGTGAAACCCCAGTTTGCCCAACAATCGAATCGAAGCGACGTTGGTCGGCAGGGTCATCGCGCAGAGTTCGTGAATGTTCAAATCGCGTTCTGCGTGTTGCAATACTGCAACGGCCGCCTCGTACGCATATCCTTGGTTCCAGCACGACTCCAACAGAGCGTAACCCAAATCCGGTGTCGGTAGAAAATCGCGTTGAATCATCCCACACATGCCGACGGGTTGGTTCGCGGCCTTGTCGACCAACTGATAGAACCCAAAACCAAACTTTTCGCAATGAGCCATGAGGCGCGATTCGATGAACGCCTCGGCATCTGCCAAACTGCGAATACCACGGTCACCGATATTCAACAACCACGACGGCTCGTTCAGTTGCCGTAGTACATAATCGGCATCACACTTATTGAACTGACGAATTAGCAAACGCGGGGTTTGGCAGATCTCCATCCGAAACGGTACTCCTGGTGGTTGGTAAATAGGTTTCCATGAATCCGCGTTTTGGCGAACATCGCTATGATTCTAATTCTACGTGCTCTTTGACACCGCTGCGCCGCGACGGAATTCGGAAGGGGTGACACTGGTCAGGGTCCGAAACGCGCGCGTGAAAGCGCTTTGATCGGCGTAACCACAACGCTGAGCGATCTCGACGATCGAAAGTGTTGACTCGCGCAAGAGTAGCGACGCGGCAGCGACCCGTGTCTTCGCCAACAATTGCGATGGTGTTAGAGAAAACAATCGCTTCGTCAATCGCCCCAGACGATTGGAGGACAGCCCGGATCGCTCGGCCAAGATCGCGGGCGAAAACGGTTGCGATAAGTCAGTTTCAAACTCCGCGATCGCTCGAGCAAACCCCAATGGGATCTCTTCGGTCCCCACCGGTGCCCGCAGGTCGCGGGAAAAGCCAATCAGCCCGATGACTTGGCCGTGCTCATCCTGCAGTGGCAACTTGGACGTCAAACACCACACGGCCGCTCCGGGGCGATACCATTGCAACTCCAAATAATCGATCAGTGGTTTGCCAGTACTCAAAACTCGTTGATCTTGCTCGGTCGGCAATCGCCCAAAGTCCCCCGGACAAATATCTTGCGGACGTTTGCCCAACGCCTCCGATTTTCGTTTCAAACCATGCCGAGCAAGCAACGAGTCGTTCACGGCAATGTACCGCCCTGCCCTGTTCTTGATGAAGAAAGCAATGTCGGGATTCAGATCGAACAAGGTCTGCAAAACGCCAACATCGATGGATGCGACCGCTGTTTGTTCAATTTTCCGATCGTCGCGCACGAACACGATCCTTGATCTTGAGCATCGCCTCCGTTAACTGAAGAGCTGGTCGGAAGACTAGCCGAATCGTTGATTGTGCGCGATTGCCTGCTCGGATGCAAGATTCTTGCAAGAATTGGGGCAAGGCATTTAATATAATGGCGTTCCGCCAACGGATTGTCTGATGTTCTGCGACCAACCCTCCAAACTGAGGCTCCCATGAAAATAACTCGGATCTTTGCCCATCGCGTCGAATTACCTTTGGTCGAAGGTTCTTACAAATGGTCGGGTGGCAAAGCCGTATCGGTCTTTGACAGCACGATCGTCGGCGTTGAAACGGACTGTGGCTTGATTGGCTATGGCGAAGTCTGCCCGCTGGGGCCGTTCTATTTGCCGGCCTACGCGGAAGGGGTCCGAGCAGGTCTGAAGGAACTAGGCCCCCATTTGATTGGCTACGATCCGCGTGAACTGAGCAAACTGAACCATCGCATGGATGCCGCTCTCAAAGGGCACCCCTACGTCAAGTCGGGCATCGACATCGCGTGCTGGGATATTTTAGGCAAAGCGACCGGCTTACCCGTTTGCACCTTGATGGGAGGCCGTTTCGGCGAGAGCATTCGTCTGTACCGCGCGATCTCGCAGTTGCCACCCGCTGAGATGGCCGCGAACGTCGCCAGTTACCGCGACCAAGGTTACACTCGATTTCAATTGAAGGTGGGTGGCGATCCGGACTTGGACATCGAACGCATTCGCCAAGCGCGCGCCTGCTTGCGTCCCTCCGATCGCTTGGTCGCGGATGCCAACACGGGTTGGACTCAACATGAAGCCGTCCGCGTCGTGCGCGCCGTGCGCGACTTGGATGTCTACATCGAACAGCCCTGCCTCACGTACGAAGAGTGTCTGGCCGTGCGTCGCCAAACCGATCATCCATTTGTCTTGGACGAAAACGTCGATGGCCTGGACATGCTGCTCCGAGCCAAAGCGGATTTGGCAATGGACGTTGTGAACTTGAAAATTAGCAAACTTGGCGGACTGACCAAGACCAAACAAGTCCGCGACCTGTGCGTCTCGATGGGCATTGCCATGACCTTGGAAGATAGCTGGGGCGGCGACATCACGACCGCCGCCATCGCCCACTTGGCTCATAGCACACCCGAAGAATTTCGCTTCACCAGTACCGACTTCAATAGCTATGTCACCGTCAGCAATGCCACCGGAGCCCCAAAGCGTGACAACGGCTATATGAAAGCGAGTACCGAGCCAGGTTTAGGTATTGCCCCGCGTTTGGATGTGATTGGTTCACGAGTCTTGGAAGTCGTTGCATGAGTCAAATCAACAGGAATATCGGAAACCAGCCGTCGCTGCTTGGGTTGAACTCTTGGACTTCAAAAAGGCGGTTATCCTTAGCGGTTCTCGCGGCCATTTTTGTCAGCATCGCGGCGATTCACGCCGATGTCTACTCGCAAGAGGCAGACACTTCCAACAACGTGAGCCAACCGAAAGAGGTTGCCGATCCAACCAAGCCAGTCCAGGTCTATATCATGTTGGGGCAGTCCAACATGTTGGGCTTCGGCCGAGTCGGACCGCGAGAAACAGTCGGCTCGCTGGAGTATCTGGTCAAAGAAAAACAAAAGTATCCTCACCTGGTCGACACCGACGGGAATTGGATCACGCGGTCCGACGTGCGCTACGTCCACGTCATGGACAAACGCGGCGTCGACTACCACAACTTGGACGAGTTTCAAACGGTTCGTAACGAATGGTTAAAACCCACCGGTTCGTTTGGTCCCGAACTTGGCTTTGGACAAGTGGTGGGTGACTTCCACGATCAGCCTGTGTTGTTGCTCAAGGCCTGCATTGGCAATCGCAGCTTGGGCTGGGACTTGTTGCCACCGGGCAGCGAACGTTTTGAACACGAAGGCAAGATCTACGCGGGCTACAAAGACGTCGCCAATTTTTGGGACGAAGGCAGCGAACCCAAACCCGTTCCGTGGTACGCCGGTCGCCAATATGACGCCGACACCCAACATGCCAAGCTCGTCTTGCAAAACTTGGCGGATTATTATCCCGGTTATCAAGGTCAAGGTTATGAAATCGCGGGGTTCGTGTGGTGGCAAGGTCATAAAGATCAAAACGCGGCCCTAGCCGGTCGTTACGAACAGAACCTCGTCCACTTGATCAAGACACTACGAGCGGACTTCGAAGCTCCAGACGCCAAGTTTGTCGTCGCCACCGGCTGCGGTAATCCTGGTCGCGAAGGGTTTGGTTTGCAAATTGCCGAAGCCCAGTTGGCTGTGGATGGCCGTCGCGGTAAGTACTCGGATTTCACCGGCAACGTGGCCGCCGTTGATGTACGGGACTGGTGGCGTGAACCCGCTGTTTCGCCGGTCGATCAAGGACACCATTACAATCACAACGCCGAGACCTATTACGAAGTGGGCCACGCTTTGGGACAAGCGATGACGGAACTGCTCCGTGAGCCACCAAACAACAAGGAGTGAAATGTTGCTTTTTCGCGTGGCCGAAATCCTACTTGGGGGTCTGCTTCCCTTCGTGGGCGCGACATTACTGTGGGCCGAAGATACGCCAAAGAAAACCATGGCGAATCGGTCGTTGCCTAATATCGTTTTGATCTTGGCGGATGACTTGGGTTATGGCGATGTGAGTTGTTACAACGACCAAGCCAAAGTACCAACGCCCCATATCGATCGGTTGGCGCACGAAGGAATTCGGCTCACCGATGCGCATAGCCCATGTACGGTCTGCACTCCGACTCGATATGGGCTGCTTACCGGACAGATGCCATTTCGCATTCCGCGCGGTGGGATGGTCTTCACCGGTGTCGGTGGTCCATCTTTGATCACACCTGGAAAAATGACGCTGGCGACGATGTTGCGTGAACGCGGGTATTCGACCGCGTGTATCGGCAAGTGGCATGTGGGGCTGACGTTTTTTGATGCCAACGGGCAACCGGTAAAAGACTCCGGTGTGGAATCGATTGGCCAGGTGGATTTCTCGCGACCAATTGCGGGCGGCCCCATCGATCATGGTTTTGACCACTTTTTCGGCACAGCCTGTTGCCCAACCACGGACTGGCTGTATGCCTTTATCGAACAAGATCGAGTGCCCCATCCGCCGACCAAGCGAATCGACAAATCGACTTTGCCTCAGCATCCCTACGCCAACGACTGCCGTCCCGGGTGGATCGCCGACGATTTCCCAATGGAGGAAGTTGATCTAGTGTTCTTGGAAAAAAGCCGCGAATTCATGGAACGACATGCGCGGGAGACTCCCGACAAGCCATTCTTCTTGTTTCATTCCGCGCAAGCCATTCACTTGCCTTCGTTCCCGGCTCCCGCTTATCAAGGGAAAACGACAGCTGGCCCGCATGGCGACTTCATCCATCAATTGGACGATGTGGTGGGTCAATTGATGAAGTCACTGGACGATCATGGATTGGCGGACAACACGATCGTGATCTTCACCAGTGATAATGGACCGGAGACCACTAGTGTCATCCACATGCGACACGACCATCACCACGATGGCGCGAGACCATGGCGTGGTGTGAAACGCGACAACTGGGAAGGCGGACATCGCGTGCCAATGATTGTGCGTTGGCCCGGCCAGTTTCCTGCGGGAAGTGACGTTACTCAACCTACCTGCTTGACCGACATCTTTGCGACCGTCGCCGCAGTGGTGGACACTCCGTTACCGGACGACGCCGGCGAGGATAGTTTCAACATGTTGTCGGCTTGGCGCGGAGAAACCACCGCTCCCATTCGGCCGTATCTGCTGCATCAAGCGTTTGGTGGCGTCAAGACTTTGGCCATTCGACGGGATCAATGGAAGTACATCGACCATTTCGGCTCCGGTGGTAATCGCTACGAAAACAACGAAGGTTTAAAGCCTTTCATCTTGCCCGAAGCCGATCCCGCCGCGCCCGGTCAACTTTACAACTTGCAAGATGACCCCGGTGAAACCACGAACTTATACACAAAACATCCTGAAATTGTCGCGGAACTGCGGGCTTTGTTAGAATCCTCCAAAGCCAACGGTCGTAGCCGACCAAAAGATCCGACAGATCGGTCAGATCAGACGGATCGGTCAGATCAGACGGATCGGTCGGATCAGACGGATCGGTCGGATCAGACGGATCGGTCGGATCGGTCGGATCAATCACCAACTAGGACCCTAAAGTGAAACATCACCATTGGATCGTTGCATTGTTGGCCGTGGCCACCACGTGGAACACCAAAACCGCCCACGCCCAAACATTGGATGCGGACCTTCAGCGGTCGTCCATTCAAGAATTGGTGACGGCGGCGAGGGAAATGGGTGATGCGACTCGCGGTGCGATCGTTTTTCACCAACCCAGCATGGCTTGCGCGAAATGCCATGTTGTGGGCGGCGATCCCCAAGCTACGCTCGGCCCCGATCTATCGTCCTTGGGTCAAGCGGTCAGTGACGAAGCGTTGGTTGAATCGGTCCTTCATCCATCGAAGACCATTCGGCAGGGTTATGAATCGATCACCGTCTTGACCAGTGACGGGCGGTTGATTGCAGGTATTCCGACGGAACAAACTTCGGAAAAGGTCGTCATTCGCGATGCCGCTCGAATCGGTGAAACGGTGTCGATTGCCGTTGCCGATATCGAAGAAATCAAACCGAACGAACTCTCGATCATGCCAGCTGGTCAGATGAATCAATTGACCAGCCGCCAACAGTTTTATGATTTGATTCGCTATTTGATTGAAATCCGCGACGGCGGACCCCAACGAGCAATGCAACTGCAACCGTCGCCTTCGTTGTTGGTGTTCCAGATTCCTGAATACGAAAATCACTTGGACCACGCGCGGCTGATCAATGGCTGGAACGACGAGTCTTTCAAGCGCGGCGAATCGATCTATCAACGTGTTTGTGCCAATTGTCACGGGACCCACGATCAAGTCGGTTCACTTCCCACTTCACTGCGTTTTGCGGACGGCAAGTTCAAGAACGGCAGCGACCCGCTATCGATGTACCGTACGCTCACTCACGGTTTCGGCCAAATGGCTCCTCAAGCGTGGATGGTTCCGTCCCAGAAGTACGACGTGATTCACTACATTCGCGAGTCATACCTCAAGACCCACAATCCAACTCAGCTAACGACGGTGGATGCCGCTTACTTGTCCACACTGCCGACTGGCGATACGACTGGTCCGGAGCCTAGTAACATCGAAGCTTGGTCGGCCATGGATTACGGCCCCAGTCTGATTCACACCTACGAGATTCCTGGGTCGCAGCACAACTTTGCCTACAAAGGCATCGCGATTCGCCTGGATCCCGGTGCGGGCGGTGTCGCGCGCGGCGGGCATTGGATGGTATTTGATACCGACACGTTGCGAGTCGCTGCCGGTTGGAACTCCGGGGGTAGCACCAACACGAAAAGCAACTTCATCGATTGGCGAGCGATTCAATTCAATGGCGAACACGGTGTTCACCCACGCATTGTGGGCCAAGTGGCATTCGCCAATGGGACAGGACCGGGCTGGGGACGTCCTGCCGATGGCGGCTTTGCCGACGAGCAGCGAGTTGTTGGTCGCGACGGGCGATCCTATGGTCCGCTGCCGAAGTCCTGGGGCCAATTTCACGGACTCTATCATCATGATCAACAAGTGATTTTGTCGTACACAATTGGCGATACTCCGATCTTGGAGATGCCGCGTTTGCAGTCCCGCGAAGACGCCGCCCCGATCCTGCTGCGAACCTTCAACATCGGCCCGCGTCGACAAGACCTCGTCCTGCAAGTCGCTCAGCATCCCGACCATCACGCGCAGTTGAACATGCTGACGGCGCACGATCCATCGGCGGTCGTTTTCGACACCCCGCAGGCACCCTCCCCCGCGAACGAAGAACCTGTGCAATTTGACGGCGAGACTTTTCTAGAAATCCCTAACGCGGAAAGAATGAACGTGAACAGCGAAGACTTTTCGGTCGTCGCTCGGATCAAGACCACGGCCGATGGCACGATCTTTTCAATCAGCGACGGCGGTGATCTCTGGATTCCCAATGGACAGTCTCTATTTCTACGTGATGGGCATTTGGTTTTTGATATCGGTTGGGTCGGAGCCGTGACCGGTGAAACCCAGGTCAGTGACAATCAATGGCACAATGTGGCCGTGACCTGGGAGCACGCCACCAAACGCGTTCGGCTCTATGTCGATGGTCGTTTGGATGGCGAAGGCAAGTTGGCGGCCGCGGCACCTGTGCCGAGTGCAGTCGCTCGGATCGGGTTTACCTCGCCGAATTTTCCGGAGCCAGAATCTTTTTTCGAAGGCGAAATCGAAACGGTCAAGTTTTACCAAAGATCGGTCAAAACGGAATTGACAAACTTGGCCGACTCGGACGCCCTACCGACCGATCCGTTGGTTTCTTGGGGCTTGACCAATCTTATGGGTTCGCGACTGTCGGACGACACCAAACAAGGATTCGAAGCCGTCGTTCATCGCGGCCAGGTGGCAGTTCGTCCATCGGTGGGCCCAGTCCTCGCGGGGTTCTCGCCTCGGGAACTTCGCGCCGAGTGGTTCGCCGAGGATGGCAACCTGCGATTGAGGATACCCGCCGGCGAGCAACCGCTTCAGTTCAGTGTCTGGCTGCCATCGTCACGGGACATCAACGACGCAGAAGAACCTGCGGCGACAAACGCATCTGCAGTGCCAACGATTTTGGATCCAGCAATCAACCTTGAACCGCTGACACTTGGTGGACCGAGACGATGGTCGCAAACCATCACCACCAGAGTCGAACTTGGTTCGCAGAGTGATCCGTTTGGAGTCGACGTCTTGCAGGCGCCGGAATCCAATCCGTGGCTCGCTTTAACCCGGTTCACGGGCTTGGACTTTTACCCGGATGGTCGCATCGCCGTGTGTACTTGGGACGGCGATGTTTGGATCGTGACGCCACGTTCTGAAGGCGAACAAAATTTGCTCGATTGGCGACGAATCGCTTCAGGCTTGTTTCAACCACTGGGCCTCAAAATTATGAACGACAAGATTCACTTGACTTGTCGCGATCAATTGACGGTCTTGCACGATTTGAATGCCGATGGAGAGATTGATTTTTATGAATGTTTGAACAACGACCATCAAGTCACGGAACATTTCCATGAATTCGCGATGGGATTGCAAACCGATGCCGAGGGAAATTTTTACTACGCCAAATCTGGGTGTCACGGCAAAGCCGCTGTGGTGCCGCATCATGGGACCTTGTTAAAAACCACAGCGGATGGTTCACAAACGGAAATTTTGGCCAACGGCTTTCGAGCCGCTAACGGCGTGTGCTTGAATCCCGATGGCTCGTTTGTGGTCACCGATCAAGAAGGCTTTTGGAACCCCAAAAATCGGATCAATTGGGTCACGTTGTCGGACTCCGGTCGTCCCAACTTCTATGGCAATATGCTGGGGTATCAAGATGTGACCGACGAATCCGACTCGGCGATGGTGCCTCCGTTGTGTTGGATCACCAACGATTTTGATCGTTCTCCGGCAGAGCTATTGTGGGTCGATAGTCCGCGTTGGGGTGCGTTGCATGGTTCGTTGCTGAACCTTTCTTACGGCTACGGCAAAGTCTATTTGGTTCCGCACGAAAAGGTGAACGGACAAATGCAGGGCGGAATGATCGAACTGCCGTTGCCGTCGTTTCCGACGGGTGTCATGCGAGGACGATTCCAACCCGCCGATGGACAACTGTATTTATGCGGAATGTTCGCCTGGGCCGGCAGTGCCACACATCCCGGTGGCTTGTACCGCATCCGCTACAACGAACAACCAACGGGATTGCCGTTGGAGCTTCACGCCTATACCTGGGGTGTTGAACTCAAGTTTGCCGAAGAACTAGACGCAGACTCCATCGGCAACTTGCAAAACTACGCTATTCAAGCGTGGGACTTGAAGCGAACTGCTCGGTATGGCTCGGACCATTACAATCAACGTTCGTGGTCGGTATCGATGGCCAAGTTGTCGCCCGACAAGAAGACCTTGCGTTTGGAGATCCCCGACATCGGTCCCACTTGGGGGATGGAGATTTTGTACAAGATCAAATCCGCAAGCGGTCGCGAAATCCGTGGCAAGATTCACAATACGATTCACCATTTGAATAAATGAGACGAGGAGGCTCCTAATTGCGATTGCTCAAGTTATCGCGCGAGAACTTGAGCCACCAACTTCGCTTCGTCCTCGTTCAACGCGGCAGGGGCAGGTTTGTCGTAGTAAAGAAGCTGGGGATAGGGGCCGCTGTCGTAGCAGCGTTGGAAGATCGCTGGTAGGTCTAGGGTCACGTCTTTATCGCTTGGCTTTAGTGGGATCGCAACCCGCGGGAGTCGTTGGGGCAAGTCGATGCCATAGAATTCGCACCGAGTTGGCTCCGCGCGACTGACCGTTACCAAATACCGACGTTGGAGATCATCAACCGCCAAGTCCGGATTCCCGAGCACCGTGCGAACCCCCGCACTCCAGAGATCGATCTCGACCAAGTTGGCCCCCGATGCCCACAACTCTTCTTGTTTTTGACGATAAGCCTTTTGTCCTGCTCCGGGTGTTTTGTTGTCGGGACTTAGGACCTCAATGGCCGTGACCACTCGATTGCCCGAGGCCGGTTCAATGATCTGGATGTAAGGTTGACGGATCTCGTCATGTTGGAACTCCAGAATCGAGGTTGCCGTATCGGCTTCCATTGGTTCGATCGCTTTGGTGTCGCCCCCACTTGCCGTGGCAAAGTAAGGCTGCGTCTCGAAAACGGAGATATCGGAACGAATGGGCCGATGGTTTTCAACGACAAACAGTCGGTCCTGGGTCAACGCCACATACTGCGGCCGCAACAAAGGCTGTAGTGCCTCGCGGATATAGGCAATCATGCTATTGTGGAAATCCGGCCAGATTTCTGAACGTTCCAAAAACGGGTCCATCCCCGGAAATGGCGAAGGCATGTCGGTGATATCCTCGATTCGAGCAGTAGAACTCGGCATCCAACGGGGCGACGGCCGGCTGTATTGCTTCAGTATAGCACGTATTGTCGTAAATCCAAAGTTACGACGCTTCCGACCCTATGCCACGATATAGCGGTAGCTCGCGCACGCTCGGCCAGTGGACCGTTCCGCTCTTGGCTACTAACAAAGTTCTAAAAAATTTGGCTACCGCGTGCCAACGGTCAATTCCACCGCATCGGTTTGCCGCTAAGAACGTGCCAGAGCATGACGGCGATGATCAACAATACCGGTAACAGGACATAGAGCAACGGTGCCGCGACGACCCCAAGCCCCCACCATGCAAAACCCATTGTTCGGCATGCGATGCTAGCCGCGATCGCGAGTGGAGGAATAAGAATCGGCAACCACACGCTTCGCTGGCGGTTCAACACCGAGCGTACATCCGAGTGGCGGGTCAAGAATGTCTTCAACATCCACAACCAAGCCCCCAACAAGCTGAGCCAACAAATCCACGTTGCGATCAAAAGCCCCCAATCGTAGATACTTGGTGGGTCGGCAGGAGTGCCTTCCGCCGAAGCCGACACGGTCGCCGGAAACCAATTCGTTCGCTCGATCCCCAGGACGACTACGCCAAAGAAAAAACCTGCCAGCCCGTTCTTGATCAACAGTTGCGGCAAGGTGCCACCGCCGACCCATCCCGTCCACGGCATACAAAAACCCGCCACTCGGTTTCGCCACGAGACTCGCCCGACATCCGATCCCTTCAAGAGCCACCCACCAAAACAAGTAAGTAGGCCAACCAACAACACGTATGTGACCAGCCCATAGCCAATACCAAGACTCCTAGTCAAAAGCAGTAGCATTCCTGCGTAACAAGAAACAAAAACAAGCGGCAATAAAAATCCCATGGCAATAACCCTGGTGGCAGGATGTCGCGACGTTCGACCGAGATTGGTCGATCCCTGAACGGCTCACGGCACCACGGGAGCAAATTGAAATTCAAACCGATCGTCAAAATGATCGCGGCGTAGTTTCCATTGGCCGTCGACGTTGCGAAGAGTGATCACATAACGCTCGAAACTGCCACCCTTCGTCCGTCCCTCGGCGACAACCGTGGCGACGTCCACGTTGCGATAACCCGTGACGCTGGTCCATTCAGGTCTCGTATCTTTGTACAAACCACGTCCCAAGCTTTCGAAAAAGTCGGGCGGCCATTGATCGGCAATTTGCTCCATCCGTGTGGCGTCGCTTTGATCTTGAGCTTGCGTGTATTGACTCAGCAGTTCTCGAATTTCCGGCAACTCCGCTTCCAATGGCTTTCCCGTTAAGGAGTCCGCAAACACGCCAGTGGCGCCCAGTTCTTGTAGTCGGCGAACCAATTCTTGTTGATTCCGGTCAAACGCCGCTTCGAGTGGTCGATGCCCCCAACGATCCTGCGCATTTACATCCGCCCGAGCGGTCAACAACAAATCAATGGCTGGGGTTCGTCGCCGAGCAATCGCAGCCAACAACAGAGGACGCCCCACCGAATCGCGAGAATCCGGGGAAACACCTTGCTGCAACTGCTCCGAGAACTTCGCCCAATCTTCTGCCTCAAACGCATCCAGCAAGGCCTGTGCCGCGTCCACAACCGGTTGCTTGGCAACGATATCTTTCTCGCGCAAAGTCAATAATCCGTAAGCACCTAATGATCCTAGCAAGAGGCAAACGGCGGCAAACAAGAAATGGACCAGCGCTGTTTGCTTCAAATGTTGAACGGCTTGCTTGGCATCACCGGCCAAGACTTGCAATCCACCATGATTAAAATCGTTGACCAACCCACCGAGTTGCTGGTCAAACTTGCCAATCACACACACGGTTTGATCAACGCCAATCACTTGTTCGATCAGACGGCACCGTCGCCAGGCCAACGGATCGGCAACGACTTCATCAGCCCCCTCAAACCACAAATCTTCGCGAACGGGCCCCGAGGACTCTCGCATGACAATGGCGGCAAAGTTGAACATTTTCCCGACCTCCCATTTCCCGACTCGTTCGAAGCGAGTCTCTTCACAGAAAGTGGGAATTAGCGAATAGGCCGCTGAAGGGTCGACGACTTCTTCTTCGAATTGATCGGGTACTGGGAACCCACAAACGGGCACCGGACCAGCGGATGTCTGGACGGCCCAATGCGTCATGGCCAAACCGCTAAAATAAACGACTTTGTGACTATCTGTCCGGGAGCCACTTGAAGAACGATAGCGCACGGTCTTTCGTTCCGACAGTTCGTACAAGTACAAAACACAGGGGCGATGTTGGAAGGGGCTGAATAGCGGAAACCCCGTAGCGATGGCTCGGCCAATGGCCGCAAACGGGCGACCGGACCGCGGAATCGCACCTGCCATAGAGTCGCCAATCAACGCCGCTTGCCCCCGTGAAATTAGCGCATTGCGAATGAGCCCCCACCCTGCTGCTACCAAAAAGCCACCAATGACACTTCCCCACAACGGGCCTGGCGGAGAAAATCGCGATTCAAACACGTAATACAAACCGCAACCAGCCACCAACCAAACGACAAGAAACTCCAAACAACCACGCGCAAACGCAACCATTGTTGTCTTTCTTATACCAAAACCGCCCCTCAACTGATGGAACCTAGAACGGAACGAACTCCCAGCACGCTGTACCCAGCGTCGTTAGATTCGCTGCCGCTGGGACATAGCCTACGCTCCATTGGGCCAAAACAAAGCAAACACCAAACCCATCAACAGACCGTAAACAATCCCATCAATAAAATCCATCAGCGTCCGTCGAGGAAACCATACGGCATTAAGTTGACCGCTGCTGGCAAACGTCAAAACCCCAATGGCACCGACGATTTGAAACGCCTTCAGAAACGTCACGGTCTGTCCTTGAAGCGCTTCCCAAGAGATATATGCCGTCACCAATGCAATCAACAAAAAGAAAACGAAGGTCAACAACAGATTCTTACCCATATTGGGCATGTCCCATACAACCAACGTTCCACGGGGACCCGACGTGTACTTGGCGATCTTCTCGGGATCTTTCGCTTGTGCATGTGTCATGTGGGGAAACATGTAGCAACCGGGGGCAACGTCAAGTGACTTGACCGTCTCCATCAACTTGTCTTCGTCGGGAAGCGGACTGAAATCCGATTCATGGTGCGGCAAGACCGTCCACGCCACAAAACTAGCAAAGAACAACACTACGGCCGTGAGCAAAATCGGCAGCCAAAGTTGTAGCAAGAATTCCATCGCGCACCTCAACAACCAAAAACTTTAGGACACCCCATGGGACGTTGCGTCATTGTCTCGCTCCGTGAATCGCGTCGCAAGACGGCGATAATGCGCGAAGATCAGTCGTAATTCAGGGTAGTCGTATTTGCCGCCAAATTGGACTTTGGCATCCGCCGAGCTGGAAGTGGGATTGGCTTGCAAATAAGCCAACACCTCGGAGACGCGTTCGGCCGCTGCCAACTTGCCAATCTCGATGTCGCCGCGTTCGACAAATTCCGCCAAGTGGCCAACCACCGTGCTCACACTCAGCCCACGTTTCGCCGCGACTTGATCAACCGGGTCGCCGGCCTTCCACATCTCGTAACTCAGTCGTTTTGTCTCGGAAACGCCGCGCGGAGGTCGATCCGCCACGGACAGCGCCGCTGCGCCTACGGAGTTTTGTTTTCGATAGGTCTGGATGATTGCCAACAATTCTGCTCCGTGCTGTTCGAATCGTCCTTTGCCAATGCCTGGCATCTTCAGCATCTCGGTTTTGTCTTTCGGCAAGTAAATCGACATCTCGCGAATGGTGCTATTGGGTACAATTTCATATTCCGGCTTGCCTCGATTCTGGGCCAAGTCCTGCCGCCATTGCCAGAGTTGTTTGTACAACTCCGGGTTAGGTAGACCCTTCGGAACGCGGATCGATTTGAGACCTGGGGGCGGAGCTAACTTTTGAAAGTCTAGTTCCGCGTTGACGACGGCTCGTTGCAGTTCTTCCGCCGAAAATCGAGACTGACAGGTTGCAAAGCAGCTTTGTTTAACAAACAGACTGGAACGCCAACGTTCCAACGATTTTTGCATGGTGTCCGCCACCTCCTTGTTGTCGGACATCAGTGACCCGTTGTTCGCTTCTTGTAATAGACTTTGCAACTTTTCCAGAAAGTAGACCGCGGCTTTGGGCATCCGGTTTTGCAACTCTTCGTTGCTTTCGGGCAAAACTTCCGACCGAAGATATTGAGCCAACTGCGGAGCAAACTTTTCGCTGATTTGAACCAACTCCGTATTCACTCGAGCTTCCCAACCGTTCAACTGCACGATGGTCTCGGGCAATATCGTGTTTG
>JAEUIP010000012.1 GCA_016795075.1 Planctomycetaceae bacterium | reverse complement strand
CAAATGGGCCGAGATGATAACGACTTCATCGGGTCGTTCGCTGCCGGGAATTTCGGCAATCGTGTTGTAGAGCGGTATGGGGCCACGTTCGAAGTGATGGTTCAAATCAAACTTGACCACAACTTCTTCATTATCTGCCAACCGACTATTCATGGCATCGTAGTCGGATCGCCGTACCACGACACCCACACCTGGTGCCAGATTATCAAAATCCAACTGCATGATTCCACTGACACCGCCGGTTCGCACCAATTCGTCGGCCGAGGTCGTGATCACGCCGGCAATTCCGGCGCTATCCAGTCGATCCGCATAGGGTCCTTTTTCTCGCGCCGAAGCCCGCAAGATCCAGGCCCCGGCCAGTCGTTCGGCGACGGCATTCAATTCTTCTTCGGTTTGCGGTTCGCGAATCAGAATTCCCTCGACCGGACCATTGGTGCCCGCCGACCAACTGCGCGTCGTGAACTCGAACTTTCGTTCAACCGGCTTGACCATTTCTCCGGTAGAAGGTCCGCGATCAAAACGCACGGGCATCTCACCCCACTGTTTCACCGCGACGTTCTTGAGCCCAAAACTCTCGAATCGTTCGGCAGTCCAACGGTTGGCGGTTTCTAATCGGGTCGATCCCGTCAAACGCGGCCCAATCTCCAAACACAAATGATTCAAATGGTCCATTACCTGACTGCGCTGCTGGCCTTCCTCGATAATTTTCAAGAGAACCTCCACCTGCGCAGGCGGCAAGTTGAATTTTTCCGCAAGCTCATCGATCGACACCGAGGCAGTCGCGACGATCGGCTCATCGCCGTGAAGCACGGACGGAACCGATCCAATCAGACCGACCAACATCCAGATCGCTGCTAACGAAATTCGCATGGATTCCACTTTCAATTCGAGTGTGCTTAAGACCACGGAAAATATTGCTAATTTCCAAGTAACCGTTCAAGGCGTCGCGACGATCCACCCCACGGACTTTCTAAAAATCATCTTCGTCTTTGTCCGTTTGTGGACGTGGACGTTCGCGACGCTTCGGTGCCGATTCCGGCAACGGGGCTTCCTCTTTGACTTCTAGTTCCCGCCACGGTTCGTTCTTGTCGTAGCTGGCGGCTTCCTTTTTCAGATTCTCCACGTTCTTGGCTTGGTTGGATTCCGCAATTGCCACGGCTTTGGCGATCCATTCGCGAGCTTTTTCGAAGTCACCGGTTTCCGCATAACCCGACGCCAAAGTCGACAGGATGTGAGCCTGTTCGTACTTCGTCAATTCCGCAGCCTTCAGTCCGAGTTCCAAGGCGCGAGCTCCATTGCGTACTTCATCCTTCGGCGAAGTGGCCAATACCCAAGCCAAGTTATTGAGCGTCCCCGAGTCTTCCGGGTTCTTGGCCAGTTCCTTTTCATAGTCGGCGACGGCTTCCGCGTGTTGACCGGTACTCAAGTAGGCATCGCCGCGCGATCGATAAAGACCTTCCAATTCCGGGTCCTCTTCAAACAACTCGTCGAACAGCTTCAGCGCGGCGCGGGGACGATCCGAGGCGTTGTACAAATTGCCTAGCTGCAACTTGAATAGCGGGCTATCCGGGAAGTTCTCGACCAAGAATTTCAAGTCTTCGATGGCCGCGTCATACTTCTCCAAGGATGAGTTCGCGATGCTTCGCAGCCAATACCCTTGCGTCAGATTGGGAGCCCGATTAACCCATTCATCGGCTACCGCCAGAGCCTCTTCGTTGCGTTCCAATTGCAGCAATGACAGAATCTTCAAATTGATGGCGTCCGGAAGATCTCGAATTGTCTCCAAGACTTGGTTCGCATTCTCCAGACACTTTTCATAGTCTTTCTTTTGAAAGTAGATCTGGGCCATCAACATTTTCGGGCGTACTTCGCCTTCCGCTGCTTCGGCTGCACCTAAGACCTCCAACGCGCGGTCCAATTGATCCGCTTGCATCAAGACTTCGGTCAAGAGCAACCGATTCTCGATAATGCCCGGTTCCAATTGCAACACCGCTTCAAAGTCCAGAATCGCCTTTTCGTTGTCTTGCGAACGCAAATAATAGATGGCGCGAGCCTTGCGAACTTCAACGTTTGATGGATCGACTTCAATGGCTTGGTTCAGATCTTCCAATCGTTGCTTATCATCTTCCGCATAGGCGGCACGCAACAAGAGAGCTTCGGCCAACTGGGCTTTGTTTTCCGCCGACAAATCAATGATTTTTGCAATGGCCGCGCTGCCTTGATCCCGATCACCATTTTCCAACACATTGAGTTTGGCGATCAATATCCATGCTTCAACGGTTTCTGGGGCCAATTCGACCACCTTGTTTAACCGCTTGATGGATTCACTGCGCAAGAATCGCCATCTTGGGTCGCGATTCGGCGCCAAAATCCGCGCGCTCGACAACCTCGCGTATTCCATCAACGAATCCAACATCATGCGTTGACAGAATTCTTTGCTGGCCGGGTCCAGTCCCTTCTTGATCGCCGACTCACACAATTGGACCACTCGATCCAAATCGATCGGTCGGCGAGCATTTACTTTGAGTTCGGTTGCTTTCTCAAAGTCCGCAGTTCCGTCTTCTTGCGTCTCTTGAGCAGCTTCCTGCTTTTCTTGACCTTCGTCTTGCTTTTCTTGTGCAGATTCTTGTTCGGTTTCCTGAATGGCCGCCCACAGGGAGGGTGACTCCACCATCAGACCACCACCGCTTGCCGCGACGCCGCTCCAAACCACACCGACCAACAAGACCCGCATCCAGTTCACCCGCCCCGTCGCTCCCCGTTCCTCCGCGGCAGCCATCCACCATGCTCCAGTATTCATCAAACCATTGTCCTTCACTTGATCCCCTCCTTATCCAAACCACCCGGCGCGATTCAGACCGCTGGGTCTCCCGCATTGTAACTGGAACAGACCGCCCGGGAAACATGCCCCCGCTCGTGGCCCGCTTGTTGAAAGTGCTGGCATCTAGGCTTATCTTGATTGCCAAAAAGGAGGAGAGATGACGGACCAACCCATCGATCAATCACGCCACAGTCCGCAAGATGCCGAGTCTTTCGCGATCGACCATGTCGCGGAAGACGCGGCGAATTCCGTCGCTCAACGGTATCAACGGTACTTGCCGGTCGTTCAAACGGTCGCAGAACAAGTCGTTTTTGATCTCGACGCGATCAAACAAGCGGTTCAACCGGAACGTCCCGCGTTTGTCACGCGAGTTGTCAAGGAACTGTTGAATCAGGGTTGGCTGCTGCGCGGTGAGGGCACGGATTCACGTTATCGATGGAATGCCGACCGGGGGCCATTTTGCCCGCGACGTTGGTTGGACGACAAATTGTTGGGCTCGCAGGTCAAGATCAGCCCCCAACATGATCGGCCGCGGGAACGTTTGCTTCATGTCGGTGTTGAACAGCTGCATGTCGCCGAACTTCTCGCCATCCTGGTCCGCAGTGGTCGACCGGGTGAGTCGGCGGTTCAAGCCGGCCAGAAACTGGCCCGACATTTCCAACAGCGTTTGGATCGGTTGCCGTTAGCCGGTCGCATGGAACTCAAGAACATCAGCACGGCCATCGATGTGACAGCCTACTGCCAGATCATGGCCGGTATCGAATTGGGACGGCGTGTCGCGGCAGTGGCAGGACTGCGCTCGCTCTTGCGAATCAACAGCACGCAAGACGCGATCAACTTTTGCCAACAACATTTCCAACGTTTGGCCGAGGACGGAAAGCAAGAACAATTTCATGTCGTGACGCTCGACACCAAACGCCAAGTTATTGATTCGCATCAGATCACGGTGGGAACGTTGGATGCGAGTCTCGTCCATCCACGCGAGGTCTTTCGCCCAGCAATTCGGGACGCGGCTTCGGCCGTTCTCTTAGCCCACAATCACCCCTCGGGGGATCCCACACCCAGTCGAGCGGACCTGACCGTGACGCAGCGATTGGTGGAGGTTGGCAAGTTGATCGGCATCGAGGTCTTGGATCACATCATCATCGGCAATCCCACCGTCCTTAGCATGAGGGCGAACGGGGACTTGTAACAAAACTCACGATGGCCAAGGACACCCAACCCGCAATCATCAACGCGCCGCCGATCGGAACGATCGCTCCCAGAATCTTGGGCGCCCCAAGCACCATCGCATACAAACATCCCGAAAAGATCACGGGCCCAAGCAACAGGCAGTACACGGGCAGCCAAAAACGCCAGCTTGGTGCGTTTGACTTGAGATTCCCATCAACCGCAACACCGCGTGGCGTCGCGAGGGAGTTGCGACATTCATTTGAGTGAACTTGGTGCAACACTAGCGTCGCGACCAAGGCCCCAATCGCATGAACCAAGTGATAACGGGCGGCGGTTTCCCAATTCGCTTCCATCCGCGCAACCTGTTCAGGCGGATGAATCTGAGGCAAGCGGTCTCGTAAGGCATGGGCACCAAACGCACCAAGCCCCACCGCCAAGGCTGCCGAAAGCGAACTCCAAAGTATTAGCCAACGAGCCATATCGACGAGTCCTCAATTTGCGTTAAATGCATCCTTGCACCTAATGATAGAGCGTTCGATGAAATTCCGGAACCGATCACGTACCTCCAAGAGGCACGGAGCCGATGTGCGGTACTTTGCCGCCATCCCGTGAGCAATTACAAGTTAACGCCAATCGCGAATGCTGCCAGTGGCAGGGCCACGTTGAAGCGGAGCCGGCCCAATTGGTGTTGGTGACCAAGGGACCATCGCGGTTCTTTCCGAACCGTCCAGCGGAATATCGTAGCGGTAGTAGACCTGGAGACAAAGGACCGCCAAACTTGTCGTGTAAACTCGACCGCCGTACCCGCCCCACAAACACGAGTCGGGGTCCCAACTGCCGGACTCCGCTCCATTGGATCGCTGCAAACTTAACAGACGAGTACTCAGATTCTTATTCCACAACTCCCAACTCTGTTGCACAATCACACTGTCCGCCGCGTTGGGATCACTGGCGGCATGCTTCAACGCCAAACTTCCGTAGTACCAAAAATACAAGTTATCGATTTGACGGCCCGGCAAATTCTGGCAATCTTGCACGCTCAACTGCAGCGGTTGCCCTTCCGTCTTCAACGTGACCGGCAACAACCCGACAATTTCTTGTGTCGCCTCTTCGACTTGCAACCGACTAAGTCGTTGCCCTAGCAAGTAACGACTGAACAACGCTTCGGCGGTCATTGTCGGAGAAGTCGGTTCGCCAACTCGATAGGTTGCCAGACCCGAATTGGCCCCGCGCGTGTGACGCTGCAAGAAGACCTCCATCAGTCGTTGCGATTGATCGTCCAAGGCGATGCCGTTCAAACCGGCACTGCGCAAGGCCATGACCTGCCAGCCAAACTGGCTCATATCGCCCGCTTCTTGCGGTTGATAACGCCAACCACCCCCGGCGCGGTTTTGTGTTTCGAGCGAATAAGTGACACCTGCCTGCACCGCAGGGCGCAACCGTTCGTCGCCGGTCAACGCATAGGCCTCCGCCAGAGCCAACAGTGCCATCGAATGGCAATACATCTCGGCATAATACTGAGCGGCCCCGGCCAATGACCCGCCGCGCTGTTGGCGTAGGATCAGAAACTCCAAACCGCGGCGAACCGCGTCCTGATAGGGGCCACCTAAATGTGTACTGCCATCCGCCATGAATGCGAGCACCGCCAGAGCGGTGATTCCCGTGTCGGCCTGCGCGCCTGCCCCTTGTCGGTCGTGCCCCAAAATCTGTTGTTCGCGTCCACCGCCGGTCTCCCGTGAGTTCCAACTTCCATCTGGTTTCTGAATCGAAGCCAGAAACGCAAGACCGCGAGCCACCGCTTGTTCGGTTTCCAGTGAACCACCGCGAACTTCCACCTCGGCCAATTGGCGATTCGCTCGGCCTGAGTAGACTTCCGGTAGGGGCTGTTGATCTGCCGGGCGCCGCAGGGTCGCTCGAAGTTGGGCTTGCTGGGCTCGCGAGGCTTGAGCCGACATTCGATTCGGTTCGGACCATGGCACGTCCGTGGCTCGTGGATCAAACATCGGCGGAGGTGTTGTCGCAGAATCAACTTTTGCTAGTTGCTCCAGTTGCCTCAGGCGTTCTTCAATTTCAACCTGCGAAGTTTCCAAGTCGTGGGAAGGTGGTTGCTGATCGATCGTCGGGTCATTCTGACCTTCGACCCATTCATCAATGACCTGATCTTGATCCGTCACGGCTCGGTCCAACCCCATTTGTTCCAGCGTATTTTGAAGGAGCTGGGACTCCACGGCAGTCTCGGTGGTGTTCGTCATCGCTGCGTCCTCGCGAACCGGTTCGGAGGGGGAGGGCAATGCGACTGCCTCCAGTGGATTTTCGCGAGCCAACTTCGCCAATGAGTCTGCGATCGTCGTGGTCGGTTGCAACAAAGGCTCGAGCCAACGCGAACCGCCTTGAGTCGGGACGGTGTCGGCCAACGATTCCGTCAACGAGTCGTGCGAGGTGACATCCGCTGATTCTTGGTCGCGAGTGTCGGACTGACCGTCGGTAGTTTCCTGGATTCGATCCACAACCAACTCCGTCTCCAGCGGAGCGGCATCTGGTAATGATTGCGGTGGCGTCCATTCGGCCGTGGGGATTTGTTCCCAGATCGGCTCTTCCTCGGGATCAGGCGTTTGCTCTTCCTCGCTTGGC
Organism: Planctomycetaceae bacterium; assembly: GCA_016795075.1. Lineage (GTDB taxonomy): Bacteria > Planctomycetota > Planctomycetia > Pirellulales > Pirellulaceae > M30B19. Next base: position 28,926 of record JAEUIP010000012.1, on the reverse strand, counting down.
GACGCCTCCGCAACTCGAATGGGAACCGCATCGCCGGCGACCATCATCGGAATCTTGATGACCAAGTTCCAACTGTACGCATAGGCCAACAGGATCAAGTGAGCCACCAAGCTCAGGATAAGGCATTTCGCAACGGGCTTGTCCGCTGCCCATGAACTCCATTGCAAAATAACGATCGCCATCGCGAAGATCACGCTGCCCGCAAACAGCGTGATCACCGACGAATCGTGCAACAGGTTTTGGATCCACACGAGCATGGGCGTCAGCTACTATCTGGGGATGGAGCGTTCGGAATTTGAATCGACGGCGATGCGTACCGACACCGCGATATCGATAATGTCGGCTTGTCGGCAAGCATTGATCACGGAGACCACCGTTTGGTGCTGGCTGCTGGCGTCGCCGCGAATCACCACCCCCTGTTTGCGATAAGCTTGTTTGGCATCTTTTAGTTTGGAAGTCAGATCCGACAGGTTCACGTCCTGGTCTTCAAAGTGAATCCGACCGTCTTGAAATACGTGGATCACCTTTTGTTTGGGAGGAGCCGTTAACGCCGTCCCTGCCGAAACTTCTGGAACGCTGATTGGCAATTGTTTTTCCAAGTCATTTAGCTCGCTGAAGCGAGTACCAACCATAAAAAAAATGATCAACAAGAACACGATGTCGATCATCGGTGTCAAGTTCAGCGACGGCTGTTCATCGGATGTGGTTTTGAGTGGCATGAGCTAAGCCGCTTTCTTGACTTTCTTGTTGGTCTTGTTCTGCGGTTCCGACAAGGCTTCGGCACTAATCATGCGGACCAACTGCAAGCCGAGCGCGTCGATCTCGACCACTCGTCGATCAACGCAACTGGAAAAATGCAAATGGGCAATCAAAGCCGGGATGGCGATGCATAATCCTGCGGCCGTTGTTAGCAACGCTTCGCTGATCCCCGCCGCAATCAAGATTTTTGGATCACCATCGGGAGTGATCAATGAAATCGCATCAAATGCTTGAATCATCCCCAAGACCGTCCCCAACAACCCGAGCAATGGCGTGACCGTGGCCACACCATTGATCACGCGGAGATTGCGTTTCAGTTCGTTGCTGACGCGTTCCCCCGAGTCCAAAATTGCTTGTTCCACTTCGACACTGGACCGCCCCCATTTTCGCAGTCCTTCGCACAGTACTTCACAAACCGGATACGGATTTTCTTCACACAGACTAATGGCTTGTTCCTTGTCCAGTTGTCGCTCGCGAATTTGTTCCAGGATTCGCGTGACCAGCGGGGTTGGGATCACGCGAGATCTTCTTAGGCTGATCAGTCGCTCGAACACGAACACCAACAACACGAACGAGCAAATTCCCAAGGGAATCATCAATGGTCCGCCACTGCGCAACACCGCCAAGAGACTCTTCGAGGTCACGGTGGTGTTTTCCGGGTTGGCCACCGCTTCCGGCGTTAGAACTCCCGTCGATGCTGCAACCTCGTCGGGTTCCTGAGCCGTACCGAAACTGGACCAACCTGGCAGCAACACGACCACAACGTAAAGGAATATCCAAAATCGAGGCAAGCAGCGTCCCGCCCGCGGCTGCGCATCCGACTCGTGACGAACGTTACCAGATTCCATTTGCTTGAGCATCTTTTTCGTGTCCTGACAATTGTGGTCAAAAAATTGGCACGCTGTTTTGCGGCGATTAGCGACGTGAATTACAAACCTCTTAACCGATTCTGCGGCAAAGGGTTGGAGGGCACCAACGTCGTCTGACCTGCGGGTTTCAACTTCGCCATTCGTTCAGCCGCCTGTTCGGCCAACGTGCAATTGGCATGTTCTTGCAATAGCTGCCTGTAGACGCTGATCGCATCTTGGGGACGGCTTAAATATTCGTAACACTTGCCGGCCTGCAGCAAGGCCGCCGCCTGCCATTGCGGGAAGCGGTGCAAGGTCTCGGTTCGATGGTAAGCTTCCGCGGCAAGCGCGTATTGTTCTTGATGAAAATAGGTTTCGCCAATCATCCATTGAGCCATCGCGGCGGTTTCGCTGGTCTTGCCGGCCGGTGAATCGATTACTTGCTGATACGCCGCCCGAGCTTGTGGAAAACGAGCTTCCGTCGCCAGCGCGCGACCAATCAAATAGTCCAGTTCGTAAGCCTGAGCGAAGTCGACAAAACGGCGTTTGGCCGGTTCCGCGATGACCAAGACTTCCTCCCAGCGGTCCAAATGACCAAGCGACTGGGCCAATCGCAAATGCGCCATGGCGACCCACGGATCGTTTTGTGCATCGGTCCGAGGAAGGACCTCCGACAACTGCTCGACGGCCATTCCAAATTGACGTTGGCGAAATAAAGCTTCACCGTTCCAGAACTGCGACATCCACCGCAAACGATGCTTGGGATACTCATCAACCACGCGTTGGGACCACGTGGCCGCACTCGGCCAGTCCTTTTCCGCAACGGCGATCATGGCTCGCAAGTACAACGCCTGACACTTTATTTCTTCAGATACGATGGAGTGCTGGGTTTCCGCTCCGTTCATGACTTGGGTATCCGAGTCGCGTTCCGAATTGCGGAAACTCGCGGAGAGAGCCGGTACGCCCGCTGGTGTTCGAACTTCTTCGGTCTCTACTTCAGCAGGACGAGGTTCCCCAATCAACTGCTGCAACAAATCAATCGCCGCAGGCAATCGACCTTGCGAGAAATGGGCTTGCGCCAAACGAATCGTCGCATCTGCCCAATATCTACTGGTCGGATGATTCACGTTGATTCGTTCGAACGCTCGATTCGCTGATTCGGTTTGTCCGGAGTCGTGATACAGCCATGCCAACTCATACACGTAGGTGGCAGTTGAAGTCCATTTTTGTTCCTGCAAATCGCTGGTTTCACTAGGCATCGCCTCCAGGGTCGACAAGGCTGCGTTCAACGCCTCGATGGCTTGTTGTTTGGCAGCAGGCTCGACATTTCGGGCCAATAACTTGGCATGTAAAGCGTGCAACTGATGTCGCCGGGGCCAATCAGGAAACCGGCCCAGCAAAGTCTGCAGCAACTCGTCGGCGGCCTCGAATTTTCCATCACGATACTTTTGTTCTGCCAGTTTTAGACCGATCTCGGCCGATCGTGGACTGGTTGAAAATCGATCCAACAATACCCGAGCAGTTGCTTCACTCTCCGCCGTGGGCCGCGATTGAAACTCCGCCCAAGCCAGGCCACTCAGGGCCTGTTCCGCGATCTCTGCATCGGCCGCCGTGGCCGCTAAGTCGTACCAGGAAATCGCTTGTGTGTAGTCATGGTTGTCGTACCAGTGATCGGCAACCGTCAACGCGGTGGACGTAAGCGCCTTCGATAGTACCTGATTCGCAGAAGTGAGTTGCTCGGTCGCCACGCCGTCGCTCGAGACTTCCGACAGGCTCAACCAAATCTTGGAGGTCTCTACCGCCTTTGTCCATTGAGACCAATCTCGGATCGCGACCAACGCGCGAAGTCGGTCGGCCATCAGTTCAACACGATGTGAACTCCGTGGGTTGTCGCGGAGGATTTGTGCTTGGGCAGATAAAGCCTCGGTCCATTTCCCTTGACGCATCAGGGTGCTGGCTCGGGCAAAGTCGGCCTGTTCGCGAAGCTGCTCTTCGCTCGTGCGAACCGCAACCTCCGACTCTTCCGTAGTGCTTGCTTGTAACCAATCGTCCAAGGACTCGGTTTCCACGTTGGCTTCCAAGGACTCTTTGGCGGGCAACAACTGCACACACGCGTTCAAGGACTCAAGCCCTTGATCCAGATTCTGTAGACCGATCTGAGACAAAGCCAACAAATAATGCCAATTGGCCCGATCCAGACTATTTTCAGATGTGGGAATCGTCGTGGACAAAAGCATCTGAAATTGTGCGGCGGATAGTGCGTGATCTCGTTGGTTCAACGCGCGACGGCCTAATGTCTCGCGGACTTTATTGGCCAAGGAGTGGTCCGGGAATTGAGCCAGAAAGGCTTCTGCCTGTGACGAGATATCCTCGGATCGTTGTTCGCGCACGGCGGCTTGCAACAGAAGAAACCGAGACTCGGCCGCCCAATCACCCGTGGGCCATTTCTCGATCGATTGTTGCAGCAATCGTTCGGCTTGCGTTAGATTGTCGGCTTGCCAGAAACAGATGGCGGCGTCGTACCAAGCCGCTTGCTGCAGTCGTGGGTCTTCCAATTGCGGAGCACTGTCCAAGATCAAGGCTCCGGCCTTCGTCCAATTTTTGACGGCCATTTCTGCTCGGCCGCGCCAATACTTGGCCTTCGGTTGTAGATTGGAAGATAGACCGGCCAATGTGGCATCATCCAAGGTTGCGAGAACATCTTGTGGTTGACCACGGTCAATCCACAGTGCCACCAAGATCAACGTAGCTTCCTCGGCGATCGATGATTCGAGACTCTGCTGCAGCGTGCGGAGCAGCGATTCAGCGGCCTCGTCCTCGCCCAGCTTCTGGTAAGCCTGCGCCAAGCCAAGTTGCGAACGTGCCAGCAACGAAGAGTTGGGAAATTCGCGGACCACGCGTTGCAGGTAATCTCGCGCGCTTTCAATACTGGCGGGCATCTCGCGTTTCAACAACATCTCGCCCAAATAGGCCAGCGTGAATTCCGTGAACTGTTGTTCTTTGTCTTCGTTCAACAGCTCGGACAGTTCCCGGATGCTCTCGTCGTCACGTCCCAAGAGATAATAGGCTTCCCCCAGCCGAAACTTGGCTCGCATGGACAAAGGATGGTCTTTGGCCTCCGCCAAGAATGCTCGAAAATGGTCGAGACAGTCCTCGTATTGCTCCAGTTGTACTTGGGATTCCGCCAAGAAGAACTTCGCCACGATGGACCGCGTATGGTTGGGCTCGCGTTCCAACAAGAGTTGGAATTGACCAATCGCTTGTTGCCAACGTTGTTGGCGGTAGTGCTGAGCCGCGATAGCGTATTGGTCCTCGCCCCAGTCGGCCGCGACGGGAGTCGATTGCGCGGAAAGCTCGAGCGGTCGGCCGAAGTAAAGACAGCCCGCAACGATGAACCACAATAGAGCGTATCGACAGAACGGTGCCACGACCGGAATACGCCTCCCTGCGCATGAACGTCCGATGAGCTTGACCAGTGTCAAATACCAGATTCGGCCGAAGAAGGCAAAGTCGATTCCAATCCGTTGCAGGCGTTCGCAGCCATCAACGTCGCAGATTGACAGCGTCCATCGCCACGAGTGCTAGCTAAGACCGGTCCAGATCGACTTACGGACACCGAAACGAAAAAAACGGAGAAGCCTGGTACCAGAGTTCTCTGGGATTCAGGCGCCTCCGCATTTCTATACTGGTCAAACTCATCGACCCAACGCGGAAGCGATCGGGGCGCTCGCTCGACTATGGGCGGTCGCTTGGTCGATCCGCCCAACTGGATCAGACGGGTTGTGTTAGACCGAACCCAAATTCTGAGGAATCCCGAGTTTCTTGCGAACGGACTCCATGTCCGTGTCTGCCAAGCCGCCAATGTTCGGTTCGGGAACTTCATCCGATTGGTAGTCAAACCACTTCGTATCGAATTGGACGAAGCCGTGGCCTTTCGGTTTGTTGCTATTTTGGATCGCTTGCCGAGAGACAAGTGCAATCACCGCGTCGGCCAAGCCAACAGGTCCGTTGCAACGAGGTTGGTTGGACTGGTCGCCTTGGCTGATGCACCAGGCCCAATGTTCGATTTCTTCCTTGTAGCCACGGCTTACCTTAGTACCTTCAGCGGCTTTCGCCAAAGCAGGATCGCCACTCGACGACGTATCCAGAATCGCCGAGCCTCCTTTTTCCGCTTTGACGCCGGCCTTCACATAGGTTGGCCCTGCTTGGTACAGCATGGCTTCCAGTTCTTTGTCCAGGACCAACGTTCCCTTGGTGCCCATCACGATTTCACCGTAACCGCCATATCCATTACCGTTGATCGACGAGTAGGTCACAACCACTTTCTTGTTGGGATCCTCTTCGTACGATGGAACGCCGGTGACCGGCGGATAACTGTTCATCGGATCCTTGAAGCCAACTTTGTCGAAATCAAAGCCTTGGCCGGGGAACTCGAAGGTGCAATAAACATGATCGTCTGCGTCGCGGCTCTTCGGGAAAATTTGGCGGCCACCCACTGCATGAACCGTTAGCGGATGAACCTTCCGATTGACGTCTTTGCTTAGCGCCGCAATGAAGATGCTGGCGGCATCAATTTGATGGCTGCCCAACTCGGCCATCAAGCCACCCGCCGTTCGATCCCACAACCGCCACCGAACCAGTTCCTCCATAGCGGTTCGCAGTTTGCCCGAACCCAGAATGGAAGGATCGTCCAAGTATCCATACTTCTTCGCATCCAAAAACTTGTCCTGATCCAATGCGGACCACTGGGCAATTTGCATTTTCAGAAACTTGGTTTCGCTTCCTTCGCTCGCCGTGATCGCTCGTTTGAAATTGTTCAACTCCGTAGCAATTTGGTCGACGCGTTTGCCGTCCGGCATCACATCGCCACCCGGGATCGGCAATTCCCAACTATCTTTGCCCGGCAAGTTCCCGCGGTGCCATTGGGCACGGATATGGTGAATTTCACCCAACAGTCCCCAGCGAATCATATTGACCGCGTTATCATACAGAATGTTGTAGTGACGCTGATGACCGACAGACAGGAATTTATTCGTTGCCTCCGCGACTCGAGTCATCCATTTGCATTGGGCAACGTTGTGAGCCATCAGTTTTTCGCACAGCACATGTTTGCCGTTTAGCATCGCAGCGACCGACATGGGAGCATGCAGGAACAGCGGTGTCGCGATGATCACACCCTCAATATCTGGGTCTTTCATCACGTCCATGTAATCCGTGTACACTTTGACGTGACGCCGGGCTTCTTCTTCACTCTTCCAGCCAAAAACTTTGAGTAACCCTGGGCGAACTCCGATGGTATTGGCCGTGCTCCAGTCGCCGTGGAAAGCGCGGAACTGGCTGGAGGGTCGGCAATCACAAATCGCTTTGACTTCGACGTAGTCCGGATTCAAGGCCCCAATCAGAACGCTACCTTCGTCACCGGTTCCAATAACCGCGATCCGAATCGGGCGGCTTGGTTTGCCGTAGCCGAAATACATGGCTCCCACACCCGCGCCGATGGCCGCGCCACCCGCCACGGTCCGTGTAAGAAAATCACGCCGATGCATTTTCTCGTAGGCCGTAACTGCCGAGTAGTAGTTGTCGCGGCCAATGGCCTTCTCTTCCGGAGTTGGAGTCATCTTCTATTCCTTGCCTTCAACGGGACAGTTGGATTTTGTTCGGAGCAGGTTGTGCTAGTAAGGGAAGCGGTTAGCGGCGCTAGGGGCTTGAGGTTGTTTCGGGCTCTTCCTCAGATTTGCCAAAAAAGCGATGCAGGAAGTAGTCCAGACCACCAAAACGGCCAGCCACGGTTGCCGCCATCACCAACAACGCCCCAAATTCGACGAGGTTCCAGATAATCTTAGGGTCATGCCCTGGAACCCACAGCGGCTGCGTGACGATGATACCCAGCAAGAAGCAAGCTGCCGCCAACGAAGTTATCCGCGAAAATAGTCCCAACAACAACAGGATTCCGACGGTAAGATCGAAGTACGGGACGATCGTGTTGATCCAGTAAAGTTGGGTGGTCGGTTTGATCTCAAACGGTTTCGGCAAAGAGACTTGTCGCCTCAACGACTCGCCCGTTTCCAGCGGGGAAGAGAGTTGCAGGCCGTACGAATTCATTTCTTCTTCGAGTCCGTTCCAGATCCCTTGGATCTCGACGGCATGTTTGCCGCGGACACTTTGAATCTCGCTCCGAATCGAATCGATTTGACTTCGGAGCGACTCGACGTCCTGGCCACTGCTGGAACGGTTCTCGCCATCGCGAACAAAACCCGCCAAGCGATTTTCGTCTTCTACCGATTTCAAGATCTCATCCCGGTGGGTTGGGAAGAACAAATAATCATTCAGCTGGTCCCGGCGCCGTTTGAGGATCTCTAACAGATCAACCAACGGATCGGCTTTCGCTAGTCGGTCTTTGACGGCAATCCGCTGAGCCCGTTGTCGCGTCAAGTCCTTTTCCAAACTAGCGTCGTCGCTGGCGTGCGCTGCATCAATCTCGGAATCCAAACGCTTGATCTCACGGTCCATCGACGCGATCCTGTCCGCGATTTCCGATTGTTTCAAACGGTAACCAACCAAAACATTTTCCAGGAAAATGTCCCACTGACCAAAAGTTCGATAGGGATCGATCTCGAATTTGGGCGCATTGGACGCCGCGGGGGCCTGGTCGCGTTTCACGACAGGATTGTTTTTTTTATCACCTGCCGGTTTCGCGGGAACAACGCATAAAGTTTCTCGATAGCTCCAATCGGGTAGCAAACTATGAAAGAACGGAGCCATCGGCCCCTTCGCCGCGGCAAAGAACGGAGCTGCGGACCAGTCTCCTTGTTCGATTTTGTTCTTGCCCTCGGTAAAAAAGTGGAAACCCACGATCAGACGCAGGGCGACCAAGGAGAGAAAAATCCACTTCAACTGAGAGCGAGTGATCATGCCAGGCGGGTCTCGGCGGTTGCAAAAGGCAGGCGGTTGCAGTGTCCATGCGACGGTGGCGGCTCGCGCCCTCAAATTTTATGAGAACAAAGACTTCCGAAAAGCCCGGGAGTCGTTACTCACATTATTTAAGGAGCACGTTTGGGTTGGCGCTTCGCTGGGTTCCGCTCAAGGCAGTTGCCCCGGCATCCAACTCCGACCAATTTGGCCGTCGCTGATGTAGCGGCTCCAACCGGCGCACCAGCGTTCGCTCAACACGCGTCATTCCACCGCTAGATTATGATCAACCGCGGGTTTTTCGCAAGCTAAACACCGAGTTCTTCCTGTTCGACGGCCTGCCACAGGCCCCGTTCCAGGTCGGTTGGGGTCGTGCGTCCCAATAATACACCGAGACTTTCGCGTCGTTTTTGACCTTGATGGGCGCGGACCTCTCGCTCTTCATCTGTCCAACGAGCCTTGATATTGGCGACTCGCATGCGGATTTCGGTCAGGGTCAGGGAACTGCAATCGGTATTGGATTCGATAAGAAGTGACATTTCGCGGATTCCTTTCGTTGATGTCGCTCGTTGGATTGGCGGGTCGCCAATCCCCACGTTGGCTGTTGACTGGGTCTGCAACCTTCGTGGCGAGTACCCTCCAGTGCAGTTCTCGTGCCAACGCCGCGAGAAACAGAGTTTTCAGTACAATTCCGCGAAATCGAGAGCGCACAAGCCCGGGCGTTGGACCGCGGAGGCTCGCTAGCGTGTAACAATTTCACGGTAGGCAAAGTCGTATCGGCCAAAGAATGCCGTTCGACTACAATTGGAGACCCTGGGCAGCAGTACGGCCTCGGCCGTTTCCTATGCTCCGGAATCGATCAACCATCACTCGACTGAGACTCCATGGCCAAGCAGAAACCGTTTGAGACGTCTGGGAACTACGACAACACGATGGCGGGCTCTTTTGTGTTGGAGCCCACGTTCTGGGACGGCATCAATGTTCGAGAAACGATCGAGTCCATTGCGATGGCGATCGTGTTGGCGATGACCTTCAAGACCTTGCAAGCCGAGGCCTACATCATTCCGACAGGTTCGATGGCGCCGACGTTGATGGGCCAACATGTCGAAGTGGCCTGTTCCGACTGCGACTATTACTTCCAAGTCGGCGCAACGGCCGAAGGTCCCAGCGGTCGAGTCCCACGCGGCGCGAACCAGTCAATCGACAAGTATCGGCTCCACAAAGTGCGTTGCCCCTTAACTTTCGAAATTCGGGAATTGGCTCGCGTCGGAGCAACATTGCCCAAGGACGCCAATGGGCAACCCATCATGCCACAAGCCAATGACGAGTCCTTTGCGGGCGATCGAATCGTTGTGAGCAAATTGGAGCATCTTTGGCGTGAACCCCAACGTTGGGACGTCATCGTGTTCAAATACCCGGGTGCGGCCAAAGCGAACTACATCAAGCGGTTGGTTGGTCTGCCGGGCGAATCGCTGACAATCAACAATGGAGATGTCTACACCCAAGCGACCGATACGCTAGATGCCAACCTGCCGAGAACCCAAACGATTGCCCGAAAGCCGCCGGGCAAATTGGCCAAGATTGCAATCCCGGTCCAAGACAGTTACTACTTCTCGTCGGCAATGCGGAAGGCAGGGATGCCGCCCTCGTGGATCCCCGATGGAACGCGGCAGCTCAACTCGCCTGGCCCTTCGTGGCATGAGAAATGTGTTGCGGAAACCCAATGGAAAGTCCAGGCCGACGGAGACGAACCGGCAACGTATGCCCTGGCGGCCCCCGCGAATCCAAACGGACAATACGATTGGTTGCGGTTTCGCCATATGGTCCCGCGACAAGCTCATTGGCAAGCGGTTCGCTCAGGCGAGCCGTTGCCGACCGACTATATCGATAGCCCCGGGCATCTCGTGACGGATTATTATTGCTACAACGACGGCATGATGTATGCGGATACCGCAGAAAGTCATAACTGGGACTTCTCGCGATTCGGTGGCAACTGGGTCGGGGATCTCGTGATGGAAGCGGAAGTCACCGTGGGACCACAGGGAACGTTGGCGTTGGACGCGGTGGAAGGTGGCGTTCACTTTTTGTGTGAAATCGACGTGGCAACGGGACAAGCGACTCTCTCGTCGAAAGTTTCCGCTGAGGGGGTTACGGTTCGATTCGCTGACCAAACCTCACTGGACGACTCAAAAAACGCCTCACTTCAATTTGAAACTCCGTTGAAAGGCGCAGGCTCGTATCAGATTCGTTATGCAAACTGTGACGATCGAATCTACTTGTGGATCGACGACCAAGAAGTCGAGATTCCAGGAGAGGGTTGTTATGTTCGTTCCGGGCAGCTGACTCCGTATTATGATGATCAAGACTACGGCGACGCCCGACCATTGGGCGTTGGATTCCAGGGCGGTGAGTTGTCCATCGAGCGGCTAAAAGTGTTTCGTGATTTCTATTACTTGGGAAGGAACGACTTCAACGTTGCGACACTCTCGTCGCTTCGCGATCGAAGTGGAGCCGGTGTCTCGCGAAGTAGGATGCTTCAATATTACGAGAGCCCGATACATTGGGGTTCGCCAGAATTTCGCGAGTGGTTTGAAGGGTTTGATCAAAACTTACCATTGAAGTGGGGTGACGAAGCTTACAAGTTGACCGAGGACCAGTTCTTTCCGATGGGCGACAATAGCCCACAAAGCGAAGATGCTCGAAAGTGGCAGGCACCTAATTATGTGGAGCGTCGATTCATGATTGGGCGTGCGTTGATGGTTTATTGGCCGCACACTTGGAATAGCCCACTGTATTGGCCAAACTTCAATCGAATGCGGATTATTCATTGATCTCGGACAGCGTCACAACTGATGGAGCGGTTGAATGAAGTTATTAGAAGTCAACGGGTTGGCGAAACGCTACGGCAGTCGCCAAGTGGTCAACGAAGTCTCCTTTGACGTGGACGCTGGTGAGATTGTTGGGTTGTTGGGACCTAACGGTGCCGGAAAAACGACCTCATTTCGCATGACCTGCGGCATGGTCACGCCGGATCGGGGTCGCGTCGTTTTGGATGGTCAAGATGTCACGAGCTGGCCAATGCATCGCCGGGCTCGCGAAGGTGGCTTGGGTTACTTGCCACAACAATCGAGCGTCTTTGGCAAGCTGACCGTCGAACAAAACCTGGTGGCAACGATGCAATTGTTAGGTCGCCCCAGTGGACAGCGACGGCGTGAAACGGCCCAATTGTTGGCCGAGTTCGGGTTGGAACACATTCGCAGTACCTTATCAGCCCAGGTCTCCGGCGGTGAGCGGCGTCGCTTGGAGATCGCGCGTTGCCTCGTCTCTAATCCCAAAATGATCATGCTGGACGAACCGTTTGCCGGTATCGATCCGGTAACTGTCCAGGGCATCCAGGGCATCATTCGCCAATTGGCGGATCGTGGATTGGGTATCTTGATTACCGACCATGCGGCGCGGGAGATCCTGCAAATCACCAGTCGCACCTACGTCATCAGTGAAGGTGAAGTCTTGTGCAGTGGGTCACCTCACGAAGTGTCGATCCATCCCGAAGTCCGCAAAAAATACTTGGGCACGATCGATTCATTTGAACCGACGACCCGATCACCGCAACCCACCAGGCCTCGGCCATCCATCACACCACAAGCCATCACACCACAAGCCATCACACCACAAGCCATCACACCACAAGCCATCACACCACAAGAGACTACATGGCAAGCGGCCTCTCCGCAGTTCGAAACTCGAGAACGGCCGGGAAGTCCGACCTCATCGGCCCTGATGCTTGATGTTCCTGACCGCGGCCCTGAAGACGAGTTTGGTGGCCGCGACGAAGATGGCAATGACCATGACAGCAAGTTTATCCCGTCCGTACCAATGAGTTCTGTTCCGGATGACTTTTTTCGGCAAATGAGCGGACCTTCGTCCGTAGTATTTGCGAAGCCAGCGCCATCCGCGACCCAGACGCCACCCGTGGGAACGGTGGCCGTGCCTGCGCCCGTGCCGATGTCGGTGCCGGCCCATACCCCGCTGGTCATGGAACTGCCGGAGTCACCGCCCCTCGAGCCACAATTTGCCCCGCGGGGTCGTCGATTTTTTCCCCAACCCAAAACGATCCGCCAAGGCCCCTGAAAGAACATGGACGAGGTTGAATTGTCGAACTACGAGCAGCAAGTGTTTCTTGCTTCGTCTGGTCCATTTCCATTTCGGATCTGGCGGCCTCAAGGCGCTATTGCAGGCTCAACAACCGATGGAAAATCGTCCAGTTCGGTCGGAACAGGTTTTCCGTTGCTGCTATTCCTGCATGGAGCCGGCGAGCGCGGGACCGACAACGAAGTGACGTTGGTTCACGGCGCGCACGATTTTGCTGGCCCCATGGTGCAACGCGAGAATCCTTGTTTCGTCGTTGTGCCCCAATGTCCAGTAGACGACGTTTGGGCCAGCATCGACCGGACACATGAACCCACCAAGTTAGCGGCTCAACCAAGTCCCGCATTGCGATCGGTACAACAGTTGCTCGATTCGTTACTTACTCAGTTGCCAATCGACCCACAACGCGTCTATCTGACGGGGTTGTCGATGGGCGGTTTCGGAGGTTGGGACTTGCTAATGCGTGAGCCCGATCGTTATGCAGCGGCCGTTCTGATCTGTGGCGGAGCGGATTGTCAGGCAGACCAATTGCCGAAGTTGGCCCGCAAACCCTTGTGGGTTTTTCATGGAGATCAGGACGACGTCGTCCCGGTAACTCGCTCGCGTGAAATCGTCCATCGATTGCGTGAACTCGGCGGTTCCCCAAGGTACACAGAATATCGGGGCGGCGATCACGATAGCTGGACCGCGACGTACAGCAATCCAGCGGTGTGGGAATGGTTGTTCGCCCAGCGTCACGGGAACTCGAAGGGATCGTGAAGTCGTGCCCCATCGGGAGTGAATTCTTCAGTCAACTTGAAAGAGTCTTGCGCATGCCGAAGCTTGCCGTATTTCCTAAAGCCTACATGACCGCATTGTGCAAAGATGGATCGATGAACCTGACGCAATGGATCGCGTTGGCGGCGACACTCCATGTCGAGGGCTTGGAGTGGTATGCAGGTTTTCTCGAAATGGCCGACCGGCAACGTTGGCCGGAATTTCGGCGCCAAGTTGAATCGCACGGGATGGTGATCCCCATGATGTGCTGCTCACCCGACTTCACTCATCCAGCACCTGAGTTCCGCCAACGAGAAATTGAAAAGCAACGCCATTGGATTCAAATGACGGCGGAGCTTGGCGGTCAATTCTGCCGAGTGTTAAGTGGGCAGCGTCGTCCAGAACTTGGAATCGCAGAAGGTGTCGAGTTGGCCGCGCAATCGATTGAAGCGTGCTTGCCTACCGCCGAGAAACTCGGCGTTACTTTGATCATCGAGAATCATTACAAAGACGATTTTTGGCAGTTTCCAGAATTTGCCCAAAAGATGGACGTGTTCTGTCAACTCGTGGATCGTGTTCACCATCCGAAGTTTGGCGTCAACTACGATCCGAGCAATGCTTACTTGGCTGGCGACGATCCGCTCGAATTGCTGCGTCGCGTATTGAACCGCGTCGTCACGATGCATGCCAGTGATCGCTACTTGATCGAAGGGACGCTGGAAGATTTGCGCCGAGAAGAAGACGGTGCCGCAGGTTACGCAAAACGCCTGCGCCACGGCGAGATTGGAAAAGGCTTGAACGACTATGATGCAATTTTCGGGATGCTTGCGCAGGCGGGCTTTGATGGCTGGGTCAGCGTCGAAGATGGCGTTGATGGGTTTGAGCAATTGCAAGCAAGCGTCGCTTTTTTGCGCGGCAAGATCGCCCAACACTTCGGTTCGACACTCAAGTAATCGCTGCGAACGGCGTTCAAAGGATCGCCAACGGGTTACGAGGTTGCTCCAAAGTCCCCCGCGTGACTCCGACTCGGTTGTCCGCTTGCAGTTCTTTCCAGACACTGGCTGCGAGAAGCTTGCCTTCCATTAAACGTTGGTAAAGAGAGTACAGTCGCTCTACATCCGCGGTGGTCGCGTCATTCAATAACTCGACCCGGAAGTGACGCACGCCCATTTGAAGCAACGCTCCGACGGCTTCCGCGCCACTTTGCGCCGTTCCGTTATACAAGGTGTTTCGACATCCGATATCCGCATGCAAGACATGCAGCGCACCGACACGATCACGCAGTTGAACCTGATGGCGATCGCAAGGCCGACCGCAATTGGTCTTGTTCGTGCCGGGGGACAAGACGCTACAAAACACACAGTGCTCCATATGGAACATCGGCATGTGCTGATGGATCACCACTTCCAACCAAGACGGTGGCGTTGCTTGAGCCAGTTCGAACAATTGGTCGCGGTTCAGGTCGTAGGACGCAGTGATTCGCTGCGCTCCCAACTTTTTCCACCACTGGGCCGAAAGCGGATTGGTGACGTTAAGTGAAAAATCGGCCACAAACGGAATCTGTAACTCGCGGGCGTACTTGGCAGCCGTCAGGTTCCGCACGAGCCAACCATCCGCTCCATGTCGCGAGAGCGCTTTGAGTAGCCCTTCTTCGCCCGGCTTGCAAATTCTTAGCGTCGCCAGCCGTACGAAACTACCGTGAGCTTTCGCTAATTCCACCGCGCGACGATATTCTCGCACATCGTGGAAGTCTGCGATGACTTGTCGACAACCGATCGCCAGAGCAGATTCCAATTGAGCCAGCGAGCGACACAAAACACTCAGTTCTGGGGCGGTTGCTTCCTGTTGCAACTCGGCCGGCGATTGGAGCGGCTCGGCCATTTTGGCAACTCCGGCCAGCATCGCCGGCAAGACCGGAGCTTGGGAGATCGAACGCGTTTTTTGGTGATGCCGATTGTCGAGGATCTCGATCATTTGTTTCCGAATGGTCCCCCAGACACTCAAGGGAACCATCGGCTCGTCCAGGATCGTGAGGCTTAGCTGTGTCAACTCATAGACGGTGTTCCCCAGCCGATCCAACTGTTGCCGGGCAACCTCTTCGGTCAACACGTGGCGGGTGGCCACTGGCGGCTCAAAGTCGCAGGGTACACTCCAAGATCGCCCATCGCAAATTACGTACAACTCGATCGGATGTCCCGCTTGGATTGTGGCAGAGACAGCAATCGGAACCCGGCGAGAGATCTGATTATTGATGAACGTTTTTCGCAATCGGCGAGTCAGTTGCGGATCGTCCGTTTGCCAGATAATTTGTTCCGGGTAGATGTTGGCATTCTGAAGTAATCCATGCTCCATTCCAAGTTCGACAAGCCCTGCGGCTGGTTCGTCCAATTGGCGACCCTGACGCCAGATTTCATAGACACGCCCCCCAACTTCTTCATCGTTCAAACGATCGCCCTGCAACACAATCCCGTCACCCTTGGACAGTGGCAAATCCAGCTCGACCAACAGCCTGCCATGTTGGAGTCGAACGACTTTGCCAACTCGCACTCCACGTTTGGAGCTGGACTGGCCTGGGGTAAGGCGTTTGTGGTCATTGCCTTCCAACCATCCGGGCGAAAACCCGCGGGAAAACGACAACTCGAGTTGTCGTTTTTCGGCGGCCGACCAGATTTTTTGTTCGCCGCGAACCGCATGGTCGATCGCCGTACGATAGGCTTGAACCACGTTCGCAACATATTCGGGCGTTTTGAGTCGCCCTTCGATCTTGAGGGACGCCAGACCAGCTTCCATTAGTTGAGGAACCAGTGGGTAAGCCGCCAAATCTTGCGGGCTCAGCAAATAACGCACGTCGCCAAGGTCTCGAACGGCGCCATCGCAAACCAAATCGTACGGTAATCGACATGCTTGAGCACATTGGCCACGGTTTGCACTTCGCCCGCCCAGAGACTCGCTGGTGAGACATTGGCCGCTATAGGCAACGCACAGGGCTCCATGCACAAAGGCTTCCAAGGGCACGTTGGTCCGTTGGCGAATTTTCTTGATTTCGGCGATGGAGAGTTCACGGGCCAATACAACGCGAGACAAATGCAGTTCGTTCGCGACCAACTCGATGGCATCCGCGTGGGTCAGCGTCATTTGTGTACTGGCGTGGATCTCGATATCTGGGCAGACTTCTCGGACCAATCGAGCGACGCCGATGTCTTGTACTAGAACCGCGTCGACGCCTTCCACCGCGAGTCGTTGGACATATTGCTCCAACCGCGGCAGTTCATCGGTAAACGTCAGTGTATTGAGAGTGACATAGCCTTTAACGTTCCTCTGATGCAACATCGACATCAATGTCGGCAGTTGTTCCAAGGTGATGTTCTCGGCTCGCGCCCGCGCATTGAATCCTGCCTCTAATCCGAAGTAGACCGCGTCGGCCCCATTTTCCACGGCCGCACGGGCGCACAGGAGGTTACCCGCTGGCGCGAGCAACTCTGGAGGAGGCTGGGGCAATGCGCTCGAAACCGGTTGATTTTTTTCGGTCATAGTTGGGAGACGGTTTCGCGAAGGTATTGAATACTGCGGCTGGCTAAAGCGTCAGGGCCTGGAGTGTAATCGAAAACCTCAACACTCACCCACCCGGTATAGCCAATGTCCCGGAGTGCCCGAAGTATCGGGACAAAATCCACCTCGCCCATGCCTGGTCCTTGGCGATTGGGATCATTCGCATGAAAATGTTGCAGCCAAACGCCATGGCGACGAATCAGGCTTTCGTACGGTTCGGCTTCCGTGGACATGGCTTTGACGTCCAAATGCAAGCGGACGGTCGGGGAATCCACCATCTGGATCAAATCCACCGCCGATTGAGCGGTATTGAGAAAATCACCCTCTTCAGGACCGAGGGGCTCGATGGCCAACGTGACGCCCGCATCGCTCAAATGCGAAGTCAAACGTCCGAGCAACGCTGCTGCATTTTCGGAGGCCTGTTGATGACTGACCCCCGGTAGCAAGTTTCGCTGCTTCGGCGAACCCAAAACCATAACATGACCGCCCAAGTCGTGGCACAAGTTGATCAGCGAGTGAAAGTAAGTCTCGGTTCGCGCGGTAACCGTTCGGTCGGGGCTGGTTAGGTAAAGACCTTCGGTGCCGGCAAGGAGCCAATGGAGCCCGATAATCTCGAGCCCAAAATCACGAGCCGTCTTTTTCATTTCGATTCTCTGCTGCCCAGAAAACTGGGCTACCGAGACAGGCAGCGTAAATGGGGCAATTTCGAGAGCCTGATATCCTAGCTCGGCCGCTCGGCGGCACTGATCGACGAAGCCCCAGTTTTGAAACGTCTCGTTACAAATCGCAAATCGCATACAACCGTTACTCTTGCCCAGACACAGGACGAAAATGTTCTATCGACTAGGCCTACCCAGGGACGTCGACCACCGCCATTTTACTGTATGGCGGTCGTAGACCAAAAGCACAAGGCGGAAAAGCTACCAAAAACCGGAGTCTTCACGCCAAAAAACTCTTTTGGCCGTTGACAGGTTGCGGGCAGAGGGTGTAAACTCCTCCCTCTCCACTACCGAATACTTCTTGGCGATGGGTGATTTTGTCTGCCCACGAGCCGTGAATAACCGGACTTGGCTCAGGCTAATTTGCTTGAAAGCGGATGTTGAGCGGTGCGATTTGGGCCGGTTGCGCACGTGCTGGACGGTGTAGGCAAGAAATGGGTGAGCGAATTTGCGTTCGTCACTCGTCTTTGGTGCCGATCCTCCCGTTTGTCAGGGGCTGAGGGTGGTGGGGTTTGTGGTTGTACGGGCAGGTGGAACGATTTGAGGAGACGCGGTAAGTGGCTGCTGTTCACGAAGTAATTCGAATTCGGATGGAAGCGTTTGATCACTCGGTTTTGGACCAGAGTGCCCAAGAGATCGTGGATACGGCCAAGCGAACGCACTCGGAAGTTCACGGTCCAATTCCGTTGCCGACGCGCGTGGAGCGATACACCGTGATTAGCGGTCCCTTCATTGACAAGAAGGCGAGACAGCAATACGAAGTGCGTACGCACAAGCGATTGATTGACATCGTTCAAGCCTCGGCCAAAACGATCGAAGCTTTGAACAAGTTGAGTTTGCCGGCAGGTGTTGAGATTAAAATCAAAGCCACCTCGAAATAGTTCGAGGCCTTGGTTTTGTTGGGTAGATAGAGATTTGGGCAGGTTGGGCTGGTGGTTGTGTTCGCTGATTGGGTCGTCGGTGACAACGGGTCGCGGCGGTCGAGGTCAGCAGGTCACTGGAAGATGCGTATGGAATGGAAGTTTCAGAGGTAATCTGAGTGTCGGCCACCCAATGGGTGGTTTTCGCTCTGTATCCTGTGAGACGAGGCCATTTTGCGAGAAAGTGAACAAAGATGAGCAAGGGAATACTCGGCCGTAAGGTCGGGATGACGCAAATTTACTTACCTAGCGGTGAGGCAGTTCCGGTGACCGTTGTTGAAGCGGGTCCCTGTCATGTATTGCAATTGCGTTCACTGCAGCGAGATGGTTACGAAGCGGTCCAATTAGGGTTCGATGAGAAGAAGCGGCCGGCCGAAGGTCGCGGGCGAAGTCGAGCCAGTCAAGCGACACGTGCCGAACGTGGCCATGTCGCCGATATCAAGAGTAAAAGAAGTGTTGCATTGAAGGCAGCCGGACAGAGCGTTCCGGAAAAGGCCGGTTGTGAACCGCAAAAGTTTGTTCGTGAGATTCGCGGTGCGGTTGGTGATCTTCAAGTAGGCCAAGTTCTCAAGGCCTCGTATCTGGATGGCGTCGCATCGGTTGATGTCACGGGCACCAACAAGGGCCGTGGTTATTCGGGTGTTATGCGGCGTCACAATTTCTCCGGGCAACGTGCGACACACGGTGTGAAGAAGTGTCACCGATATGCTGGTTCAACGGGTCAAAACACGTTTCCAGCTCGTGTGATGAAGGGTCGTCGGATGGCTGGTCGTTACGGTGGCAAGCAAGTAACCTCGCGAAACTTGAAACTGGTTCGTGTCGATGCCGACAACAACTTGTTGTTGATTCGCGGTGCCGTTCCTGGGCCGGCTGGCGGTTATGTGATTGTCAAGGCAACCAATATCGTTTGATAAGGGTTGGGTACGAGTCGGGGTGGGTGTTCGGGGTTTTGTGGCGGAATTTTAGCGGAACGAAAAATGTCATCGTTGCCAGTATACAACATGTCGGGTAAGCAAGTCGGGCAGTATGAAATTGCCAGCTCGGACTTGGTGAATTCGATCAACAAGCAGTTGTTGCATGATGTCGTCGTTATGTATCAGGCCTGTTTGCGTCAGGGCACCAAGCAAACGAAGACCCGTTCGGGTGTGGCCGGTACGACGAAGAAAATGTACAAGCAAAAAGGCACTGGTAACGCACGTGCCGGTTCTCGACGGAGCGGTGTTCGTCGCGGTGGTGGTCACATGAAGGCGCTGTCGCCACGAGATTTCTCGTATCGATTGCCCAAGAAAGCCGTTCGATTGGCATTGCGAATGGCGGTTGCCAGCAAGATTGCTGCCGGCAAAGTGACGGTTGTTGAAGGCCTGGAGTGTTCGGAAGCAAAGACGAAGGTGATGGCTGGTTTGCTGTCAGCGATGGGTGTTTCCGGTCAAACCGCACTGGTGGCTACGAAGGGCCATCAACCGTTGGTTTACAAGAGTGGCCGCAACATTGCCGGGGTATCGGTGATGCCATGTGACGACCTGAACGCATACGCAGTGTTGCGGGTCAAGAACGTGATCATTGATAAGTCCGCATTGGACGAGTTCAAGGCGAAAGCGGTGGCAGACATTCAAGCTAAAGCCAAGGCTTTGGCGGCGGTTTAGTTTTGGGTTTTGGTGTGGCGCGGGCGGGCGGATTTACTGGGCTGAATTAAGAAGGTGAAGGCATGGCGAAGCCGGCAGTGCAGCGACAGATCGATAAAAATAAAACCAGTTTGACGCTGGAACCGCATCAGGTAGTTCTTCGACCGTTGGTTACGGAGAAGAGCGTCGAGTTGAGTGAGACTCTGAACAAGTACTCGTTTGCGGTCAGCTTGGTAGCCAACAAGGACGACATTCGTCGGGCGATCGAGCGATTGTTCAAAGTCAAGGTGTCAAAGGTGGCCGTGCAAAACCGAAAAGGCAAGCCCAAGCGGTACCGCCAGTATGATGGCCGGACGAAGAACTGGAAGCGAGCCGTTGTGACTTTGGCAGGGGACGACCGAATCGAGTTGTTCTCGTAGTTCGAGAGACGGACTGGGGCGATGGTTTGGGGTGGGTTTGAGAATGTTGTAGGTTGCAGAGAACTAGACTGCAACGCGATCAGGGGTGGTTAAGGAAGCGAAGTACAATGGGAATTCGAATCTACAATCCGATTTCACCGGGTCGGCGCAATGCGAGCGTTAGCGATTTTGCTGAGTTAACGCGTGGTGCGAAGCCGGAAAAGAGCCTGCTGTTGCCAAAACCCAAAAAGGGCGGGCGCAATAACCAGGGCAAGATTACCGCCCGACATCGGGGTGGTGGTCATAAGCAGCAGTACCGCTTGATTGATTTCCGTCGAAACAAAGATGGAATGGAAGCTCGGGTGGATTCGATTCAGTATGATCCGAATCGCGGTGCTCGCTTGGCGCTGTTGCACTACGCCGATGGAACTAAATCGTACGTAATTGCTTCGGATGGTGTGAAAGCCGGTGATGTGTTGATGAACGGACCGGAAGCACCGGCGACCGTTGGGAATTGTTTGCCTATGAGCAAAATTCCAGCGGGTGCAAACGTACATTCGATCGAACTGCGACCTGGTCAAGGTGCTTCGATGTGCCGTGGTGCCGGTGTAAGCGCCGTTTTGATGGCTCGGGAAGCTGGATGGGCTCAGTTGCAATTGCCGAGTGGTGAAATCCGTCGTGTTCCTGGCAATTGCCGTGCGACCATTGGCCAGGTGAGTAACCCAGACCATTCGAAAGTGGTTTTGGGTAAAGCGGGCCGGAAGCGTTGGATGGGTATTCGGCCTTACGTCCGCGGTACCGCGATGAACCCCATCGACCATCCGCACGGTGGTGGTGAAGGTCGAACCAAGGGTGGTCGACATCCGGTCAGCCCGCAAGGCAAGTCGGCCAAGGGTGGTTCGACACGGAAGCCACAGAAGTCCAGCAACGCTTCGATTATTCGTCGTCGTCGAAGTCGCCGATATGGCCTCTTGAAGCTGAAATAATCAGTATTGGTGTGTGGGGTTTGGTTCCGGGCAGTGTGGGCTAAGTTGGTTTCGTTGATTCCGTCAAGGCAAATGGTCAGTACAATGAGCAGATCCGGTAAGAAAGGTCCTTACGTCGTCGACAGCTTGTATCAGAAGGTGATGAAGTTGGAGGCGGCTGGACGTCACGAGCCCATCAAGACATGGGCGCGGTCGTGCACGATTGTTCCCGAATTTGTGGGCCATACCTTTATGGTTCACAACGGCAAGGCGCACGTCAAGGTTTACGTGACTGAAGACATGGTCGGTCACAAGTTAGGGGAGTTTGTCTTGACGCGCACGTTCCGAGGTCACAGCGGTGCGAAGAAGGCTGCAACCAAGTAAGGGAAAGAGCAAATGTTCACAGCAATGTACAAAGGTGCACGAATCAGTGCGCGGAAGGTTCGGCCGGTTGCGGACTTGATTCGTGGCAAGTTCGTGGACGAGGCGTTGGCAATTCTGCGATATCAACCGCATCGTGGTGCTCGCTATTTGGAAGCAGTCATCAAGTCGGCGTTGGGCAATGCGACGGACTTGGACCAGAACAAGGGTCGGCGAGTGTCGGTAGGAGACTTGATCATTTCCGACGCCCGTGTGGATGGAGGCCCGATGTTCAAGCGGATGCGGCCGGGTGGACGAGGCATGTCCCACTTGATCAAGAAGCGTTCGAGCCACATTTCCGTGACATTGGAAGAAGTATAAGGATTAACACATGGGTCAAAAGGTCAATCCGGTTGCTTTCCGAACTGGTGTAACGACAGGTTGGAAGAGTCGCTGGTATGCTCCGAAGCAAGAGTTCGCCACATTGTTGATGGAGGACATGAAAATTCGGGGTTTTGTGAAGAAGCACCCCACGAAGAACTATGCGGCTGCCGGCATCGATCATATCGAGATCGATCGCACTCGTGATGAGGTTCGGGTAACTTTGTTCGTGGCTCGTCCTGGTTTGATTATCGGAAAGAAGGGACAGGAAGTCGAGGTTTTACAGACCGAGATTCAGAACCTCATTGGACGACGGGTGAATTTGCGAATTGAGGAAATCAAGCGGGCCGATTTGCAGGCACAGTTGGTCGCAGAAAAGATTGCGGAGCAGTTGGCTCGTCGGTCCAGTTTCCGTCGCACGATGAAGCAAGCGATGGAAGAAACGATGAAGGCTGGGGCGAAGGGCATCAAGATTCAATTGGCGGGTAGATTGGGCGGTGCCGAAATGGCACGGCGTGAAAAGTCAAACGTGGGCTCCATTCCATTGAGCACTTTGCGAGCGAAGATCGATTACGGTTTCGCTGAAGCATCGACGCCTCAGGGGAATTTAGGAGTTCAGGTGTGGGTCAACCAAGGCATGTACGGAGAGAACGAAGATGGCGCTGATGCCTCGACGAATAAAGCATCGAAAGGTCCAAAGAGGTCGTATAAGAGGTGATGCCTCGCGCGGTAATCGCGTCGTCTTTGGAGATTTCGGGCTGCAGGCATTAGAGCCTGCTTGGTTAAAAGCACAGACCATTGAAGCTGGTCGTATTGCTGCACAGCAATACGTCCGCGGCGCCGGTGGTCGGCTATTCATTCGCGTATTTCCGCATCGGTCGGTCACGTCCCGTCCGTTGGAAACTCGGATGGGTAAAGGTAAGGGTGAGCCGGAATTCTGGGTGGCTAATATCCGTCCGGGAACGGTGTTGTACGAATTGAGCGGCGTGACAGAACAACAAGCGAAGATCTGTCTAGCACGCTTGGCTCACAAAATGCCAATGCGGGTCCGAATGATCGGCAAGCAAACAAAAATTGGTTCGGGTGAATCGGAGTAAGCCATGGAAAAGTTAACAGTTTCGCAACTGCGGGAAATGAATGACGACCAGCTGGCTGACGCTCTGGAAGATACCACCAAGGCTCTGTTTTGGTTACGGGTTAAAGCTCAAACAGATCGGTTGGACGTTCCAAGTGAACTGATGCGGAACCGCAAGTTGATCGCGCAGATCAAAACGGTTCAAAGTCAACGTGCTATGGCCAGCGTGAAGTAACGGCGTTGTTGTAGTCTTGGCTTCCCGCTTGGGGCGGTGGTGTCGTGCGGTGTAATGTAGGTTGGGCAAGGTAGGTTTTTAACATAGGGTAATGACTGACGATGCCAAAGCGAGTGTCGACCGGTGTGGTCACCAGCAACAAGATGAATAAGACGTTGGTCGTCGAGATCCGTCGTATGGTGATGGATAAGAAGTACAAGAAGTACGTTCGTTCGCGAAGCAAATGCTACGTGCACGACGAGAACAACGAAGCCGGCGTTGGCGACAAGGTGGAGATCATCGAATCTCGGCCGTTGTCTCGGCTGAAGCGCTGGGCTTTGGTCCGAATTGTTGAAAAGAGCACCGCTGTTGACGTGGCGGCTTTGAAAGAAGTTCGACGTCATCAGAAGGAAGATCATAAGGAAGCAGAGGTCCAACAATGATTCAACAGGAAACTCGCTTGGCGGTGGCTGATAATACCGGCGCCAAGGAACTGATGTGCATCAAGGTGTTGGGTGGAACCCGTCGCCGTTACGCTGGGTTGGGCGACGTCATTATCTGCAGCGTGAAGGGTGTCATTGCTGGGAGTGACGTCAAGAAGAAGCAAGTCGTGCGTGCAGTTGTCGTGCGAACGAAGCAGCCAACTCGCCGGGAAGACGGCAGCTATATTCGTTTTGACGCGAACGCAGCCGTCATTATTGACAAGGACGGTAATCCTCGAGGAACTCGTATTTTTGGTGCTGTGGCCCGCGAGTTGCGAGCGAGAAAGTTCATGAAAATCGTTAGCCTGGCAAACGAGGTGATTTGAGATGGCGGAACTACCAGAGAATTACGAAGCTCGTTTGCGGACGCTGTACCGCGAGGCGATTGTGCCGGTTTTACGCGAGCAAACCGGTCGTTCGAACTTGATGTCATTGCCAAAGTTAGACAAGATCATTATCAACATGGGCGTTGGTAGTGCGGTGACTGACAAGAAGAATATCGAAGATGCGCAAGCGGCCATGACCTTGATTGCAGGTCAAAAGGCGATGGTCACTTTGGCTCGTCAGAGTATTGCGAACTTCCGTTTGCGGCAGGGGATGCCGATTGGCGTCAAGGTGACGTTGCGCGGCAACCGCATGTACGAGTTTTTGGATCGTTTGATTACATTTGTATTACCTCGTGTTCGCGACTTTCGGGGCGTGAACGACAAGGCATTTGATGGGCACGGCAATTACAGCATGAGCCTGACGGAATATCTAGTGTTCCCAGAACTGAATCCGGACAAGTTTACCCGGAAACAGGGGATGAACATTTGCTTCGTCACCACGGCTCGGAACGACGCAGAAGGCCGTTTGCTACTGGAGCAATTTGGGATTCCTTTCCGGCGCCGTAGATCGGAGTCGGGGAAGGTCGGCGGAGGGGCCGAATAGGTCGCCTGGGTTTGGGGTGGGCGGTTGGATGTGGGTGGGTGGAATAAAGTATTTGGGGTCGGGTCAACTTTTTGTAGGTGATATTTCGTGGCGAGTAAAGCGAAGATAGCCAAGGCCATGCGCAAGCCGAAGTTTTCGGCACGGAGTGAGAATCGGTGCAAGATGTGCGGTCGTCCACGTGCGGTTTACCGGAAGTTCGGCATTTGCCGAATCTGTTTCCGGAAGCTGGCCGACAATGGCCTGATTCCTGGTGTTCGCAAGGCAAGCTGGTAGGATTGAGGATTTAGCAACCATGATGACTGATCCAATTGCGGACATGTTGACCCGAATTCGCAACGCGGTAAACGTTGAGAAGTCCTTCGTCGATATGCCGGTTTCGAAAGTTAAACGCGGTGTCGCGGAAGTTTTGAAGCGAGAAGGCTATATTTGGGACTTTGCGGTGCTGGACGAGAAGCCGGCCCCGGTCTTGCGCATCGAGCTGAAGTACGGCCCGAGTGGTGAGAAGGTGATCCAAAAAGTGAAGCGAGTGAGCTGTCCTGGGCGACGGATCTATTTCCACGCGAAGGATTTGCGGCCGGTTCTGGGTGGACTGGGGATTCGCGTGTTGAGTACGAGCCACGGTGTGATCAGTGACCGTGAGGCCCGCCAACAAAAGGTTGGTGGCGAAGTCCTGTGTGAAGTTTGGTAAATTGATGGCGAAGGATACCTTGGTAACAAGGTTTCTTTCACAGTAGTCTTTTTTTCACCGCGCGTGCGAAAGAGTTCGGAAATGTCACGAATTGGAAATAAAGCTGTCTCGATTCTTGATGGCGTGAAGGTCAACCTTCAGGGCCGTGAGATTGAGGTCACTGGTCCGCAAGGGACGCTGCGGTATACGTTGCGCCCGGAGGTCAGCGTGGAAGTGGACGCGGATGGAAAGTCACTTCAGGTCAGAGCGATCGAGGGACGGACGGCTCGTGCGTTTCACGGTTTGACCCGAGCGTTGATCAACAATATGATCATTGGCGTGAAGAGCGGCTACGAAAAGAAGTTGGAGCTACAAGGTGTGGGTTATGTTTGCTCGCTCAAAGGCGACGAACTTACCTTGCGGGTGGGCTTTGCGAACGAGTTGAAAAAGAAAGTTCCTGCTGGGCTGTCCGTGACCTGTCCCGACCAAACGCACGTTTTGGTCAAAGGGTGCGACAAACAAGCAGTTGGCGAGTTTGCGGCGGCAGTTCGAGCCTTACGAAAACCTGAACCGTACAAGGGCAAGGGAATTCGTTATCAAGGTGAAGTAATCAAGTTGAAGGCTGGTAAGTCAGCCAAGTCATAGTTTGTGGGTAGTTTTTGAATCAAACGAGAGCGGCGATTCGGGTGAATCGCGATTTCGTTGGTGGATATTCAGTAAGGTGATGTCCTGTGAAAGCGGTCAAAATCAAGAACTTGCGGCGTTGGCGCCGGCAGAATCGGGTTCGGAAAAAACTACGTGGATGCAGTGATGTGCCGCGACTATCGGTTTTCCGGAGCAACCGACATTTGATGTGTCAGTTGATCGATGATGAGTCGGGCAAAACGTTGGCTTCGGCTAGTACGCAAGAGAAGGCTTTTCAAGCCGAGGTTGCGTATGGTGGAAATTGCGAAGCAGCCAAGAAGATCGGGACAATTCTGGCGAAGCGAGCGTTGGCTGCCGGAATCGAACGTTGCCGCTTTGATCGTGGCCAGTTTCGGTTCCATGGTCGCGTGGCGGAAGTTGCCAATGCAGCGCGTGAAGGCGGCTTGCAGTTTTAACTTGGTACGATCGATACGAATTTGTGTAGGGAGCCATCTGTGGCTGAAAGTCGAAGCAACGATCAACTGATCGAAAATGTAGTCAAAATCAAGCGATGCGCCTCGGTGGTCAAGGGTGGTCGTCGTTTTAGTTTCGCGGCGTGTGTGGTCGTTGGTGATGGTAACGGACGCGTAGGCGTTGGTTACGGCAAAGCCAATGAAGTTCCACCAAGCGTCGAAAAAGGAAACAAGCAAGCGGCTCGTCGCATGCAGAAGTTTCCGGTTATCGAGGGAACGATTCCTCACGCGGTTCAAGGCTCATACGGGGCGTCGACCGTGTTGTTGTTGCCTGCTGGGCCGGGTACTGGCATTATTGCGGGTGCGGCGGTTCGGGCAGTATGTGAAGCTGCTGGGTTGCACAACGTTCTGACCAAGAACTTGGGAAGTACAAATCCAGTCACGGTCGTTAAGGCCACCTTGGCGGCGTTGACCCAGTTGCGGACCCGCGAAACGATTGAGCAATTGCGAGGAGTGTCCTTGTCATGAATTTGAATGAAGTTAATGAAGGAATTACGGGAACTCGTCCGCGGAAGCGATTAGGCCGTGGTCCGGGTTCGGGTCAGGGTAAGACCGGCGGTCGTGGTCACAAGGGACAGCGTTCGCGTCCTGGGCGTGGCCAGTCGGTGGTCTTTCAAGGCGGTACCATGCCTTTGTTCCGCCGGATTCCTAAACGCGGTTTTACCAATTCGTTTGCGGATCTAGTTGTTTCGGTGAACGTTCGCGATTTGGAACGAGAATTTTCCGCTGGCGACGAGGTCAACGTTCAAACGTTGCAAGGTCGGAATTTGGCCAAGCGAACCTTTGATCAGATCAAGATTCTCGGAATGGGAGAGTTGACCAAGGCTTTGAAGGTCACAGCTCACCAGTTCAGCGCGAGTGCCAAGGCGAAGATTGAGCAAGCAGGCGGTTCGGTTACGGTACTTCCTGGTCCGGCCCCAGTAGTTAAGAATAAGCAACGCAGCGCCAAAAAATAGTTCTGTCGCGGCAAGATTTGCCCCGAATGACAGGGACGTCGCGGCGTATAGGTTGGAGATAAAAAGCTATGTTGGAAAAACTTCGTACCGTCTTCTCAATTCCGGAGCTACGGCAAAAGATTTTTCTGACGCTTTTCCTGCTCGCGATTTTCCGAATTGGCTGGACGATTTACTTGCCAGTGGTTGATATCCAGGCAATGGAGGGCTCCCGGAACAACACCGGTGGTTTGACTGCATTGCTCGAGACCGTTCAAGTTCTGAGTGCAAGTCAGCTAAGTCAGGCCACGATTTTTGGTCTCGGAATTATGCCGTACATTTCGGCATCGATCATGTTTCAACTCCTAAGTAATGTTTACCAACCATTGGTAGAGTTGCGTAAAGAGGGTGAGTCGGGTCGAAAGAAGATCAATGACTACACGAGGTATGTAACGGTCATTCTTTGTTTTGTGCAAAGCTTCCTTTACGTGCGCATGTATTTGATGGCGGACCAAGGAGGCGGAGCGAATTTGACCGCGTCCGAGTTTGAGTCGGACGGCCATTTGATGTTGGGATGGCAAATTGTTGCGGTCTTGATCATGACCGCGGGTAGCGTATTCTTGATGTGGCTCGGCGAGCAAATTGATGAATACGGCATTGGCAATGGAATCAGCCTTCTGATCATGGGTGGCATTTTGGCATCGATGCCAGGTGCATTGGGAAGTCTGATCGGTGATGCAGAGTTGCGACTCAACGGTTTCGATTCGTCGAAGGTTGGTATCGAACTGCTGCTGGTACTGGCGTTTCTATTTATCGCGGTCGTTGCTTCGACCGTGTATGTAATGCAGTCCCAACGGCGTATCCCGACCCAAAGTGCGAAGCACGTTCGTGGGCGTCGCGTTTTTGGTGGTACCAAGCAATACATGCCGCTCCGGATGCTGCAAGCTGGCGTGATGCCGATCATTTTCTCCACGACCCTGTTAATTTTCCCATACTTGCTGTTCCAGTTCTTTGGGCAGTTCTCGCCGTTTTTCGAATCGTGGGCGAATGCCTTCCAACCCGGGCATTTGCTATACAATCTTTGTAACGTTGGCCTGATCTTCTTCTTTTGTTTCTTTTGGACGGCAATCATGT
>JAEUIP010000129.1 GCA_016795075.1 Planctomycetaceae bacterium | reverse complement strand
CAATGGATGTTCAACAAGCGGAAAATTGTTCCGGCCCAGAACGCGCAATTTCCCGGGTTGATTTCCTGCACCATCAGCGCCGCGGTTGCCGAATCGGCCACGCAGATCAGTGAGCTTGTTGCCACCGCTGTTCGTGAGCTTCGCGGCGCGCTTTGAGGATTCTTCGTCCAAATTCACTTTAACAATCACGATCCGCGCGTCGGTGTTCGCCGCGGGATCATCTTCAACGACACTTTGACGTTGGACCGAATATCCGATTTCGGTCACCGACGCGTGAAACGGCAAATCAAAAGCGTCGGCTGTTAGTTCGACTTGTTGCCCGACCGCCACCCGGCTAATCTCCGACTGATATACTTCAAGTTCAGCAATCATGCGATGAACGTCACCGAGGTCGAGAATACCTTTCACAGACGGCTTTTCACCTGGGCGAGAATGGATGTCGAGCACTGTTCCGCTGACGGGCGCGGTCACGACTCCGCGCGCTAGATCTCTTCGCGCTCGATTCAAGTCCGCGACTGCGGAATCCAACTTTCGTGCGGCGACAACGACATCGGTTTGTTCGTCTATTTTTTGCGACGAAAATCGCGACAAGGTTGCTTCGGCTTTGGCAACATCTCGTTCGGCTTGCAACGATGCGGCGACGGCTTGGTCGTACTCCGCTTGGGAAACCGCACTCTTTTCGAATAACTCCCGCTTGCGACGCAGATCTTGCTCCGCCAAAATCGCGCCGGATCGCGCTCGTTCCAATGCGGCTACCGACTCGTCCAAGCTTGCGGCAACGGCCTGACGAACTTGTTCCAACGCAGCTTTCTGCAACGCAACATTTGCCTCGGCCGATTGCACGGCGGCTTCTAAGCTTTGTTTATTGTCCAGTAACGCCAAGATGTCGCCGCGCTGTACTTGACTTCCAATCGCTACCGTAATTTCTTCGATCCGAGCGTCTCCGGAGCCATAAGGCGGCGATATCGTGACCACCTTGCCATCGGGCATGAGGCGACCAAGTGCCACGACACTGCGAATCGTCGACTGTTGCGGGCGAACGGCCACGGGAGCTTCGACCGGTACTGCGATGGGATTGCTGGTGCCACCACCCGGTTTCAATCCGGTCACGAACAAAAAGTAACGCAACGCAGGTGGTTGGACATAGATCCCAATCACAGCACCCGTAAATAACAACAAAGGCACAAACGGGAGCAAGAAGTATTTTGGAAGAACGCGTTTGCGTGTTGCGGACTCGACCCCAGATTCGGACGTTGACCCTGACGTCGCGCGGATTGGCAACGGCAATTCACGTTCATCCAACACTGGCGGCGGCTTCGGTGGATCGTGATCGTTCAATTTGAACCTATCTCCATGCACACGTTTTCTCGGAGGCCAGAAGGTGCTTCTGTGACTCGTGTTGCGGAAACACTCTTCCTTCTACTCGCCGGTCAATCGGCGAAGTCGCTTATCCCTGCATCGGGTTGGATTCTACTTCCGATGTCCTGCATCGTCGAGGCTCATCTGATGGGCCCGGCCACATTCCGAGAATTCGGCTTTGCTAAGTTCGTGTGGGTTTCGTGTGAAGACCCGGGTTTTGACGCAGGAACACGCCCACCAGGGGCACAAGTTAGTTAACAACCTGAAACCGTGCCGCCGACAACGAAACAGATCGGTCACCACGACATGTAGTGCCGAAGTAGACGAATCCAGACGAGTGGACTCTAATGATCGGCGAAGCGCTCGGGGCGACTCCTGAATCACTGGATTTGACATCATGCAAATGACGGTTCGAACGGTAATACGAAGAATGTCGGCGGCGTTCGTCTTGTTGGGACTGCTTTCAAGTCTCACAAGCTCGCTGATGGCCCAAGATTCAACCGATGTTGAAAACGCCAAAGCCCGCGAGTTCGATCTGTTTTCTGCCGAGTTTGATCCGCTGTTTCCACCGGCCATGTTGCCATGGAGTCAAAAAGACGAACAGCTACAACGCGGTTTGGCTGAAGGCGAGGCGCTCCGAAAAAAGCTCTTGTCCCTTGACGCAGCAGGCGTCCCGTACACACAGCGAATCTGTGAGACGATTGCGGAGTTCCAAAAAGGCTCCGAAACGTCGTTGGCCGCTCGCAAACCGATTGTCGATTTTTCACTGACGTCCACTCGACTAAAGGCTCAATTGGAAGGAAAGGAAAACATCTCCGCCGATAGCTTTGCGGCTTTTGATGGCCGTTGGTTTGGCCGCTGGGGAGATGGCGATGTCAATCATGACTGGCGTCCTTCAAAAGTCTTTATCGAGCCCGTTCGCGACCAAAGCAAGACGTTGCGAATGCATGCGCTGCAATACGCATGGATCGGAAATGGTTTTGGCTGGAATTATTTGGTCACGCCCGAAATGGCGACCCCCGGCCAGGGAGATTTCCCCTATGTCTTGGGCATGGTTTACTATTTCGACGGCCAGGACTTTGAAACCATCCGCGGGGAGAAGGCGCACGTGGGATTTGTCGATAGTCCTACTCGGTTGGTCTGGATCACCGAATACGAAGTGTTCTTGGAAGAAGTATTTCCGGCCGCCGATCCCCAAGAAACGGTCTACGCCATTACAGCCCTTTACCACCACCTGCTCACCGAAAAACCCACGACATCCGAGAAAGCCACTCAAGCCGTTTACACACGTTCGCCCAAGAACCGTCCCGCATTCTTCGAATATCGGTGGCGTTAAGGCTCGAGGCAGTACGGATTCGTATTCCTACACCGATCCACGTTGCCATCCGCAGGGAAGTCGACGTCGGCAGACTTTATCGAGTCCATTTCAACCAAGTGTCGAACAACGTTTTCACCAGAGGGGTCAATTTCGTGCGATTGTATTGATCGCCGAGTTTGCGGATCGCTTCGGCTTGGGTCGGATAGGGATGTATCACGGACGCAATCTTGCTCAGCCCAATTCGGTGCTTCATCGCCAGCACCACTTCGCCGATCAGATCACCAGCATGAGCCGCGACAATCGTCGCGCCAAGAATCCGGTCGGAACCTCGCCGACAATAGACCCGGACGAATCCTTCGTCTTCACCATCCAGGATCGCGCGATCGACTCCTGACAACGGTTGGGTAAACGTCTGTAGTTGCCAGCCTTTCGCCACTGCTTCTGCCGGATACAGGCCCACGTGAGCAATTTCCGGGGATGTGTAGGTACACCTAGGGATGATCAGTCGGCTGGCTTTGGCTCGGCCCAGAAACAGTGTGTTCTGGATCACAATCCGCGCTAGAAAATCGGCAGCGTGTGTGAACTTGTATTGCGAGCAAACATCACCGGCCGCATAGATGTTGGGATTCGAAGTTCGTAGCCGATCGTCCACTTGCACCCCTTGTCGCGGGTCAGCAACCACACCAACCGTCTCAAGTCCCAAGCCGTCCAAATTTGGTGTCCGGCCGATGCTGACCAAGATCTGATCGCCGCGGAGTTGGGTTTCCTGACCCGCGTGCGATACCACGACGACTTTATCCGTCCCTTGTTGCTCGACACGAACCACCGTGGACTGCAAGACGATTTGAACGCCGTCTCGCTGCAAAGCGTGTTGCACGATGCGGGCAGCATCCTCCTCCTCGCGCGCGAGGACATGAGCGGACTGCTCGATCAGCGTGACCTGGGCTCCCAACCGAGCGAAGCTCTGGGCCATTTCGCAACCAATCGGTCCACCGCCGATCACGATCAAGCGTCGAGGAAGTTCGGTTAACGAAAACAGCGACTCGTTCGTTAGATAGCCGCATGAGGCCAGGCCAGGGATGGGCAATTCGGCCGCTCGAGCACCCGTCGCAATGACCGCCTTCTTGAAGTGCAACGTCTGAATGTCGTGGTTCGCTCCGCGAACCAGTGGTTGGTTGTGGTTCGCTCCGCGAACCTTCGTTGGATCGCGGAGCGATCCACCACCATTCGTTGGATCGCGGAGCGATCCACTACCAATCGTTGGATCGCGGCGCGATCCACTACCATCCACCGTGACCGTGTTGCTGCTGGTAAACGTCCCTTGACCGAAGTACACATCGACGCCCAACTGGCGAAATCGTTGGGCGGAATCGTGAGGACTGATCGAAGCTCGCAGGCGACGGAGTCGTTGCATCACTTCCGCGAAATCCACTTCGGGCGCCACCGACCGAACACCAAAATTCTCCGCATTTCGCATCGCGGCAACTTGTCTCGCGGCAGCGATCAAGGCTTTGGACGGCACACACCCCACATTCAAACAATCTCCGCCCATCAAGCCTCGTTCGATCAACGCGACCTTCGCGCCCAAGCCGACTGCCCCCGCCGCCGTCACCAATCCGGCCGTCCCAGCACCGATCACGACCAAATGGTACCGACCCGAAGGAGTCGGATTCACCCAATCCGTCGGATGCACATTCGCTTGTAGCGATTGATTGAACGTGTCGTGTGGTCGGAGTTGTTCTAGATAGCTCATGACGAACTTTCCGCAGAGTTGGTTTCGGATGACTGCGAAGCCGGTGTTGGTGGGGGGCTGGAGGTCTTTGTGAAAACGGTTAGCACGCGTTTGATTCCCAATGGCAGGAGGCCCAGAATCGCAAAGGCCAACAGCAATTGCCAACTAACAATTTGACCTACACCGCCTTCGGCCAATTGTTTCAAACTCGGGACAGTCGAACCGGCGTACACGTAGGCTGCCGTGCCGGGCAACATTCCCACTTGACTGACCCACCAGAACGTGGCGACTCGAATCTTGGTCAATCCCATCACCGCGTTGATCACGAAAAAAGGGACGGCCGGTATCAATCGCAGGGTGAACAAGTAAAACGCTCCTTCCCGTTCGAAGGCTTCGTTGATAGCTGCAATGCGGCGCTCGAATTTCTTTTGCACCCAATCTTGGAACAAATACCGAGTCATGAGGAAAGCCAATGTCGCTCCGCCGGTAGAACCGAAGCTCACAATCAACATCGCCTTCCAAAAGCCAAAATACCAGCCGCACACCAGAGTCATCGCCACGGCACCGGGCAGTGAAAAGCCCGTCACGGCAACATAAACCGCCAAGACGACAACCGCCGCCCAAATCGGATGACTCTGTCCGTATTCTCGCAACAACGATTCTTGAGTCGCCAAATAATCCAGCGATAACCAGTCACGCAAAAACCAATATCCGGTTGTGGCAATCGCCAAAAAAAGCACCAGCACCGCGAGCCGTTTCGCCCAGCCGCGAAGACCCGTCGTGCGATTCTCCGAATCCTGACTACCTAAAATCGGCTCCGTCGAGGGTGTGGATTCGGATGACCCTGTTCTATTCAAATCTTTTGGCATGGAGGAGCTTGTTCTTTACAAACGGTTGTCGAATCATACAACGAGGCTCTGTCCCCAAAGGAGGCGAACCCCTTGGAGGGCACGTAAGAATTTCGGACAAACAGGCCTGACCGGAGAGGGTCAAACCCATTGGGGACAAAGCCTCGTGCTTTGCCAAACCTAAATTAGCGACGCTTGCCAAAGCTTGGTGGCCGTTGGGAATATCCTCGCTTTGGAAAACGCCGCTACCCGACTTGAACAAAGCACTAGTCGCTGTCCGCTGAGAATTCTTACAGCCAGCTACCAAATTTGCCGATTCTCGGTGTTTGGCGGACGTTCAACGTTTGATCAGAACCGCGCAACCGGCTCGCAAAATCTGGGTCATACGTAGGCCGCCAACCGACACCCAAAATGAGCGAACCGCGGACGATTCCCCATGGTCCACCGGCTATTTTTCAAGAAAATGAACTTCAGGGGTAAGAGTCGACCAGTTGCAGCGACATTATGATGCTGGGACACCAATTTAACTAGACATACCAAGAGAAACGATTTAGTCCTAACCGAAACGGATTCCACAACGTGTCACGAAACATGATTTGGCTGGTGCTACTCCTGATCGCACTGGCCCCCGACTTCAAGAACTGCTTGGCAATCGGCGGCGATGTCATCGTGGGGATAACCGTCGACTCGAGCCAGCGAGTGCCTCTGGAGAAGATCGATCATTCCGCTTGGGACAAATTGCTAAAGAAGCATGTCGACGATCGCGGAATGGTGAATTATCAATCTTGGCAGGACTCTCCGGCAGACGTACAGCTGCTTGACCAGTATCTTGCCCACTTATCCCATTCAAACGGTCAAGGGACCAAGGAGCAACAGCTGGCATTTTGGATCAACGCCTACAACGCCGTGACGATCAAAGGGATCCTCCGCGAGTACCCGACCACCAGCGTTCGCAACCATACCGCGATGCTGATCGGCTACAATATTTGGAAGAATCTGAAATTGGTGGTCGGTGACGAGCAATTTTCGTTGGATGAGATCGAGCACCAGATTCTGCGCAAAATGAATGAACCTCGTATCCACTTCGCAATTGTGTGCGCTTCGATCGGCTGCCCAAGATTGCTCAATGAAGCGTATACTGCGGAGCGAATGGAAGCGCAGCTGGCCGGAAATGCTCGCCATTTTTTCGCTGACCCGCAAAAATTTCGGTATGAAGCGAGTCGGCAGACGTTTTACGTTTCGCCGATTCTGGATTGGTTCGGCGCGGATTTCGGGGATTCGACGGCCGCTCGACTGAAAGCGATCGCGCCGTATATTTCGCATGAAACCGCTGCGCAAGCGGCTGCGGAGGGTACTGGTTCAATGTCCTTCGTCGAATACGATTGGGGACTTAACGACCGAAAATAGGCCGGATTGGGCTGGGATGCTCCGCGCGCGACCACACAAACGCGGACACGTTAACCGCGTGAGCAGAGCATGGCTGGGCGGGCAGCCGACCAACCATGCGCCGCTCCGCGCGACAGCCGCAAGCAAAAGACCGCCCCTCGCCCCCGAGCACCGCCCGTTATTTTCGCCCCTGCGACCGTAGCCCAACCTTCCATTACATCCTATCGAGACCCCATGCAACTAAAAACACTCTTCCGCACGGGCAATCCACTCTCCTCCGCCGCCGAGCAATTACGAATCCTCGAAGAAGGCTCGCTCGCGCACCACGTTTCGTTTCGCGACCAATTGCGGGCCAGCGGAACCGTGAGACTAAACCGACATTCGTTGCGCACGTTACAGATCAACGTGGGCAAAGTCTGCAATCAAACCTGCACGCACTGCCATGTGGATGCAGGCCCTGATCGTCGCGAAAGCATGACGCTGGAAACGGCGCGACAAGTGATCGACTTCTTGGCCCGATCTCAGGTCGAAACGTTGGACATTACCGGCGGAGCTCCGGAGATGAACCCCAACTTTCGCCTGTTGGTCACCGAGGCCCGTCGGTTGGGCAAGCAGGTCATCGATCGCTGCAATCTAACGATCCTGCTGGCGAATGGCTTCACGGACTTGGCCCAGTTCCTCGCGCTGAATCAAGTGGCGATCATCGCGTCGCTGCCCTGTTATTTGGAAGAAAATTGTGACGCACAACGCGGCAGCGGTGTCTTTGCCAAATCGATTGAAGCGATCCGACAGCTCAACGCGTTGGGGTATGCACAACCGAATTCGAACTTGCAGCTTGATCTGGTTTACAACCCGACCGGATTGGGCCTGCCGCCTGCGCAACCCAAATTGGAAGCGGCCTACAAGGAACAGTTGGATCAACGCTTTGGCATCCAATTCAACCGCTTGTTCACCATCACCAACATGCCCGTCAGTCGCTTCTTGGATGATTTACTTCAGCGTCAACAGTACCAAGCCTACATGGACAAGTTGGTACAGAGTTTTAATCCGAACACGGTCGATGGCTTGATGTGTCGTTCGCTATTGTCGGTCGATTGGAATGGATTTCTATATGATTGCGATTTCAATCAAATGTTGGAATTGGCGATTGATGACGCCAATGGTCGTGTCCATATTTCTCAGTTAACCGATGAGTTGCTGTTGAATCATGAGATCCGAACGGCCAACCATTGTTTTGGCTGCACGGCGGGTGGTGGCTCCAGTTGCAACGGGAGCTTGACCTAACGCCCGCCATGCACGACGACAACCTTGGGGCCCCGAGTCCTGAACGATCAAACGTGTCGCAGCCATCTCGGACCGACGATCATTTGTTGGTCTTTGCGCGAGTCCCGAAACCCGGCGCAAACAAGACGCGGTTAATTCCTGCGCTTGGTGCCGAAAAGGCAACCGAGCTGTATCGACAATTCGTCGGCGGGACTCTACGTCAGGCTCGGCAATGGATGAGTGGAGGCGGTGGTCGGGTCACGGTTTGTTATACCGGCGGCTCCATGTCGGAAGCGCAAACCGAGTTGGGGCCTGACCTACACCACACGCCACAAATCGAATCGGGGTTGGGCGAGAGACTGCAATTTGCGACTCGAGCGGCTTTTGCAGCGGGCGCTGCACGAGTGGTCGTCATCGGCACCGATTGTCCGGCGCTGACCGCGGCCGATCTGCAACGTGCGTTCCAGCAACTGGAGCACCATGACGTAGTCCTGGGCCCGGCACTGGACGGCGGCTACTACATGATAGGCCTGCGCGCGGACCACCCGAACTTGTTTGACGGGATCGATTGGAGCACGGCGGTCGTGTTCGAACAAACGCGACAGCGGGCGCAAGCCATGAATCTGCAAATTCACGTGCTGCGGCCACTCTCTGATGTCGATCATCCGGAAGACTTGTTGCCGCTGCGAAATCAAGCAAAGGAGGGAGTGTCGCTTCCGTTCGCGATACAGCGCGGACGACTGTCGGTGATCATTCCCACCTTGAATGAAGCGGCCAATCTTCCGACCACCCTGCAAACGGTCGGGACACCGGACGATCGCCTAGAGATCCTTGTCGTCGATGCCGGCAGTTCCGACTCGACCTTGGAAGTGGCTCGTCAATACGGTTGCCGCGCCTTTGTGGGTAATCGTGGTCGCGCGAATCAGATGAATGCCGGTGCAGCGGTGGCGACTGGCGAGTTCTTGTTATTCCTGCATGCCGACACGCGGCTGCCGGACAACTATCGACCAGTGATCGAACAAATGCTAAGCACGCAATTTGTTGGCGGCGCGTTTTCGTTGGCGATCGACTCGCCAGGTTTTTTGCCGCGGATCATCGAGGCTGCCGTAGCGTTTCGCTCGCGATTCCTAAAACGGCCTTACGGAGATCAAGCCTTGTTCTTTCGCGCCGCAGACTTCTACGCAAACGGAGGTTACAAGCCGTTGGCGCTGATGGAGGACTATGAGTTTGTGGGGCGAATACGAAAGGGCGGAAGGATTGGCATCGCGAGTCAACCGGTAACCACGTCCGCGCGACGTTGGCTCAAGCATGGGTTTGCCCGGACGACCCTACTGAACCAACTCTGTGTGCTGGGCTATCACTTGGGCGTTTCCGATCAACGGTTGGCCAAATTTTATTATGGGGCAAGGAAGAAAAAATGACGTTCGGTCCGTCCAACGAACCTAACGAATACGCTCGGCAGAGGTGGTCCTCCACCGAGCGTCCATTTATCGAATGCGTGTCGGATGTCTGTTCGGATCGAATCGTCCGTTAGCGGTTCGAAGTGATCGCAGGCGCGGTCGGCTGCGGCGCTGTCCCCGCTGTTCCCGCCGCCGGTGCCAACAGCGGATCAAGTCCGGGCGCTCTGGCTGGGTTCCGATACAAATTCACTGGCGAGCGAGTTTCTGGGCTTGGCCAACCAAGACCGTCGGTTTGACTGAGCAGCATTTCCAGTTTGAGTTCGACCATTCGACTTTTGGCTTGGCGTCGTCGTCCCAGTTGTTCGCGTAGTTCGACAACTCGCTTTTCCAAGGCGTCGATTTCTTGCTCTTGGCTATTGAGCAGTTCGTCATAGATCGTGCCCAGGACTTGACTGGCCTTCTCTTTGGCCGTTTGCCGTGCGGCTGCATCATTGGCCGAATCCTTCCAGGTGGCCAGAGCCGTGTTCAGCTCGTCGTTTTGTGGTGCACTGGCCGAATAATAGGCCTGCATCCAGCCCTGAGTTGGGAGGAGTTGACTCGGTTGCCCGGCAATCGTCTGGCCCAAGCCGAAAGCGTGTGCACGGTTATCGTAACGCCCCAGCGGCGACGAAGGGCCGTCGGCAGTTGCATCTGCGGGACGTTGGTCGTCTTGTACTGGGGCCCCAGCACGCGCCAATGTTGAACTGGCGACCGGAGCTTGTGCCGTTGCTGCCCCGCTGCCACCGGCGTCAGTCGGATCCTGCGTCGTGCCAAGGTTGGCCCATGCCACGCTGACGGCGGCGGCCATGAGGCAGCTGGCTGTACTCCACGAAATAAAACTCTTCATCTCAGTTCCCTTTGCTTGGAAAAATGAAACCCCAAAAAAACGTTGTGTTGACGACCGTCCGTTCCTGCGGCGCATTACTGCGACCATTGATCGAACCGACGATCGACTTGCTCGATAGCACGACGTAGCTGATCGATGGCTCGCCGGAACGTGTCGTCGTTGGTCGACATGTCCGGGTCGCTGCGACGTTCGAGTGCTTGGACTCGGCCCCAGACTTCATCAAGGTCAAGACGTTCCACGCCCCAGCCAGCGTTCCAACTCGTGGTTGCACTGGTTGCGGAAACAGGTTCGACTTCATTTGTCGTCGGTGAATTCGCGACCGCTGCGTTGGGTTGTGGAGTGGGAGTAGCGGCAAGCTTCCAAGGAACGTAGAACCCCATCGCCGCGATGAAACAAACGGCCGACATTGTCGCGACATGCCAAGTACGAAGTACAGATCGCGGCCGGCCCGCGGGCAACCCGCCACGTTGTCGGCTGGCCAAGAGTTCCCGCAACTGTTCCGCTGCTTCCGACGCGGATTGAATTCGTTGGTTCGGGCGTTTCTCCATGAGCCGCTCGATGAGTCGCGAAAGAGCTGGCGGGATATTCGGGTTCAGGGCTTGAACGGTTGGAGCGCGGTCGTTGGCAATTTTTTGCATGACGGCCAATGGATTGGGACCCCGAAACGGCGGCTGGCCAACACTCATCGTGTAGAGCACAGTGCCCAAGGCAAACAGATCCGACCGCGCATCCAGCGCTTCGCCGCGAGTCTGTTCAGGCGACATGAATTGGGGAGTTCCCGCCAGGAGCCCGGTCCGTGTCATGCCGATGTCGTCCGTGGTGCGAGCCAATCCGAAGTCCGTCAACTGGACTCGTTCGACCCCTTCGTCCAACAAGATATTGGCGGGTTTGACATCGCGATGCACAAGGCCTTGGGCATGAGCGGCGGCCAGCCCTAAAGCCGTTTGCATGCCGATGCGAAGCACTTCTTCGACCGAAAGGGCCCCTTGATCGCGAATTCGCTTTTCCAGTGTCACGCCTCGGCAGTAGGGCGATACGATGTATGGCATCCCGTTCCACTCGGCAACCCCGTGGATGGGCATGACATGATCGTCCACAACCGCGGCCGCTGCTTTGGCTTCGCGAGCAAACCGTTTTCGTGCCGCCGCCGATTCAGCCAAATGCGGCAATAACATTTTGATAGCCACGAAACGATGCAAGGATCGATCAAAGGCCTTGAAGACGACACCCATACCCCCACGCCCCACGATCGCAGCCACCTCGTAGGAACCGATCCGACCCAACATATTGGGATCGTCCGTCGGACCAAGAAGACGTAACAAACTGGCCGTCGAAGGGCCAAGGTCCAACAACTCATCCGTCGCAACCGAGGGTATCGATTCAATGGTGGTAGCCAGCGAAACGATGATCTCGTTGTCCAATGAGTCCGCATCCATTTGCCGATCCAACAACGCCCGGCAATCGAGGCAGTGATCGACATGGTGTTCGATGTCCCGCAGTTCATCGGGCGCCAGATCATTCGCGGCCAAGCGTTGCAATGTCTCGTTGGAAAGTGCCAAACAACAGGTCTTCATGATTCTAACTCCGGGGAGCTAAGGTCCCATTGCTGAGACATTTCTTCGGCTCGTTCCTTTAACCGGGCCAAGACACGATAACGAGCAACATAGATCGAGCCGGTACTTCGCCCCAAGGCTTGGGCCACTTCGACAATGGGAATGCCGTCGACCGCCGTCCGCCAAAAGGCGGCCCAGGTGTCGGGACTGAACTCTTCACGAACCTGGTTGGCCACCCAACGAAAGACACCGGCGCGGGCTTCACGTTCCAATTCGGCGGTCGTCGTTGCTCGGTCGGGCCATTCCAGCAACATCTCGCTGACATCGGATGATCCTGTCGCGACGTCGGGCTTGCGCCGCATCAGCACTTGCGTGATGGCATTGCGAGCGATCGTCGAGAGCCAAGCGCGAAAGGGAGGCATGTCGTCACCCGCTTGCCAATTCCCAATCGAGCGCGAGACGGAGAAGAAAACCTGCTGCACAACGTCCAAGGCATCGGCTTCCTGGAAACCACGTCGGCGGGCCATCCGAAACACGACGGGTTGGTAGATCGCTAAAAATTCAGACCACGAAACCCCGTCGCCCAGCTCCTGCACGCGGGCAATCAATGAATTTCGTGTGTCCGGGAATTCGTACATCCAATCAGCTCCTCCACAGTGACAGTCAGAAGTTCCCCAGTTCTTACACGGCGAACGCCATAATTTTACGATTTTTTGCCGGAGTCCGGAGCGACGCCTGACTTGGGCGGCTCGCCCGGTCGCTCCGACGGGGGCGGAACGACGTTTGGTTGGGCGGGTATCCGACCTAACTTGCGTCACTGTGCGAGTTTCATTGCGGTCGCTCATTGCAGAATAGGCAGTTATCTCCTTTGTTCACCGCAATGGACTCGACCTGCGGAACCAAACCGTCCCAGCGCAGGCGAGTCCACGTCGAACTGAATATCCGCCGCTCCAACCATGCAAACCATGTCTCCATTGCCAATCCGGCCGCCAGCGAATTCAGATGCAGCAAACTGCCAGCCCGATTGGTATTCCATGGTCGTGGTTGGCCGCGTTCCAAGCAGTTCGCCGGTGATGACAGGTGGTAGAGGACCGTTTCTATTCCAGGCATCTCTGGCACACAAGCCACACAACCACGCCCGCCCGGCACAAACAATCGAACGTCGGCCGACATCACACGTCGCTCGGCGCCGGGATCTCCGGCGTATTGAATGAGGCTGCCGACGTCGATATGAACCGCATGCATCTCGCGGGCCAACAACGACGTGGCTAATCTCCCCACATCCGAATCCAAGAATGAAAACAACACATCCGCTCGGGTTCTGTGTAAGAATTTGATTGTCTCGGAATGCTGGACCGACTTTGGAATCGCATGCACCAATAGTTCTGGTTGCTGCGCGTAAACCGCACGAGCAAGTTGCCTGACCTTGGGTTGCCCAATGTCGGCGGGGTGAGCCATCGTCATCCGATCCAAATTTTCTGGCCCGATGGTATCACCATCGATCGTCGTCAAGTGTCGAACCCCGCAGGCAATCAACTGGCGTACCAGTTCCTGCCCGCCGCCACCCGCCCCCACGACCACCGCATGAGTCATTCGGCCCGATGTGGAACCCAATCGATCATAGAGCGAACGCAGAGCGCCTGCGGTTCGCGACTCCCGCAAGCGGAGATCGTTTGGCGCGGCAGATGCCGATGGCAGAATGCTGGGTGTGGGAGCGGGGTTTTCGAAGGAGAACACACCTGTGGAATTTTTGTCGGAGTGTCGTTGCAAGATCAACATCCCAGGACCAATCAGATGTGTCTCCTGCGGGAATGTCCAACAACCATCGTGCCAGAGGCCGGTCGTGAGGCGAGCATGATCGGTGGGGTGCAATAAAAGGGCTACGACCAACTGCGAGCGTTTGGGCTGAAGCTCTTCGATCAACCATTGCAAGCGGTTGCCGACCGAGGAACGATTTTCCGACGGCGAGCTTGCCAGCACGGCCCAATCCAACAGAGGAGGTCGATCCAGTCCACGGGGTGTTCCATCCGCGAACTCCCATCGATCAACGATGAACTCGCGAATCCGTCCGGCAATTCGCCTCCGCACGTGACCTACGGCCATGAGATGGAACTCGATCAATAGTCGCGGAGCCACAGCCAAGAAA
Source organism: Planctomycetaceae bacterium (assembly GCA_016795075.1). Lineage (GTDB taxonomy): Bacteria > Planctomycetota > Planctomycetia > Pirellulales > Pirellulaceae > M30B19. The sequence goes on along the minus strand of JAEUIP010000129.1, from coordinate 924 downwards.
TCCGTTTGATCCAGGATGAGGCGATCTTCTTCGGTGTCCCGAGATGGTTGATTCGGACCAAGTTGGGTGAACATGTTTGTGTTTTGTGAAATCGTGCCGTCCCAAGCTCTGCTCCGCTCGAAGTCAACGATGTCGGAGCAGTGCCGGAGAACGCGGGGATTAGGTTCTTCATGAAGACGTCGGATCGATTCGCAGCGAAACGTCAGGATCAACCACGATGCGTTCCAGAGCCTCGATGCTTCCTAGGTTGTGTGATCAATCGACACCTGCGACCGGACCTTGCCGCGTGATTCGTTCCTGCTCCAAACGATTGAACGCGACTCGAACCTCGTGATCGAGCCACGCGGCCAGCTCGTGAGAAACATGTTCTCCCGGATTGGGGGCCTGTTCGACGACGGATGGAACAGGGGCAAGCTCCTGAATCAACTTCGGTACCGCTTGGTCCGCAGTGACTTGGGGCATTGCTAAATGAGCTAAGATGCGTTTCATCGATCTACTCCTGAGTGGGAATGGGGGACTTGGGACTTCCAGCGATCCGTTGCGGGACCGGTTCAAATACTACAAGTAGCGGAGGCTTCCAATTTGGGTTAAAGAAATGAGGGAAACGCCGAACTTGCTTCTTCCCGGCAATCCCCAATCGAACTGCAAAAAATACAAGGTTGTGTCCCGAAAGGGTCTGCCCCTCTCCAGTCATGCCATTTTTTTTCAGAAACTATTGCATGCCCTCCAAAGGGTCAGCCCCTTTTTGGGACAGAGCTAAGCTAAGGATTTGTCGCGAAACAAGTTCCGGATTTCGAACGTCGAAAGCTTCGAAATGACCCTCGCTGGCTCTGGCGTGGGAATGTTTAATGATTATTGAAGAATGAAAAATTCAAAAGGTTCCAAACGTCTAGTTTCAGGCATTCCGCGAGCAAACGATGGCTG
>JAEUIP010000128.1 GCA_016795075.1 Planctomycetaceae bacterium | reverse complement strand
GCTGAGCGAACCACTCCATTCTGACCGGTCGGATTGTCGCGGTTCGCTCCACGATCCCATGCTGGTTCACGGAGCGAACCACTACTATCCATGGTCGTTGGCGGGATGCTCTTTGGGAAATCCGTGCGCCGTTGCATTAGTTCGTTCATTTTGTGTAATCGACTGCCATCCACGGTTGGCAGTCCATCTCGAGCCCGTTGCAACGAGGTCAAGATCTCCTCGCGACTGGCGGATCGCAATAAAAAATCTTGGGCGCCCCACGCCACCGCTCGAGCCATCCAAATGGGTTCCGGGACAGGTGCCAATAAAAGGGTCTTCGTTGTAGGCGAAACGGTCGGCAGTTTCGCCAAGACCTCATATATGTCTTTGGTCTCCAAGATCACGTCCGTGACCAATAATGTCGGCTGCAATCCGCGACAGGTATCGAGCACTTGTCGCACACTGACACATTCGGCCACGACCTCAAACGGCTCGCCGGCTAGAACCGCGCGCAAACCGGCTCGTACAACGGGATGATCAAAGGCCAGCACGATGGTCGCCGAAGTTGACATCGCGAAATCTTTGTCTAGAAGAGAAAACCGCTACAGTCGCCACAATCGACAATCTCTCGGCGGTCGATAGAAAAAGTCTACCTTAACAACGGTGTCGCCGAAAGTTCGCCCCATTCTACAAGCTAAAAACATCCGGGTGTTGCGAAAAAGCACCAGAAATCGGCAACCAAGTCTCGGCAAGGCATCCCATGAAGCGAAAAGAAACCCGTCCCAAGCGATTGTTGTTGGTAGACGACGACCGGGATCTCGTCGAATCGATGGCGGCATGGCTCCGCAGCATCGGCTATCACACCGAATTGGCAGACACGGTCCAGGCCGCCAAACGGGTCTTGGAGCAACGTCCGATCGATTTGGCGTTGGTGGACATTCGCTTGGACGACGGCGATGGGTTTGATCTTCTGGGACATGTCCGAAACCATTTCCCGCACATACCCGTCGTGCTGGTCTCGGGGTATGCCTCTCCTGCTACCGCTGTAGAAGCATTGCGCGTCGGTGCGTTTGATTTGTTGACCAAGCCCATCATCGACCAAGAGTTGGAATTGACGCTCAAGCGTGCTTTTGCCCAACATCAGATGCTGGAAGAAAACAAGAAGCTCCGCGCCCAATTGGATGAGCGTTACAGCTTCCAGAGCATCATTGCCAACGATCAACGTATGGTGCGAGCTTTCGAAATCATCGATAGCATCGCGGATACGCGGGCGACTGTCTTGATCACGGGTGAAAGTGGCACCGGCAAGTCCATGCTCGCGCGGGCCATTCATCAACGCAGCCAACGTCGGGATCAACCGTTTATTGAGGTCGCTTGTGGAGCTCTGTCGGAGAACTTGTTAGAGAGCGAATTGTTTGGTCACGAGGCTGGCGCGTTCACGGGGGCCGTTGGCAAGCGACTTGGCAAGTTCCAACAGGCCGATCAAGGGACGCTGTTTTTGGACGAAATTGGGACCGCTTCGCCCGGGATGCAAGTGAAACTGCTGCGGGTTCTGCAGGAGTGGCAATTTGAACCAGTCGGTGGATCCGAAACCGTCAGTGTCGACACACGATTGGTGTTGGCAACCAATGAAGATTTGGAAGCAGCCGTCAGTGAAGGACGCTTTCGGCAGGATCTGTTCTATCGCATCAATGTCATCAATCTAGAACTGCCTCCACTTCGTGAACGTCCGAACGACATTCCCGCAATGGCGGACTTCTTCATGAAGCAGGTCGCTCGAGACGCCAAACGCGATCTAGAAGGACTGTCGGACTCCGCCCTGGAGGCGTTGGTCCAGTACCGCTGGCCAGGCAACGTCCGCGAATTGCAAAACGTTATCGAGCGAGCCGTGCTGTTGGCCAAGAGCTCACAGATTGGTCTGCCCGATCTGCCGAGCCATATCGCCAACGGGGCGCGCAAGACCATGGCGGTGGCGTCCGGTAGCAATGGGAACAGCTCCAACGGCAGCAGCAACTCGCGACGCCTTAGCCTCAAGGAAGCCCTGGAAGCACCGGAACGCGAGATCATCGCTCAAGTCCTCCGTGAATTCAGTGGCAACCGCAACGAGACCGCCGACGCGTTGGGAATCAATCGAACGACGCTCTACAAGAAAATGAAAAAGCTTGGACTCGAAGACAATCCGACATTCGAATAGAGGATGCTCAACGCCCAGTATCCACCGCCTCGCAACAACTTGGTGTTGTCATTCTGAGCCATTGACGGATAATCCGATAGCCGATCGGCGGAATCTGAATCCGATGGGTAACCGAGATTGATCCGAGAGCCCGGTCCATGGTGACATCCGTTCCAACGAAATCACAACTCGAACAACCGACAGTGGTCCTGGTCCACGGCATTGGCGCGCACCCGGTGGTGATGCTGCCGTATCAATGGGCGTTGCAGCGAGCCGGATTTAAGGTTCACAATTTTGGCTACAACAGCCTGCGGTCGATGCAACGAGCCGCAGATCAGTTGCGAACTAGTCTGGCGACTTGGAGTCAACAAAACCCCCAACAAGACCTGCACATTGTGGCGCATAGCATGGGCTGTATTGTGAGTCGTTTGGCTTTGACAGGTGAGCGACCAGCGAATTTTTCGCGGATGGTGATGTTGACCCCACCTTCGCGGGGGACTCCGACTGCAAATCGATTCGGTCCTTGGCTGGAATGGTTCGCTCCGTCGATTCAAGAGTTACGCACGGAGCCGAGCAGTCTCGTAAATCAACTTCCGCCACCTGACTATCCCTTTGCGCTTATCAAAGCAACCTGGGACTTCATTATCCCATCAACTCATGTCGAGTTACCGGGTGCCGTCGAGACCCGAACGTTCCACGGGATGCACTCCGCCGTCTTGGTCCACCGCCCGACCATGCGTTATGTCGCCGAGTTCTTGCGTGGGGAGTACCACTGCGTTACCAACCAATGATCGATGGCGTCTTATCTTTGCAACGAATTGCCGATGGTTCATCTGAGAGCGACTGTGCCGAAGCAACATAGGAGACCCAGGGTCGAAAACGCCAGCACTTAATCTTGCGACAGGATCAGAACCGAATACGGTGCGATCTTGATATTTCCACTAAAGTTCAATCCATCCCAGGCAACATTCTCGGCGCTGACATCCGGGGAAAAGAAATTCCCGAAGTCACTTGAATAGCCGTTCCAATCGCTATTGAACCGGACCTTCCACACGCCACCGCGGGGCAATCCAATGCGATAGTCGTTCCAGGTTCGGTCTCTGAAATTGCAAACCACAATCACGTCGTCACCCGCGCCGCCTTGATCCCAGCGATGAAAGGCAACCATCTTGTCGTTGTTGTTCAAGTGGAAGAAGTTCAAGTTTTGGCCCCGCAATCCGCGCGTGTGGTTGAACCAATTGCGGCGTAACTTGATCAGATCCTCGTACAGCAAGCGAATTCCGGCATGGGTGGAGGCTTTGCTCCAATCGACAGGATCCGTATCCCGAAAGTACTCGTCCTCCAGAATTTCTTGCCCTTGAAAAATCATGGGTATCCCGGGTGAGGTCAACACCAAAGCGGCGCCCAAAGTTGAACGCTTCTTTGAGAACCAACTTCCCGCATTTCCTGGCCAGATTTCTTCGGGGACTCGACTGCGTCCATTGGCGACCTCGTCGTGTGACTCGGTATAAATCACTCGCCGAAACGAATCGCCATTGAGCCGATTTTGTACCGAGTTGCGCACGGCAAACATGTCCCGAGCATTGTCGTCCGGTGGCACGATGGCATTCCGTAGCGGATGCACAAATACCGAACACCACTGCGAATCGTAGCCAGCCCCTCCGCTACCTGTCTCGCGGGTGATCCACTCGTCGTTTTGTAAGTCCTCGGCGATCATGATTTTCCAAGGCTGCTGCTGGTTGACCTCGTCATTAATCCATTGCATCAAGGACCATCCTTCGGGCAAGGTTCCGCCCGAGTGGTTTCGAATATTCAAGGTCGAATCCCATCGCAAGCCGTCCAAATGGAAGTCGTGCAACAAAGTTAACGCATGATCTCGAATGTACTGTCGAACCTCCGGTCGGCCGAAATCTGGTCGAGTACTTCCCCAAGGCGTGTCCGCTCGGTTGTCTTGATAAAAGTAGATACCGCCCCGATCACCTTGGTACCAACCGTCAAAACGCCAAGTACCTAGATCACTTGGACCCCAATGATTGTGCACGACATCGCCCAAAACGGCGATGCCACGCGCATGAGCGGCATCGACAAACCGCTTCAGAGCGACGGGACCACCGTAAGCCTCTTCAACTGCAAACGGATGCGCCGGGTTGTATCCCCACGAATAATCTCCTGCGAATTCATGGACAGGCAATAGTTCGACAGCATTGACGCCCAACTGTTGCAGATAGTCCAATCGAGCAATGGCCGAATCCAATGTGCCTGGCCGTCCCCCGGGTGCGTCGTTGAAAGTTCCGACGTGCATTTGGTACACAACCAATTCGTTCCACGTCGGCATTTGAAAACTGCCGTCGGTCCATTCGAACTGCTCGTCGAAGATGACCGAATTGCCAACCGAATTGGTGATTTGTTCTTCGTACGGATCCACTCGCCAGTGCGTTTCTCCGGCGCGACGAATCACATAACGATATTCATCTCCCGCGTCAGCATTGCGATGATCCAACGACCAATAACCGTTGCCCTCACTCTGTAACGAAGCACTTATCGAATTCCAATCGTTGAATTGACCGGCAACATGAACTTCTTCCGCAAACGGAGCCCAGACGCGAAATGCGGTTCCGTTGTCATACGGCTTGGCCCCCATTCCATTGAACCGCGATGGACTCCGCAATCTTCGTGCGACGAGGGAGTATTGGCTGTTGACCGCTCCGATGACGCTAATGTAATACCGTCCAGAATCGATCCGAGGCGTCGAGGTCTCGTTGGCTAACACGACGAAGCGCGTTCCGTCCCAAGTCCCGAGAAAATCGTATTGTGTCCGAGTGGGCAGCGCACCGCGTCGAACGAATACTCGCGGCGTATTCTTGCTAGTCGGTGAGGCACCACGAACATCCAGTCGCACGTCCAACGCAGCCTGCCAATCATGGAAGTCCATATAATAATGGACCCACGGATCGGCTTTCCGCGGAATGACCCCGCGGACAGTTTGCCCATCCGTAAGTTGCTGTTGCGCCTGGACGAAGCACGGGATTAGGAACAACAGGGCAAAACAAATACTCGCCCAGCGAGCACGATAGGTTACGGCATCGACAATCGATTTCATTTGAACTACCACCTAATAGGTATCATACCACCAATACGGCCCATTCCATCATTGGCTTCTGCGGACATCTGTCGCCGAACAATTGCGGTGGACGAACAAAATGTCGCGCGATCACAATTGAAAAAAGCCGACGGTTTAAACTCGTCGGCTTCGTTTTCTCCCTGTTTTCGCGATCGTTGTCAACTAAGTTGTATGTCGGTATCGACGAACACCAGCGATCAATCCAAATAGTCCAATCAGCAAACCCGAAGTTGGCTCGGGAACGGCATTTAAACGAACGTTGTTGAATGTTACATCACCACCAACATTGGCGTTATTGTTGAAAACAACGAATGATGAAATCCCACTACCAAAGTTCGCGAATGACCGAGACAACGTTTGCGAACCTATCGTCAAACTGTAACCACCAGACGAATTTGAAAGCTCGAAGCCTAATTCAAAGGCATTTGTCGAATACCCAAAGCCGGTCGACGAGTTGCCACCGCCATCGTTGATTTGGTAATGGGTACCGCCTCCACTAAAGTACATGGTGGTCATTACCTGATTGCTTGAATTCAATAAATAAACCCCCACGGAACCGCCATTCGCAATGCTCTGATTTCGGAAATTGATCCTAAAAAAATCACCGGTCTGGTTGAGACTACGTCCAATACCGCTGAGGGAACTGAAGCTTTCGCTCTGCGAACTTGACTGTGCGCCATTCGACCATAGCCCCCATCGGCCACCTGAGTTGAAATTACCACCACCGCCGTTGATGTTGGTCGAAAACAAGTCGACATTGCCGACAAAATCACCTGTAGCTTGAGCGTCCGGGCTCTGCGATGGAGAATCCAACATGTTGTACGTTACGAGACCAGCCGACGTTTGGGATGCCCCCAAACTGATCGCAAACAAAAGAACAAAAACTTGGATCGATCGCAACATAGAACACGACTCCGGATGAACGACTTGATTATGCCCACGGCAAATCAAGATATTAATCAACTGTAATGCCCAGTCAATTGCCAATTGCAAGATCGGCGTCCAAATACGTGTAACATGGTCGCGTATCTGCCCCTTAAGTTTAAGCGGCTGTTTAAATCGTGTTAGGCTTTCTGGATGTATACAGTCAGTTCCACAGACTCAATGACGCAGGCCTGTGGCAAGACGTCTTGCAGAGAGTTCCACTGTACTTCCACCGCTAGAGTCTCGTCTGCAATATGGTCGCGCCAGGTGGTCATCGCTTGACTCAAGGCCGAATCTGCAGTGACGAGGCCAATACGAATGCGATCGGTGTATTCCAGACCCATTTCCTTGCGTCGACTTTGGATCAAGCGAACCACGTCATTGGCTTGTCCTTCTTGAATCAGCGCGGCGTCCAGTTCGGTAGCCAACACGACGACACACGTCCGCCCCTGTGCGGCTGCCCAACCGGGCTTCGCGTTCAAGCGAACTTGAACATCATCGGCGGTCAACTCCACCGTTTGCTCGCCCACGTTAAACCGGATCGCGCCTAGAGTTTGTAGCTGTTCCAAGAACTCCGCACCGGACCCTTGATTCAAATGAGCCTTGATCTGCGGCAAGGACTTGCCATAGCGTGGCCCCAATCGCGGGAAGTTGGGAATCACTTCGTAGTTCACGTACTCGCGGCCCGAAGTGGTAAAATGCACGGACTTGACGTTTAGTTCACCCTGCAAAATCTCGCGATGACTTTCCAACCATGCCAAGTGTTGGTCACTATTCAGCACCACCTCCACTTTGGCCAACGGCTGACGGACACGTAGTTTTGCTTCGGTCCGGGCCCGCAAGCCCAATGAGGCAATCTCGCGCAGGATTTCCATCCGCTGCGACATTTCGCGATCAACCAATGCCGGTTCGGCGGTCGGGAAATCCGTCAAGTGCACGCTGATCGCAGCTTGTCCATCAAACACACCCGCCAAGTTGCTCCACAACTCGTCAGCGACAAACGGCACGAAGGGTGCAATCGCCTTGTTGAGCGTCACCAAACATTCGAACAACGTCCAATAAGCTTCTAGTTTCGCCCCTTCCAAAGGCTCGCTGGACCAAAATCGATCGCGACTTCGGCGAACGTACCAATTGCTGAGCGAGTCCAAGAATTGGTTGATCGCTTGCGCCGCCGGATAGTTTTCAAACCGATCCATCGCGGCCACCACGACCTCCAACATCTGATGAAGTTCGCTTATGATCCAGCGATCCAGTTCGCCTCGCTCCGCAATCGGCGTGTAGCCAGGCAGTTGGCTTAAACCCCGATGATCCAAGCTGAACAAGTCCAGCGACTGACTGGAGCCCGAAAGTTCCAAACCCAATAATCCGTTGGCAGGACTGAAGCCGTCGATCACCGCGTACTCGCAGAAGAACGAGTATGTATTCCACAGCCGCAGCATGAATTCCGGGATGCTGTTCTTGATGGCCTGTTCGCTGTAGTTGATCGAGTTCCACGGTGCTTGAGTGGCAAAGAAGTACCACCGCAAAACGTCCGCGCCATAATTGTCAAAGATCTCGAAAGGCTCGCGATAATTTCGCTTTTGCTTCGACATCTTGCCGACGTGGTGTGTGAACCCGGCGCCTAAATCCCGTCGGGCGTCGTCTTCGTTGAGACGCAATTGCTTGCCATCTTTGCTTTCCCACCATTCGCTCAGCATCAAGCCCAGCACGATGCAATTGCGAAACGGATGTGGATAGGCTGTGGGCGTTGAATCATTGACCGCACTGGAGACGTCCGTCGCCGAATCCAGCTTCGGTCCAAACAGCATCGTACTGATCGCCGTCAGCGAATAAAACCAACCCCGAGTTTGGTCCAAGGCTTCCGAAATAAAATGGGCGGGGAATTGCTTCGCAAACTCGCTGGCGCCCGTCTGCGGATAACCCCATTGAGCAAACGGCATTGCTCCCGAGTCGTACCAGCAGTCGATCACTTCCGTGACTCGCTGCATGCGCGCCCCCGCCGCAAACGGCGAGTCGTACGTCAGGGCATCGATATAGGGCTTGTGGACCTTCAGGTCTTCGGGCAGGTCCGGATTCGCGGCCTTGGCCGCTTCCCAAACTTCTGTGCCAGTAAGGCCCGGTTTGGTCAACAGTTCCGAGTAGTTGCTCATGGCCTCCATTTGGCCCGTTTCCGAACAAACCCAAATCGGCAGCGGCGTTCCCCAGAACCGTTCGCGACTCAGAGCCCAGTCCACATTATCGGCCAAGAAGTTCCCGAAGCGACCATGTTTGATATGATCGGGCAGCCAATTGATTTTTTCGTTATTGGCCAACATCTGGTCGCGATACTTCGTCGTACGAATGAACCAACTGCGACGCGGGTATTGAATCAGTGGATCTTTATCGGCTCGCCAACAGAACGGATAGTCGTGCAAGTATTGCTCTTGGAACCAGAGAACTTCACGTTCCTTCAGCAGCCGAATAATGGATTTATCCGCATCCTTGACCCATTGGCCTTGAAAGTCCGGCACTTCCGCAGTGAACTTGCCATCGGAGGCGACGGGACAAAACAGTTGCGGTTGCTGCCCTGCAACAAACCGAGCTTGTTCGGCAACTAGAACCTCGTGGTCGACTTCGCCAAACGCGGGCGCCTGGTGAACCAACCCCGTTCCGCTGGAGGTCGTCACAAAATCTCCCGCCAACACTCGCCAATACAACGCGACTTGTTCACCGGAGTTCAACGTGCCGGTCGCATCGCCATGCTGCGAGTAGAAATAATCGAACGGCGGACGATAACGCAAACCAACCAGATCACGACCCGTGCAGGTGGACTCGATGGTCAACTCGGTTTTGCGTTTCTTCGCCAGACTTTCCACCAAGTCGGCGGCGATAATCAGCCGCTGCCCACTGTCGGCGTCGACAACCGTTGCATAAGCAATGTCCAAGCCCACGGCGGCGTATTGGTTCGACGGCAAGGTCCACGGTGTGGTCGTCCAAACGAGCAACGAAGTGTTCGGTCGATCCAGCAAGGGAAAACAAACATAAACGCTGGGGTCGGCGACCTCGCGATAGCCGTCACCCACTTCGCCACTGGACAAGGCTGTGCCGCCTTGGGCCCACCACCATACGATCTTATGCCCTTGGTACAGGTCGCCACGATCGAATAGCGTTTTTAGCGACCACCACACAGACTCGACGAACGATTGGTGGTACGTCACGTAAGCCTGATCGAGATGAATCCAAAAGCCGAGGCGTTCGGTCAGTTCTTCCCACTTCCGCATGTACCGCCAAACACTTTGTTGGCACTTCTGGATGAAGGGCTCGACCCCGTAGTTCTCGATGTCCTCTTTCGAGTGGATTCCCAGTTCCTTGCAGACTTCCATTTCGACCGGTAACCCGTGCGTGTCCCAACCGGCTTTGCGTTGGCAATAATCCCCGCGCATGGTCCGGTAGCGCGGGAAAACGTCTTTGATCGCGCGGGTCAAACAGTGGCCGGGATGGGGCATCCCATTCGCAGTGGGCGGCCCCTCGAAGAACACAAAGCTGGGGGCGCCTTCCCTACGCCGAAGCGATTGGTCGTAGATCCGCTGATCTTTCCAAAACGCCAGAATCCGTTTTTCGAGTTCGGGAAACGAAACTTGATTCGAGATTTTGCGAAACATCGCCGGGGACTTCCTTTATCCTACGAACGGGCGGATCTTGCCTACTTGCCGGTTTTTTTGCCCGGTTTCGACTTCGAAGATTCGCCAGGTTCGGCTTCGGGGCTATCGTCAGCCGCCGGTTCCTGATCTTCAGCGATCGCGACCGGTTCCTCTTCATCGTCCGATTCGCCACAGAAATCGACCGTTGGGATCATGCTAGGATCGTCGAAATCCTGATATTCGCTGTTTTCCAGTTCGTACTCACCCGCAACTTCGGCCTCGAAGTCTTCGTCAAAATCCTCATCGAAGTCTTCGATATCAAAATTTTCAAAATTGTCATCATATTGGTTTACAGACATGGCTAATCGCGTTTGGTGGCTCATATTTAGGAAAGGGCAAGTCAGACCGTCAACGTTGTTGCTCCGTGGTGCAGCGCCGACTCAAATTCTAGCCACGACGCCGCTAATGAACAGAGTGTAACCGGATTTTAGTCGAAAACGTGGACCATATCCGCAATCGCCCGCGAGGATCTCGGAGGGCAGGCCACTTCCCAGCCCGTTTTGCAATCGTTTGGCTCCCGACTTTCCGCGAATATCGCAAAGTATCGGGATCGATAAGTCTCCGGAGTGAACCGGTTCGCAGAGCGCCGTTGGGCACGAATCCGACCAACCGCGTGCCGCCGATCGGTTCGGGTGCCCTCCTCGACCCAAATCCCAACCCCTTCAACCCCGCCCCTTCTCCGCCACGACAGACCACGAAAAGGGGACCAGGGAAACCATGTGGCGGCGCGAGTAATCGGATACTCGGTTAGATTCGCCCGATCGAACCCCCCCGCTGCAGGAATACGGAATTTGGATCATTCAAGAATGAAAAATTCAGAATGTGCCCGCCGTCGAGATTCCCGCTCGCCGCGCAGGAACTTGTGGAGATGCATTGGCATTTTTCAAAAGTCGTTTCTCATCAATCGCTTCGCAGTTAACGTCGCGTTTTGGGGCTCAAGCTTGTGTGAAGATAATTATACCGGAAGGCGTTTGACAGCGCTTCGCAAATTCCGGGACAATACGAGTCCCAAATAGGGGAGATCGTTCGTTTCATCTGAAGTGAGAAGGAGTCCGCCAAAAAATGAGCACCGATGTTGTTCAGCAAATCGTCGAGTTGTTTCGGCAGCGGGGCGCAGAACTGTATGGGTCCGAAGCTGTGACGCAAATGCAACACGCCATTCAAACCGCCGTCTTGGCCCAGCAGGAACAAGCGGAACCCGCGTTGGTTGTCGCAGCACTGTTGCATGATGTGGGACATATCTTGGGGCATACGCCGTTGCCCACCGACGACTCACAAAATTACGACGATCAGCACGAGAACCGCGCGTATGCTTGGCTGCATGAACATTTTGGGAAGCAGGTTGCCGAACCCGTCCAATTGCATGTGGCCGCCAAGCGTTACCTTTGTTCTGTGGACCCCAGTTACTGCGACAAACTCTCTCCTACTTCGTTGAAAAGTTACTTTGATCAAGGAGGGCCTATGACAACCAGCGAACAAGTGTTGTTCGAACAACACGAGTACTATCAACAGGCGCTCCGTTTGCGGCGCTGGGATGACTTGGCCAAGGATCCGACCGCTCGGATGCCCAGCATCGAATCGTTCATGGAACTGTTGCAAGAAGTTCGCACGGCGCAATCCGCGATCTAAATCTTGGTTGGTCGCTTGATTCGGTGGAAACAAAAAAACGCTCGCTTTCAATTGTGTGAAAGCGAGCGTTTGGTATTTCGGTAACCCAAGCGGCTTGTTCGAGTGATTACTCCAGTGAAACGGCTTCGGAACCTGCACGAGTTCCGTAGGCACTTAAAACGGCCGGGTCAATATCTTCGGACAGATACTTGACCGAACCATCACCCAAACAGAACTGCGCACCACCGGTATGGTTGCTGCCGAAGCTCACTTCGTACGCGCCCCATTCTAGGTTTCCGTCGCGAGCCAACGGGCTCAGCGTTGAGGTTGGCTTTCGATAGTTGATTGCCACGGCAGTTGAGCCACCCATTTCGGACCAATCGGTACCTTCCCAGTTGTCAAAGTCATCGCCACCAATGGCCCAATGATCTTTGCGACCGGAGTTTGGCAGTTCGCGGGTTGACGATTGCGAGGCCAATTCTGGATCCGACTCTGCTTCGCCGATGATCAGCGTGTTCGACAGACCATCCACAACGTCCGAATAACGGTAGCCCGTAACGCCACCGACCGGGACGCGATTCTCAACTCCCGATACGCCGCGTGGACGAGTCCCAAAGGCTCCATCGAGTTCCCAGTGACCCTTGGTAACGTTCCCACTTCCCCACGTCGGACGCGTCGGGGCACCCCAACCGGATGCTGGCTTCCAATCGTGAGGCTGTGTGCCCGTGACAACTCCCAGATAGTTGGCTGGCTGTCGAGCGGCCACAAACCATGGCGGAATGTAAGTGGACGCGTCGAAAATCGGACCAACATGAATCGAGGAAGGGCAGCGAAAAGTATCGATTGACAAATGGCAGGCCGCGATTTGTCGTTCGATCGGATCACTGGAGGTGATCGAAGGATTGCTCCAAGCAGCGTTTCTCGCCCAATCGGTGGACCCAAACGTCAGGGCTTGGTAAACATTGTCTTGTTCCATATAGGGCAGGAGAAAGGCTGTCCAATGCCCTCCTTCTTCGGCTTCGCCCAACATCGGCAGCCGATCCCTTTTTGCAGAGGCAAAGTTATGAACTCCCAAACCCAATTGTTTCAGCTTGTTACCACAGGACGCTCGGCGAGCGGCTTCGCGCGCCATTTGCACTGCTGGCAACAGCAGGCCCATCAACACAGCAATGATGGCAATCACGACTAGTAATTCAACCAGTGTGAAACCCATCCGGACTCTACGTTCCTTCATCTTTTCCTTCTCCACTAAATTTTCAAGATCTTTCGTGTCATCAGTTTTCGCTTCGAATCCAACGATTCATCGGTGTCGATTTACGACTTCACCGGAATATCGAATTCGAAGAGGTTCTCGATTCCTGGCTTCACCTCAAATTCCAACGGGCTGGTGTCGGCGTTGGTCTCGTTGTCGTAAGGCGTTGGCACCAACTCTTCCATCTGGATGTTTCGATCGTCATCGGGCTTCTCGTCGGGTTTCATGTTTTCCGCGGCTCGATTGTTTTTCGGCTGCATGCATGAAAACGAGACTCGGTATTTCCCCGCAACCAAACCCATTCCGGCCGTTGATCTCAGACGGAGGACGCCGGCAGCGTCTGTCTCACCAACGCCTAAATTAAATTGGTTGACCTTTCCTTCCATTGGGCGGAAGTAAACCAATAATCGCGAGTACGATTTGCCACCTAAGGTCACTTTGCCACTCAGCGTATGGAGCGGAGGATCTCCACCACAGCCGCCGAGAATCAAACAACCAACAAGCATCGTGATGAATAACATGGATCGACTATGCTGCATCCTCACGCGAACTCCTTGTAAACCGCGTTCGAAACCCCGATCGCCAATCATAGACATTTCACTTGAAAGACCGATGAAGCTTTGCACAATATTTGATGAAGATTCGGCGGGCACTTGTTAACAAGTTCCCAGCGAACAAAAAGACCCGCTCGTGGTCGATCACGAGCGGGTCACTTATCTAACCAGACAGACGGTCTCTGGTATTCGTCATCGTTCATTAGCTACGACGTCGGCGTGATACCAACCAACCCGTTGCGCCAACCAACAGAACCATGGCGGCTGCTGGTTCGGGTACGGCATTGATCGAGCCGGTGCCCTTTACCACGTTGTTCCATTGATTTCCACCAACACCCAAGAACGAAATCCCCGCGTTGGTCGGAGTGAACGTCAGGTTGGTCGTACCAATGGTATTCGCAGTGAACTTCAGTTCGCTGTGCAAAACAAAGTTGTTTAATCCACCGGTGGAAAAACCTGTACCGTTGGTCAATCCTGGGAGATAGAACGCACGATGGTTGTTCAGCAGGTTTCCGCTGGTATTAACAGCACCCGCTTGAACAGTGCTCCAACGCGGGCCAGGATTCTGGACCGTGTGGGAGATGCCCGATGCGATGGCTGGCAAGCTACTCAGGACGTTGAACGAAATCCCCGTCATGGTCTGAGCTGGAGCAGTCGAAACCCACACAAACACCGAGGAGCTTTGTCCCACTTGGACCGTAACGTCACCACCCGCCAACGGATCGGTTCCGCTGCTGCTAAAGATGATATCTGCTTGAGCCGTCGATACACACATCGACGTCAGGAAAAATAGAACGGCAAGCACAGTCTTCTTCATTTTTCTCTCTTCTTTCTTTCGCACAAATAGGAGCCCGCATCGGCCACGCGCCGATGCGATGTCGGCTCAGCAAAGTTATTCCAACAGCGCGACGATAAAGGCATCGATGTCGCCAAAATCGAATATGCCGTCGCCGTAGAAGTCCAAAACATCGTTCACGTTGACGTTGGGGTATTGGCTGGCGTATCCATCGGGATCCGTCAGCGCCAATACAAAGGCTTCCAAGTCGCCGAAGTCAAAAAAACCATCATCGTTGGCATCGCCGGGAACAAACGTAATGAATTCCGCTTCAACCTTGACGTTGTCGACGGCCATCCACCAGTTGTTGCCCGCATCCAAGTAGCCAAACCGAAGAATCATTTTCTTGGTCTGTAGAGCGAAAAAGTCCGTACTTGCGACGAAAGTAGGTGCGTCGATCAAGTAGTCGCCATTGTTGGATGTGCCCTTAACCAATTCACGAAGCACGGTCCAAGTTTGACCACCATCAAACGAAGCCTCAATGATGCCTCGTTGTTGGTTTTCAATTCGAAACTCGTATTCGAGGGAGATATGCAGCGTACGGTTGTCATAGGCGGCCAGGTCGTACTCTCGTTGGATGTAGGTGTTCATCGAGTTCGAAGGCGCAGGTCCGGTGTCTGCAAAGTTACGACTGAAGTCATAGAATGCGTCACCATCAGCCACCAAAGCAGCGTTCAAATCAAAGGCGCCTAAGTCCAATAGTGACCGACCTTGACCACCTTGCTC
>JAEUIP010000127.1 GCA_016795075.1 Planctomycetaceae bacterium | reverse complement strand
CGGGCGCTCATTGGCAAATCAATCGAATCTTCAATCACACCTCACCTGACAGCCCGAAGTTGGGGGTTGCCGGTGGTGATGAACAAGGCGCTGCTCCCGAGATTCCCATGGACGAAGGTACAAAATAATCCGCCCGCTCAATGGCTGGTTGACTTGATTCTCGCGACAAAGGCCGCGTAGTCTTCCACGGTGTCGATCCCTTTTGAATGGTATTCGACGCAAGCCACGGCGATGGGGTATCCCGCCTGCAACACTCGCAGTTGTTCCAACGACTCCGTCTGTTCAGCCAAGGAATCGGGAAGTGTCGCAAATTTCATGAGAAACGAGCGGCGGTACGCGTAGATTCCCAAGTGTTGGAAGTAACGCGGTGGCTCGTCGGTTAGCCATCCGTCGTTCCAGTTCCTAGGATAGGGAATGGGACTGCGACTGAAGTACAACGCCCGGCCCTGTTGGTCCATCACGACCTTGACGCAGCTCGGATCATGAATCAGTGCTTGCAACCGAATCGGGCACGCTGCCGTGGCCACGGGTACCTCCGATTGTTGGTGCAATTGCTCGATGACACGGTCAATCGCATCGGCCGCCATATCGGGCTCATCGCCTTGGACGTTGACGACGATGTCGAATTCCGGCAACTTCGCGGCAACTTCGGCAATTCGATCCGTGCCACTTTGGTGAGAAGCTAAGGTCATCTCGACTTCGCCGCCAAATCTTTGAACCGCGTCAAAAATTTCCACCGAGTCGGTCGCGACGATCACGCGGTCCGCCTGCCGCGACCGACGCGCGGCCTCGTACGTGTGTTGCAGCAATGGCTTGCCGGTTTCCTGCAAGAGCATTTTTCTCGCAAGCCGAGTCGATCCCAACCGGGCGGGAATGATGATCGCGGTTACTGGTTTTGAATTCACGGTGGCGGTTCCTTTCGCGCGCGAGAATAGCTCAAAGTGGTCTTGAAGGCAATTGCTCTCGACGCAACTGCCGGGATTGTCTAAGGTCGCTGGGCACTTGGTACGTCGTTGACATGGGACTCTGTTTTTTGGGTCGTGTCGCAAATTTCCTGGTGCTGTTTCGGCTGCGGAGTCAGGATGGCTCTTTCGCTGGGATGTGAAATTTCGCCATTTGCCCTTCATTGGATGCAAGGATGCTTCCTATGCCGCGTCGCCCTTTGATTTGTCGTTTTTTTGGGGCAACCCATTGGGCTTGGTTGCTCGGTCTGTTCGTTCTGCTGCCGACCGCTTCGGGTTGTGGTTATTTCTCTTCGACAACCTCGGCTGACGGGACGGGGGCCGAAACCAGCACCGAGACCGCGGAAGTTGCTACAGAAACGGGGTCGGAAAAGCCCATCGAACCCGCGACGACTCCGACGTCCTCTGTTGGGTCAGTGCCGCAGCTTCCAAAGTCTGCCTCCGATTCATCCACGCCTACTCGAATCAATCCAAACCCCACAACCGCGCGCCCGCTCATGCTGGGCAGTTTCAATATTCAACGCTTTGGCGAATCAAAGTCGGTCAACGAAACCGTTATGAATCGGCTGCTGGAAATCGCCTATCCGTTTGATGTCTTAGCGATTCAAGAAGTGGTTTCACAGAAAGAACCCGTTGTCCAAGACTTCGTCACCAAGCTCAATGCCAAGTACGGGGCCAAGTTCAACTACGTTGTGGGGCCATTTGTTGGCCGAACAAGTTATGTCGAGCGGGCCGCGTATGTTTACGACACGAGTCGCGTCAAAGTTTTGGAACAGCCTTTTATGTTAGCCGATCCGGACGACAAGTTGCATCGCGAACCATTGATCACCCGATTTCAAGTCCGCGAAGATCTGTCCGCAAGCCCGTTCTCGTTTGTGATGGTCAACCTGCATCTTGATCCCGAAGATGGCGTCGCGGAATTGGATCACGTGTCGGACCTGTTGAATGTGTTGCAGAGCATGTTCCAAGGTCAGGAGGACGATTTTCTGTTTGTCGGCGACTTTAACCTGAGCCCTGGCAAAATGTTCTCGGAAACAAAGTTCGCGTCGCGCCCCGAGTGGAAGCCCGTATTGGACGATAGTGTGATGACCAATACGCGAAAAGACAAAGCTTACGACAACATGTTGTACCATGTGGAAAACACAAGCGAATTCCTGCGCCGACAGGGCGTCATCGATC
Source organism: Planctomycetaceae bacterium (assembly GCA_016795075.1). Classification (GTDB taxonomy): domain Bacteria; phylum Planctomycetota; class Planctomycetia; order Pirellulales; family Pirellulaceae; genus M30B19. The sequence goes on along the minus strand of JAEUIP010000127.1, from coordinate 12,717 downwards.
TCGCGGCCCGTTTTCGGATTACTTTGGATGAAACACTCGAAATCAGCGATCACCTGCCGATCTGGGCCGCCTTTTCATTGGAAGAATCGGGTCCTCAAAACGTGGCGAGTGGGACAGCAACGACCGTGCGCTGAAGTGTCATAAGAAATGTAGGCACACTAAACATCGTGGGGTTCCGCTCCACCAAGCACCACGCTCTCGACCTTAACAACGTTTTCTTTGGTTGCGACTTGGCACCCCACACGTGTGGCCACGCGTCGCTACCTTTGTCCGGTGGTTCTGCTCAGGTACGTAACATGGCGGTGATGAGCGTCGCAATGTTTATCTCGAATGGTGACAACGTCCGCTCAAGCTGTCGCGATCAGGCTCGTTCCCATGGAAACGCCACGACATCGTGGATATGCGTCTTGTTCAACATGGTCATGAGCAATCGATCCAAACCCAAGGCCACACCACAGCAGGCGGGAAAGCCTTGTCGCATGGCCGCCAGCAATCGCGAGTTGTCCGGCAAAAGTGACTTGCCCAACTGCACTCGCGCTGCGTTGTTGGTTTGATTTCTCTCCAACAACACATCCGCATCCAACAGTTCGTGATAGCCATTGGCCAATTCAATGCCGTGCACGTACAACTCGAATCGTTCCGCAACGACTCTAACTTGACCATTGCCGGTTGTACGCGTCGCCGTTTTTGCGAGTGCCGATTCACTGGCCGGCCAATCGTAGATAATGATCGGCGCGGTGTTGCCAAGGTTTGGCTCCACCAATTCCGCCCACAAGAAATTCAGGAGATTGCGGCGCGCCAGTGAGTCTGTGGCCGCTCCGCCCGTCGGAGAGTCACCCGCAAGACCCAGTGTCTGCGCTCGCTGCCACAGTTGCGTGGCCGTCGCCAAGTCGGGGTCCAAGTTCACAAACTGCTCAAACTTGTCGCGATAGGTGGCCTGTTCGCATGGGACCTTGAACCAAGTTTCGATGAAGTTTGCCAACAAGTCTCGGCCTTGTTCATAAGTATCGCCGCATCGATACCACTCCAGCATCGTAAATTCCGGATTATGTCGTTGGCCGGATTCGCCCGCCCGAAACGCCTTTGTGATTTGAAAAATGGCTTGGGCGCCGGACGCCAACAATCGCTTCATGCCGAACTCGGGAGACGTTTGCAAAAACCGGGGGCCTCCTTCGGTGGTCGGGAACGGCACGATGAGAGGGTCGAGATAGAGATCAATCACCGACTCTTGTGATAACAACGGCGTTTCCACTTCCCAGAAGTCGCGTGCGTAAAAGAAATCTCGTACTTGGCGAAAAACTTCACTGCGGCGCTTGAGTGTCGCCAATTCGGCGGTCGTGGTAAAATCGACGGACGTCGCAGTCGAGTCCTCGGGGAACGATCGCGCGGCAGGCATAGAGGGGTTCATTTTTTAATCACCATTGGGAGAATCGGATGACACCATTTTTGCTTAAGCCATTTTTTCTAAAACCGCTTCCGTCGCAACGGCCTCGGGTTCACGCAACCGCCAAGTCGTTCCTGTACTTGGTCATCGTGGCATGTAGCGTGGGATGGAATCCGCTCGGTCACTCGACAACCTGGTCGCAGGCTCGCACCGAAGTGGAGTTCGAAGTTCAGGAAGATTATATCTACGGTCGCAAAGATGGAATGGCCCTCACGCTGGATGTGGTACGACCTGCGGAGCCCAACGGGATCGGCTTGTGTTTCATGGTTTCCGGCGGGTGGAACTCGATGTGGTTTCCACCTCGCCAATTTGTGCGTGATTCGTTGTATCAATCGCTGTTGAAGAGTGGCTATACCTTGTTCTTGGTTCGACACGGCAGTGCGCCACGGTACAAAGTCCCCGAAGCCGTGGACGACGTGCGGTTGGCCATCAAGAAAATTCGCGATCAAGCAGCCAACTTCGGTGTCGACCCGAACAAGTTGGGCGCGTTTGGTGGCAGCGCCGGTGGTCACTTGTCGATCATGTTGGGGACAACCGGAGTCGAAAATCAACGTGTGGCAGCGGTCGCCGCTTACTTTCCGCCGACGAACTTGAATGGTTATGTCGACGATCCGAAATTTCGCGCGGACTTTCCTGCCTTGGTCTTTGATCGGGCGTTGGTAGACCCAATGTCGCCCGAATTGCAGGCCACCAGCGACGACGCTCCGATCCTGATGATCCACGGCGATCAAGACACTTTAGTCCCGTTAGTGCATAGCGAAAAATTGAAAGCCAAACTAGACGAGCAAAGTGTTGCGAACGAACTGATCGTGATCGAAAATGCGGGACATGCATTTACCGGAGATGACAAAAAACGTGCCGAGCAAGCGTTGCTCGCGTGGTTTGACAAACATCTGCGTGGCCTTTAATTTTTGACGGAACGCTCTCGTGCTGGCAAATAAATTTTGGTGCAGTTGGTGGTTAGGTTTTGGGCTAGCGCTGCTGACGACGTCGGTGGGTGCCCAAACCGCCGAATATCCGGTTGTGATTCGAGGCGGCCAGATAGTCGACGGGTCGGGGCAACCGGCCTTTTTCGGCGATGTGGCGATCCAGGCGGGGCGGATTGTCGCGGTCGGAGAAATCGCCGGTCGCGGTGAGACCGAGTTGGATGCTGCGGGCTTGGTGGTGGCTCCGGGGTTTGTCGACTTGATGGGGCAGTCGGCAACAGCCTTGTTGGATCGTCCGGATGCAGCGTTAAATCTTCTCTCGCAGGGAATCACGACCATCAATTGTGGCGAAGGAGCGTCCGCCGCACCTTTGGCGGCGGATCGCGGCGGTCAACATGGTTGGACGACCATGCGTGAGTATTTTGCGTTGCTGGACATGAAGGGCTTACCAGTCAATGTCGTGCAAACCGTGGGACACACTCAAGTTCGCGAACTGGTCTTGGGCGACATCGATCGACGGCCCAGTCCCGAGGAACTCGCGCAAATGGAGGCTTTGGTTGATGAGGCCATGCAAGCCGGAGCTATCGGGGTTTCGACCGCACTGATTTATCCGCCGGCGATTTATGCGCCCACGGAAGAGATCGCCGCGTTGGTCAAGGTCGCGGGTCGTTATGGCGGCGGTTATTACACGCACATGCGCAACGAAGGCGACCTGTTGCTAGAAGCAATCGACGAAGCGTTGGAGATTGGCCGATTGGGTGACGCCAGCGTGCATGTTTTTCATTTGAAGACGGCGGGGCGGCAGAACTGGCACAAGATGCCCTTGGCGATCGAGAAGCTGCGTGCGGCGCGTGACGCGGGTCGCCAAGTGTCGGCCGATATCTATCCGTACATCAACAATGGCTTGTCGATCTCGGCGTTGGTTCACCCTAAGCATTTTGCGCAAGGTCCAACGGCATTGATGATCAAGTTGGATCAAGATACCGGCGACTTGAAGCGCGAAATACGTCACGAGATGGAGACGACCACGGGTTGGGAGAATTGGTTTCGACACGTCGGGTCCGATTGGAACAAAATCATCGTCGGGCAAACGGAACATCCTCAATATCGAAGTGCCGTGGGGCTATCCTTGGCCGAAATCGCGGAGCAGCACCAGCAAGACCCCTGGGACACTTTCTTTTCTCTGCTCCGCAGCGGCGCTTTCGTTTTGCCGGAAAGCATGAGTGAGGAAAACAAGGTACTCGCCATGCAGCAAGACTTTATTGCGTTTTGCACCGACGTGGGGCCAGCGACCGGTCGCGACTACGCGGCTCATCCGCGCGCGTATGGTGCGTTCCCACGACTGTTCGCACGCTATGTGCGGGACCAGAAGGCATTGACATTGGAGCAAGCCGTGGCCCAGGCTTCCTCCGTCGGTGCCAGCCATTTGAAGTTGGCCGATCGAGGGCGAATCGCGGTGGGGCAAGCTGCGGACTTGGTCCTGTTCGATCCGCAAACCATTTCCGATCAGGCGACATTCCGGGAGGCGGCGAAGTTATCCACTGGCATCGCCAAAGTCTTGGTCAACGGAGACGTGGTTTATGCGGATGGGAAATTGACCGGTAGGGGTTCAGGTCGAGTCTTGCGTGGCCCCGGGTTTCGCGAGGACTCTCGGCCAGCCGCGTTGGCGGAGAGTCATGGCGAACCGACGTTGGCGGCCTTTGATGAACTGGGACGCACTTTCCTGGAACAGCACGCGGGCGTTGGTTTGGCCCTGGCCGTAACGGACCAGGGTCGGTTGGTTCATGCGGCCGGCTACGGCTACGCCGATTTGGCGACTCGGGCCAAGGTCACACCAGAGAGTTTGTTTCGCATCGCAAGTATCTCCAAGCCGATTACCGCGGTGGCGGTTCTGCAATTGTTCGAGAAAGGGCAATTGCAATTGGACGATCCAGTGTTGAATCACCTGAGTCTCACCGAGCAGATCGAGGCAGCGGGCGCCGCGTTTGATCCGCGGTGGCGGCAAGTCACGATTCGGCACTTGCTGGAGCATCGTGGAGGATGGGATCGGGACCGCTCGTTTGATCCAATGTTTCGTTCGGTCGAGTTTGCAAATTTGGTCGGGGTTGCCGCTCCGGCGGGGAGTCGCGACGTCATCCGAGCGATGCTGCAGCAGCCTTTGGACTTCGATCCAGGACAGCGATACGCGTATTCGAATTTTGGCTACAACTTGTTGGGGCGCGTGATCGAACGTGTCAGCGGCCAAGACTACGAAGCATACGTGCAACAACATGTCCTCCAACCATTGGGCATCACCCACATGAAGTTGGGACGCACGCGGTGGCATCAGCAACAGCCGGGCGAAGTTCGTTATTATCACCCAGGTACCGCAAAATCGGTGTTTGCGGACGATTTGGATCAGGTGGTGGCGTCGCCCTATGGCGCCTGGCATCTGGAAGCGATGGATGCTCACGGAGGTTGGCTGGCTTCGGCGACGGATTTGGCACGCTTTGTCACGGCGTTCGACCAACCGAAGGAATGCAAGATTCTTTCAGCGGAAAGTGTGGCGTTGATGTGGCAACGACCGGAAGGGGCCGCTGGCCATGCGGGCACTCGCCCCAAGGATGTCTATTACGGATTGGGCTGGCAGGTGCGCGAAGTGGATCGCCAGGCTTACAATGTCTGGCATTCGGGTTCGTTGCCGGGGACGGCGACACTGCTGATCCGACGGCACGATGGCAAGAACTTCGTCGCACTGCTAAACTCGCGGGTCGGACCAACAACGACGAATTTAGGGCGCGAAATCGACGCGGAGCTGCATCGGGCAGCGGCGAAAGTTGCCGTTTGGCCAACCATCGATTTGTTCGCCAAGTAGTCTCGGCACTCGCCGGACCAAGAAGTCGTGATGATTCGAACCCGTCACGGAATTGATTCTCGCAACAAAGAACAAGGAATTTCAATGAGACTAAACCTATTGGGAGCAGTTCGTGGTAATGAGACTGGGTCGAGTCGCTCGAGTTGGCTTTCGCGAATGGGTCGCCTAGCGCTCGGTGGGTGCCTATCCACGGCCTCGATGTTGTCGTTCGTGATGGCTCAAGAAGTAACGCTGACAAAGACAGAAATTCTGAGCGAAGCCGACGAGGCAGCGCTCCGCGTTGGTTTGGCACAAATCACTGAAAAATCGGTCGAAGAGACGATCAAGTTCTTGGCCAGCGACGAATTAGAAGGTCGAGATACCTTATCCGCTGGTTACGACAAAGCGGCAGACTATGCGGTCCAACGATTTCTTCGTGCGGGCCTTCGTCCAGGTTCTGAAGACAGCTTCTTCCACGTCACGAAGTTGCCGGTGACTCGAGTGCCGACGGAAGGCGTGGCCTTCAACAGCAGCGACGACCAAGCGCTCGAGCACTACGGGCTCTTGGGAAGTGGCGACTCCCCGGTACAGTATCAGGGAAAAATCACTGCGGTGGATTTTGCCACGGAAGAAGCCAAGTTGGAAGCGCCGGGTCCCGTGCTCGCCGAGTGGAAAGTGACCTCAAACGCGCCACGGGTGCTCAATCAAATCGTGCGTGCCAGTAATCGCTGGCGACAAGCTGGCGCAACCGCGATCATTTTGCGAGTGGCTCGAGACAGCCCCTTGATCGATGCCGCCCGCGAGCGTCAAACCATGAATCGGCCAGAAGATGCGCGGACCAAATTCAATCTGCCGGTGTTGTTGGTGCCGGACGATCTGCCGTGGGATGCCACGCGTGAATTCAAGCTTGGGCTGCCCGCGCAACAACCCCTCGAAGCCGAAGCGCGCAACGTGATCGCGATCCTGCCCGGAAGTGATCCCGAACTGGCGAAAGAGTTTATTGTGTTTTCGGCGCACTTGGATCATATCGGTGTCGCGGCCACCGGCGAGGATCGGATTTTTAACGGAGCCGATGACAACGCAACCGGAGTCACGACGGTTCTGACATTGGCCGATGCGTTTGCGGCATTGCCGAAGCCGCCGCAGCGTACGTTGGTCTTTTTGCTGTTCTGGGGTGAGGAACGTGGCTTGTTGGGATCGCGCGCTTTTGTCAAAACACCTGCGATTCCGTTGGATAAGATTATCGCAAACATCAATATTGAAATGGTTGGGCGTCCGGAGGAAGGCGCGTATGGCAAAACGTGGGTCACCGGTTGGGATAAATCCGATCTGGGAGCTCTGATGCACGAGACGTCGCAAGCTGTGGGCGTTGACATCTTTGAGCATCCGCGATTCAGCGCCATGTTGTACGGCTCTAGCGATAACCTTTCATTTGTGGAGGCAGGAGTGATCGCGCACAGTTTTTCGGCGGGTTCGCTGCACGAAGATTATCATCAAGTGGGCGACGAGTGGGAAAAGTTGAACTTGCCACACATGACTAAAGTCATCCAAGGTTTGTTTGCCGGTAGTTGGCGGTTGGTTCAAGGCGAAGTAACGCCCCAGAAAGCAGCGGCGGCGGATAACGAGCGTCGTCCGGCGCCGGTGGGACGGGAATAAGCACCATGACTCGTGCCCTGACACGCCGTACGCCGCAAATTCATCGAAGAGAATGGATGCTCACCGCCTCCGCGACCGCGCTCCTGCCCCTGACAGGGCCGACCGTCGCCGGGGGTGGGTCGTTAACTGCGGAAAGCCGGTTGCGGCCTTCGTGTGACGCGGTTGATGAGGAACGCTATGACTGGCCGGACTTTCTGGGACCGTTGCGCAATGGCCAAACGACTCAGCCGATTCGGCAACGGGATTGGGCCGCCTTGCCCTTGCGGTGGCGAATACCCTTGGGCGAAGGTTACACGATCGGAAGTTGTCTCGGTGATCGGTTCGTGCAAACGGACCGGATCGGCGATCAGGAACGGACGTTTTGTCTCGACGCGCGAACCGGACAGATTGTTTGGCAACAACAACGTCCGACCGCATATCGGGACCTGTACGGTTACGATGGTGGGCCGCGTTGCAGTCCGATCTTAACGGCCGATGCGATCATCACCTACGGAGTTGATGGTGTGTTGGTCGCCCGTGATTGGAACGATGGGCACGTGTTGTGGCAGCGAGATTTGAATCGAGACTACCACGTCGTGCAGAATTTTTTTGGTGTGGGCAGCGCTCCGATCGTGTTTCGCGACCGGTTGTGGGTCATGGTCGGCGGTAGTCCGATCGAAGACCTGGAGGTCGCTCCCGGAGCTTTGGACCAAGTTCATCCGAATGGTACGGCCATGGTGGCGGTTAGTCTCAAGACCGGAGAGACATTGAACGAAGTTGGTCAAGATCTAGCCAGCTATAGTTCCCCCGTGATCGTGACCCTGCGCAGCGAACCACAGCAAGGCGAGAGTAAACCTGCGGGGCAAGACGTGGTGATCGGCTTGGCCTTTTGTCGAAGTGGGTTGTTGGCCTTTGATCCCGAAAATGGGCGACAACATTTTCACTTTCCATTTCGCAGCACTTTACTGGAAAGTGTGAACGCTGCGACCCCGGTCGTTGTTGGGAATCAAGTCTTGTTATCGGAAACCTACAGTGTGGGTAGCGTGCTGTTGGAGCTCGATCCAGCGGACTTGAGCCGCCCGCGCATCGTTTGGCAAGACGAACCAAACGTGCGAGATCAAAGTTTGCAGGCTCATTGGAGTACTCCGGTGGTGCATGAGGGACTGATCTATGCCAGCAGTGGTCGTCACACGGGAAACGCGGAATTGCGTTGTGTAGAATGGGCAACGGGAAAAGTCAGGTGGCGTCAACCGGGACTCAGTCGATGCAGTCTGACCAAAGCCGCTGGGGGCGATCTGGTCGTGTTGGCGGAACGTGGGGAGTTGTTCCTACTACGTGCGACCGCCATGGGATACGAACGAGTCACGACGCACCGGTTCAGCGAACCGGGTCAAATGTTCCGTTATCCGGCTTGGGCCAGTCCCGCGCTGGCCAACGGTAGCTTGTTCTGTCGCGATAAGCAAAACGTTTTTTGTTTTGAGATCTAGACCAAGATTCCGGACCTTGAATACCCTTTTGCGCATCAGAACCTGTCGCCAAGGAGCGTTCCACGGCGTTGGGATGGGCTAAGGGCCGATTACGAACCACTGCACTCCACCGGCAAGGTCGGACTCAACCGAAAAACCGGATTTTCGGGGGGAATTAGATCGCGAAATCGGCACCGCTGGACGGCTTGGACTCCTTTGAATCTCGGCTCCATTAAGACAAACTAATGGTTCGGTGGGTCGTTGATCTGCTGCAAGTGGGCATTCGGTTTTCGAAGAGTGGGATATGTTGCGGAAAGCAAAGTTGGCGTTGGAAAACGGGGTTGTCTTTAGCGGGACAGCATTTGGAGCGGACGGAGAAATTTTTGGCGAGGTCGTCTTCAATACCTCAATGACGGGCTACCAGGAAATTTTGTCCGACCCCAGTTACGCTGGCCAGATCGTGACGATGGCCTATCCATTGATTGGCAATGTTGGCGCCTGCACCGAGGACATGGAAAGTTGTCGGCCATTTGTCTCTGGCTTTGTCGTACGTCAGAACTCGCCAGTGACGAGCAACTTTCGTGCACAGCAGGATCTGAATGAATTCTTGGTTCAACACAATGTCGTGGGAATAGAAGGACTGGACACTCGGCGTTTGGTTCGCATGCTGCGTGATCAAGGTGCGATGCGGGGCGTGATTTCGACCATCGACCTTAATGATGCATCGTTGGTCGCGAAAGCCAAAAACAGTCCAACCATGCAAGGTAGCGATTGGGTCAAGACAGTCGTCACCGAAGGTCGTCGGCAATGGGATTCGGGTTTGAGTCCGTGGTGGCATGGTCCGTCTGTTGAAACGGGACTCGGCGAATCGCCGACAGCCTGGCAAGCATCAGACCGGATCAAAGTAGTGGTGTTGGACTTTGGCATGAAATGGAACATTGCCCGCCATTTGCGCAGCCAAGGTTTTGATGTGGTCGTGATGCCGGGGACCAGTTCGGCAGCCGACGTGTTGGCTTGCCAACCGGACGGGGTGATGTTGTCCAATGGTCCGGGTGATCCGGAGCCGTTGGTCTATGCTCAGCAAACGGTTCGTGACTTGTTGGGCAAACTGCCGATCTTTGGGATTTGCTTGGGACATCAGATCTTGGCCTTGGCGTGTGGTGCGAAGACATACAAGTTGAAATTCGGACATCGGGGCGCGAATCAACCTGTCCAGCATTTGGATACACAGAAGATCGAAATCACGGCCCAGAATCATGGTTTTGCCGTCGAAGAATCATCACTTCCGTCGCAACTGCGAGTGACCCATCGTCACATGAATGACAACACGGTGGCTGGGATCGCACATCGCGAATTGCCCGCGTTTGGGGTCCAGTATCATCCGGAAGCTTCCAGCGGTCCGCACGACAGTCAGTATCTCTTCGGACTGTTCCGCGAGATGATTGTAAAATTCAAAGAGAGTTCTTGCGGTGTCGGCTGAGCCAGGAGTAAATCCAGCTGATGAAATGGTCGTCGGCCGGGAGTCTGCCTGGCACGAGGGAGCGGCAGGCGCTGCTTCACCAGTCAAATCATTGCCGTTGGTTTCCATTCCAACGAGCGCCGCGCCGTCGACTGGTTCTGGAGTCCCGACCAAGCCATCCTGGTTGGGGATGTCGGCGGTTGAGCAAGAACGGTGGGTAACGGAAGTAGCCGGACAGGCCAAATTTCGCCGCAAACAGATCGAGAAATGGATCTTTCAGCAGCGGGCCACCTCGTTCAATGACATGACGGATCTGCCACTGGCGTTTCGCGAGCGATTGGCCGCCGAGTTCACGATCTTTACGGGTCAGGTCGTGCGACATCAGGTCAGCAAAGACGGGACTGAGAAATTATTGATCGAGTTTCCACCCATGGGACGCCACGGAGCAGGCCGCATCGAATGTGTGTTGATTCGCGAGAAACAGCGGCGGACGATTTGTGTCAGCAGTCAAGTTGGCTGTGGCATGGGGTGTGTGTTTTGTGCCAGCGGTCTGGACGGCGTCGATCGCAGCTTGCAGGTTAACGAGATCTTGGAGCAAATGCTGCGGATCACGGGTGTTTTGCCTGTGGACGAGCGGTTGAGTCACATTGTCATGATGGGCATGGGCGAACCCTTAGCAAACTTGCCTAATGTGTTGCCCGCGTTGGAGGTTGCCAGCTCCGATTTTGGGTTGGGGATTAGTCCGCGGCGAATCACGATCTCGACGGTGGGCCTGACGAAGTCGATCGACCGTTTGTTGGAAGTCGGCAAGCGGTATCAATTGGCGATTAGCCTGCATGCGCCGACCAACTCGCTGCGCAACCAAATCGTGCCAACCAACGAAAAAATCGGCGTGGAAGGTATTATGGAAGCGGCGGCCCGGTTCAAACGGGAAACTGGTCGGCGTTTGACCTTCGAATACGTGCTGTTAGGTGGGATCAACGACACGTTGGAAGCGGCGGAGGACTTGGCCGATCTTTTGGCTGGCCAAGATGCGTTGGTGAATCTTATTCCGTATAATCCTGTGGCCGGTTTGCCATATGCCACGCCATCGAATCAGGCCATTGCTCGGTTTCGCAAAGTACTGGAAGATCGTGGGGTGGTTGTAAAGTGCCGCCAACGAAAAGGCGACGACATCGACGCGGCCTGTGGTCAATTGCGACGTTTGGTGGACAAATCCAGTGTTGGGCTAGCCGACGGAAACTAGTGCTTTGTCACAGCTAAAAATGGGGGTCTGGTAAAGGTGTCAGGAGTCAATTGTGCGAAGCACCCGCAGGGCCGTTCCGGCAATTGACTCCTGACACCTTTACCAGACCCACCCTAAAATTAAGTAGTGACAAAGCAATAGGCTTTGTCCCCCAAGGGGTCTGACGGGTTCGGCTGAAAGTTAGACTTGCGCGCGGCAACTTGGTCAGGAACCGGCACGCAGGGCTACGCCCGGCACTGGCCGCATGCGCGGAAATTCTCCGCCAAAACGTGTTCGATTGGGAGTAGGAATTCTTGACCGCTGATTCGCCTGCCGACTCGAAAGCTTTACCGACTGGCCAGCGGCCTCGGTTGCCGGAGGAAGCAATTACCGACCGAATTGGCGACGATTCTCCCGTGAGCGCCAATCACTTCGAGCTGATTGACCCGGACGTTCGTTTGATGCTCCTGGTCAAGGAAGGAAACGCGGCCGCGTTTGAGCAGCTGGTCCGGCAGTACCAAGACCGCGTCTTGGCGATTCTACGAAACTTGATCTCCAATCAGCAATTGGCGGAAGACCTAGCCCAAGATGTCTTTCTCCGCATGTATCGGGCTCGCGAGAGCTATGTCCCGAATGCCAAATTTTCCACTTGGGTGTTTACCATCACGCAAAATGTGGCGAAAAACGCGGTTCGGCAGTTATCGCGACGGCGGGAGCAGCAAGTCTCCGGGTTACAGCCAACCGATGGCGGCCGCGGTGTGACCATGGAACAGTTGGCGACCGACGCCAGTGGGCTGCAACCGGCTCGACAATTGGATCGTTTGGAAATGAGCGAAGTTGTGCGGCTGGCCTTAGCGACCTTATCCGAACGGCAGCGGATGGCGGTTTTGTTGGCCAAGTTTGAAAACATGAGCTACCAAGAAATCGGGGACACCATGGGGCTGACGGTTCCCGCGATCAAGTCGCTGTTGTCCCGGGCCAGAAACAACTTGCGGGATGCGTTGCAACCCTATTTGGAAAAAGGTGGTTTGCCCAGACCAGGGGCTGGGGGCACCAACCCTGACCCATAGGTGGATGGGCAAACGCCTCGTTTTTGTGAAAACGGACCGGAACAACCACGTCTTCGAGTGGTTTAAATACCCATTCGCTCAGGATCGAGCGAACCGGGCCGAGTGAAATTGAACGGATCATCGGAATGTCGCACCCCAGTCCCAATCCTGCCGACGACTTGACACCACAGGAACGGTCTCCGTTGGGGCGGGACGCGAATCTGCGGCCGGTGTCGGGAGCTTCGGAGGATCGAATTCATCGTGGCGTGGGCGACATCTTGGATTGGGCTGCAGCAGACGAAGCCGATGACGAGGCCGACGTGCACGATCTGGCGGACACCATTGATGTCTCGAGTACGGTTGACGAATTGGTGGTTTATCTAGACGGCTACCTGGACGATGCCCAGCGCCGTCAGGTCGAACAAAGGTTGGTCGAAGATGAATCGGCGCGGAAAAATCTCGCCGCTTTGCAAAACTCTTGGGACGCTTTGGATTGTTTGCCGCGTCCGACCTGTAGTGCGGACTTTACAGAAAGCACCATGAAACTGGTGGTGCAGAAAGAACTGGCGACTCGCCCGACCGGGAAGTTATTTCGTCGTTCGCTTGTCTGGTTGGGTGTGGCTGCGACGATGGCGGTTTCTCTCGGCATGGGATACTTCGTGACCCAGCGTTGGGAATCC
>JAEUIP010000126.1:2772-14910 GCA_016795075.1 Planctomycetaceae bacterium | reverse complement strand
CAGTTGGCTCATCAACTCAAAGGCGCTGGCGGTGGCTACGGCTATCCGACCCTCAGCGAAGCGGCTCGCTCGGTCGAACTTGCGGCAAAGAATGACCCAGAAGTTGAGCCAGTCAAGCAGTTGATTCTGGATCTTTCCGAACTCTGCCATCAAGCGACTCGAGGGTTGCGAGCGGGAGCTTGCGATGTGGATTTCTTTTAGTCCCGCATCGGGTCAGGGATTTCCCCATTTCGAATGATTTTAATTCGCTCGTGGGGTTCCACTGGCGGGTAACGGCATGCCGTCCAAGAACTGCGCCGTTGCATTCTGAACCTGTTTGTTCTCCATAATCAACGAGTGGATCGCAGGGACAATCAATCGATCTTTGGTGTTGGGTAAACTCGTCTCTTCAACCGCCACAACCAAGTCACTGGGGGCAGGAACTAACGGGTTCCAGCGTCCCAACGTCGTACTACCGGCGATGATGGCTACGGGGCAGGGTGGGATTGCTAAACGGCTCTGAATCTCGGGCCAGCCACTGCCCAATTGTGTACCCGCCGGCCCCGTGATCAATTGAAACAAACCGGTATAACCAAGCGCTCGGGCGATGGCGGCTCCTTGATTCGGCGGCGCCAACATGACAATGCGGTTCAACCGACGAAGGAAATTCTGGCCGGTAGCAGTTTGTTGCCAATCTCCAATCATGTGACGGATCACAATATTGCCCATACTGTGCCCAACAAAGCTCAGACGTGGCTGGCCCGGTAAATGTTGGATCACCGCACGAAGCGCTGCGGAATGCCGTGTGATGGTCGCGCGGGAACTCGCGTAGCGAAAGTCAACAACCATTGGCCAACCTTGTGTCGCGAGATACCGTCCAAGTCGTTTCAGAGAAGCACTCGTACGCATCAGCCCGTGCACAAGAACAACCACACGGTCGGTTGGGTTCGCCGGAATCGCGGCCCGATGTTCGCGGAAAACGAGCAGGCACGTTCGCAAGTCGCCGCTTGCCACGCGGCGATTCTGTTGGGACAACACCCTCCAGTGTCCCGTCAATTGGTTTTGCTGCAAACGCAGTCCATGCCACCACCGAAAATCCGTCCACAACTGCTTGCCCCCAAGCGTTGGAATCCCGCGCGGACGTTTCTGCGGAGAGGCTCCCAGAGTTGGCTCGTTCATCGTCGTGCTTTCAAAGCGAATGTCGGCTCCTGTGCAGTAGCCCTTCGGGTACAATCCGTAACGACGCTCACCAGAGCTTCGGCCGTTCGAAATTCCAACCACGCCTGGCAACCGTCACTCCCATCGGTGATTCGTGTCACTCCGTAGGAACATTGTATGACATTTTGTCGAAAACGACTAATTCTCCTAAGTTGTTTGGTATTCGTTGGGATTGTTCCCAAGGACCATTTGTCGGGCACACAGGCCGACGAACCGTTGTTGGAGACGACAAGTACCCTGTCTGCGGGTGACACGTTCTCGGCCACGGATAGTTTGAAGGTTGCCGAAACAGAATCGGGGGACGCCGCCGAGTGTTTGCAAGGTTTACGTTGGGAGCCCACCGAATTCTTGGTCACGTTGGAACAACCGCGACGGGGGTTTGGGCAGTGGCTGGTGCGGTTTCCGTCGCCGCGACCGCAGGGAGACGCGGAAGGCGACAATGTGGCTCTAGAGTGGTACGCAACGAAAAATGACAGTGGCGAAGTACAAACAGCACCTGCAGTCGTGGTGGTTCACGAATCGGGACGAAACATGGCTGTCGGACGCTTGATCGCTCGTGGTTTGGCCGGAATGGGCGTCCATGCCTTCCTGATTCAACTCCCCGGATACGGAGTCCGAGGCCAGCCGATCGCCGACGACCCACAGAAGTTCCTCGGTGCGTTGCAGCAAGCGGTCGCCGATGTGCGGCGGGCCCGTGATGCCATCGCGGTTTTGCCGCATGTCGACCAAGAGCGTATCGGACTACAAGGCACCAGCCTTGGCGGTTTTGTGACGGCGACGGTTTGTGGACTTGACCATAGTTACCATCGCCAATTTATCTTTTTGGCTGGCGGAAATCTGCACGAGGTGGTCCTGCAGGGTCAACGCGATGCCGCAAAAGTCCGCGAGCGTTTGCGGGCAGCCGGGCTCTCCGACGAACAAATCATCGCCTTGGCACGACCGGTCGAGCCCTTGCGTTTGGCGCATCGTGTGAACGCGAACATCACGTGGCTCTACAGTGGGATTCATGACGATGTGGTCCCACCGAGTTGTTGTCAGGCGTGGGCTGATGCCGCGCAGCTCGCCGAGTCCCATCACATCCAGATGCCGGTCGATCATTATTCGGGGGTGACTTATCTGCCCAAGATATTGGGAGAAATTGTGGCGATCATGTTGGCATCGCCCGAATCCTGGAAACTCCCCAACCAACCCTAATCGCCATGTCGTTCTGTATGTCGCAGTCACGCTCCGTTTGCCGGCCGCCGATCCTCGAAATACCAATTATTTAATGATGGTCGCGGTATTTGGAATGTGCCTACGACCGTCCTTCATGGAGTCGTATGGTCCCTAACGATTTGTCGCGAAATAAGTTCCGGATTTCGAACGTCGAAAGCTTCGGAATGACTCTCGCTGGCTCTGACGTTTGAATGATGAATGATTATTGAAGAATGAAAAATTTAAAATGTACCCAACGTCTTGTTTCAGGCATTCCGCGAGCAAACGATGGCTGTCAGCAATTTGCATTTTTCGATTTCCATTTTTCGTTACTCATTTCTTAGGATTTGTCGCGAAATAAGTTCCGGATTTCGAACGTCGAAAGCTCCGGAATGACGCTCGCTGGCTCTGGCGTTTGAATGATGAATGATTATTGAAGAATGAAAAATTTAAAATGTACCCAACGTCTAGTTTCAGGCATTCCGCGAGCAAACGATGGCTGTCAGCAATTTGCATTTTTCAATTTCCATTTTTCATTACTCATTTCTTAGCCGCTTGTGAACCAAAGACGATCATTTTCCTGGCTGGCGGACTTCCCCAGGATGGCAAAGCCGAACTGCGGATGAATACATTCGCGGCCTGCGGTATCGAATTGAAGACCGTCAAAGTATCAGCTCGAAAGTTAGGCCATGACCGTTCGACAAATTGCGGTCGGTCAAGGAACTGTCCGCGGACTTTTTATCCGCAGTTCGGCTTTGCCATCCGTGAGAATTCCCAAACGCTCGCAGTGGTTCTCGGATGAACCAAGGCCGAACTCTCCCAAATCGGGAGGTTGTTTCCAGACAATTCCTTAGCGGCAGTCGAGATGCCAAGTTGTCTTGCTTCGATGGCGCCATCTTGGGAGAATGACGACCGCCCGATTCCCCGAATCCTCCTGGAAATAGAGACACTAAATCCAGACAAGGGAGTTTCCTTTCTTTGCAACTTCTTCGCCAAAATTGACTATGTCCCAGAACGACCGACCCGCCGAGATGCACTCCAGCGAAGATGCTGGCGACATGGATGACCTGATTTTGGGGTTGTCGGAACTTGAAGATAACGACGGACTGGAAGAGTTGAGCCAGGCGTATGCGCAGTTGTTGGCCGAGCAGGAACTGCTGAATGCGGGGATTACGACGGGATTGAAGCCGCTCGGTACGGAAGCCGACACTCGCTCAGTCGGCCGAGCAGCGGGTTCAAGTCCAGCGTCCGCCCAGATCCCGGCACCGAAAAGCTCGGACGCGTCGAATCCCGACACCTACGTGGATTTACGTCGACTGGTCGAGGCAGCACGTACGGGTGAATCGGAAGATCGAGTCGCGGTCACGCCCATGCGTATTGTCGAAGCCTTGTTGTTTGTTGGTGCGGCCGATAATTCGCCGCTCTCAGGCCGGTTGATCGCATCGTTGATGCGCGGGGTATCGCCCGAGGAAGTCGATACCTTGGTGGACGATTTGAACAAGAACTACGAAAGCGACGGCTCGGCGTATCGGATCACTCGCGAAGCACTCGGATTTCGCATGGAGTTGGCCTCCACACACGCGAATCTACGGCAAAGATTCTACGGGCAAATTCGGGAAGCAAAACTGCCGCAACCGGTGATCGACGTTTTGGCATTGGTGGCATATCATCAACCGGTGGCACGAAAGCAAGTGGAAAAGTTGATCGGCAACGCCTGCGGGTCGGCATTGAATCAATTGCTACGGCGAAATCTAATTCAACTGGCCAAAGAACCTGACGTCGGTCCCGTCTATCGCACGACACCACGTTTCTTAGAGTTGTTTGATTTGGGATCGTTAGAAGATTTGCCGCAAAGTGAATCGATGGATTCGAATTCGTAGTTACGAGAACGATCACGCGCCAGCGAACAGGGAGTCTGGAGATGAGTCAGGGTTATTTGGGGATTGATTTGGGGACTCAAGGCCTGTCAGTTATTTACACCGATTCGGCAATGCGAGTGGTGGCGACCGGCGAAGCGGGATACGACATGGTCGCGGGCCTGGGGCCGGGGTGTTACGAACAATCGCCACAAGATTGGGAAGACGCACTGCGCCAAGCGATGCAGGCTCTGGCGAAAAATCTGGCAGCCCTTGGCGAACCCCTGCAAGTGGCGGCCATTGGGATCTCGGGGCAAATGCATGGCGAGGTCCAAATCTACGATGAAGCGGGCTCCGCGCGAAACACGCGGCTGTGGTGTGATGCTCGGAACGAAGTTGAAGAGCGAGAACTGACAGAACTGCTAAACGTGAAAATGCCCAAACGCATGACGTCTGTCCGATGGCTTTGGTCGCTGAGGCACCGTGGGCCATCGACGGCCGACGTATGCCAATTGACGACCCCCGGCGGTTGGTTGGCCCGCCGATTGACCGGCCAACACGTGCTGGGGATTGGCGATGCGTCCGGGATGTTTCCCATCGATCAACAGACGCTGGGGTACGACACCGGTCTGTTGGCAAAATACGACGCGTTCGTCAAAAAGTCCGGATTGAACGCGCCAAATTTGCTTGGCTTGTTGCCTCAGGTTCGTCGCGCGGGCCAAGAGGGTGGTGTGCTTAATGAACACGGCGCCCAAGTTCTGGGTTTGCCAATTGGAATCCCAGTGGCCCCGGCCGAAGGTGATCAACCGGCCGCATTGGCCGGTTCGTTGATCGGGCGAGCCGGCATGGTTTCGATGAGTTTTGGAACGTCCGTTTGCGCAAATTCCGTTGGGGATCGCACCTTTCAAGGGGTATCGCGCTCCATTGATCACTTCTGCGCGGTTGATGGCAAGCCGATCAATATGGTTTGGCTCCGCAACGGAACCACGTTCATGAACACGGTCGTGCAAATGGTCGGCGGACTGTCGGAGCGTGGACTGCGCGAAGGCAATCCATTTGCGGCCGTCATTCCCGAGTTGTTGGCGGCCGATCCGGACTGTGGCGGAATCCTGGCTTTGCCATTTATGGACGACGAACCAGGCGTGGGTGTGTCGCGTGGTGGAACCGCCTTGTTGGTAGGGCTGAACGAACAGAACGCCAAGCCAGGAAACGTCGCGCGAGCCGCACTACTGGCGACCGTGTTTAATCTACGATTGGGCTGCGAACAATTGTTGTCGCAAGGCTTTCCACTGGAACAGATCGTCCTGTCGGGAGGACTAACGAAGTCGCCCGAACTGGGGCAAGTCTTAGCCGATGGTTTCCAATTGCCCGTGACGATCCTTGCCAGCGGCTCCGAGGGCTCGGCTTGGGGAGCCGCCTTGATGGCCAAATACCGACACCGCTGTTTGAATGCGGCAACCGAATCTTGGTCGGATTTCTTGAACGATCATGCCTCTGGCACGCCACTGCGATTCATGCCCAACGTCAACGCGGCTGCTGCGTCCTCTGATCTGTTCGCCAAATACAAGCGACTGCTAAGCGTCCAGCCTAAACTGGATGAAGCGGTCAACGCTTAAGTGCCGATCCCTAACGGGATAGGCTTCAAATCCATCTTGCTTCCGCCGAACAGTCGGTTCGGCGGAAGGCAAGTGATGGTGGATCGTGAGCATTCTTCAGTTCGCGAACGTGTCGTCGAAGATCATTCGCGAGCTCGATGACGATTTACTTCTTCTCGACCCAAATGTTGCGGTAAACAACGGGATCGCCGTGGTCTTGCAAGAACAAAGATTCGGGTGCATCACCCATGGGAAGACCGCCGGGAGTGCCTTGCTTCAACTCCACATCTTTGTGAATCACAACCCCATTGTGACGGACCGTGACGCGGCCATTGACTCGCTTGCCATCGGCATCGGTTTTTGGAGCCGTGAAATCGATATCGTAGGTTTGCCAAGTCAACGGCGGGAGGCACATGTTGACAATCGGACGTCCCAAAGAGTAGATGCCACCACATTCATTGTTGAGACCTTCCAAGCCGAAGGAATCCAACACTTGAACTTCATAACGACCTTGAACATAAACACCACTGTTGCCACGTGCTTGTCCGCGGTGGCCGGGCATGAATGGCGTACGAAATTCGATATGCAGTTTGTGGTCGCCGAACTGTTCTTTGCTCTTGCAATTGGTCGCGCCCAAAAATTGTCCGTCGATCAACTTGCCGTTTTCGAAATGGTCGGTGGATGTGCCGTCGAATAGCACGATCGCTCCTTCCGGGGCCTTGGCACCCAAAGTTGGGCTAGTTCGCTCGACTTTTTTCATTTCGAAGATTTTGGCGCCATCCTCGCCGAAAACCGAAATCACGCCGTTTTCCCAAGTGGCACTCCCTTCTTCCGAATCCGCCTTGAAACGCACGATCTTGCCGTCTCGAGTGCCACGGCCTTCAATCAAATCGTCTTCAAGTTCCCAGCCTTTACCCGGCAGGCCACCGACATAAAACATACCATCGAACGATCCATCGCCCAAAGCCACGATTTGCGCCCCGATTGGCCCCAGCGGAGTATTGTCGGCCATATACTCTCCTTGGACCGCATAGTCATCATTGACCTTGGCGGGATCCGTGAAGATCGGCTTCTCATCCGCAAACGTCACCGCGGGGGCCATTAACCAACCGCACAGGACGACCATCATCCCTTGGATCAACTTCGATTGACGCATTCGCAACTCACTCCCGAAAAAGACTCGCCCCGAAAAAACACCGGGGCCATTTTGAGTGATCGGGGCGGTTTTCGCAACCAAGCACGCGGCCGTTGGTCGTTTATTCTCGCGGTACCACCGATTTATCGCTTCACGATTCTTTCACACAGAGCCACGCGAAGTGCCTGCCCTTGGGCGGTCTGCTCCGAGAACATCAAACCGGAAACTCCTTCCGCATCGACCTGTCCGCCGGGTCCCCCGAGCAAGCGAGCCAACGGGCTCCAGTCCTTTTCAGCAACCGTTCGCGACTTGATTTCGACCAACGGACGTTGGTGCCGCGCCAGCCAATCACGGATTTTTTCGATTCTGAACGGCAGAACATCGAGCACGCGAAACATCCCAAACATCTCATCCGTCGGTTCTGCAGGTTCCATCGCGGTGTAATAATCACCTCCCGACCAAGCCAACCAACCGCGCTCGGCCGCAAATTGATGGTTCAAGCGCGCAGCAAAAATGGCCGGATGTGGTTCGAATAAATAAGTCAGCGGATGGCGAGATCGAGCAACCGATGTCGCCGCCCCAGATAACGGCTGCCATAAGGTCCAATCGAATTCGTGGCGCTGGGCGACCGCTACGCTCGTGTGCCCTATCGGCAATGATGGTTCAAGCCCAAACCAGCCCAACAACTGTTTGCACTCGCGATCCAGTCCCAACCATTGCCAATGTCCAGCGGCTTTCCACGGATCACTCAGCTCGGTCGCAGGCGCCAATTTGACAATCCCGGTTCCCGACCAGGAAAGCAAATCAGCGAGAAAGCCTTCGTCGGGTGACAAATCCGTCATATTCGTATGACGTCCCCTGGTATCACGACGGTCGGGATCGAGATGCCAAACGACCGTATGCTCTAGCAAGTGGTTCGTTCGCGCCCATTCGCTGACGGTCGGCGGTAAAAACGGTAGCCATTCGGCCAACGTTTTGCCCGAGTCGCCGGGAACGTTTTCGATCTTGGGCGGCCTTCCCTCGCTTGACGATCGATTACCCGGAAGAATCGAACTTACATCCGCACAAATCACGAGACTCGGGTGGCGTTCCGCGAACGCGCCCAGCACTTTTAGGTTTTCGCGGGTCAAATGCACCAGCGCGGGATCACGATCCAAACCAATCGTCGGAAAATGTCGACCAAATTCCAGCAAATCTCCGCCGATACCACAACAAAGATCCAGAACCACGAGGGGCTTTGACGGCCAGTGCTGTTGGAGAGTGGCGACCTTCCAACGAGTTGTCTTTTGGCCGCTGGCTTGCTCGTAAGCCCTACGTGTGAAATACAACTCGGAGGCGTGCTCGAATTTTCCGACCGCTCGCTGACGCAACTCACGGAGTTCCACAACGGCCGACGCCTGTTCCAGACTCAAGCCGGACTTGCGGAGTCGGATGACGCCATCCGGAGCCGCCCGGCCCGTCGGCAACTCCTCAAAAGCCCGTCGTCCAACGTCGGAATGACACCAATTGGTCAACCACTCCGCCACATCGAAATTCAGCGTCAACCGTTACGACTCCAATTGGCGGCGTTCGCGATGCTTGAGCAAATCATCTTCTTCGAGAACCCCCACAAAGGGTAGATTTCGGTATTCATCTTCGTAGTCCAATCCGTACCCGACCACGAACTCGTTGGGAATGTTGAAGGTGACAAAGTCGGGCCTTAGCTCCACTTTCTGGCAACCATCCTTGAATAGCAGCACGGCCGTCCGCAAACTGCGTGGGCTCATTCCACCCAACAATTCGCACAGTTTCACCATTGTGCGACCGGTATCAAATATGTCGTCGATAATCAGGACGTCTCGGCCAGTAATGTCCGGCATTAGTCGCGAATCCACGTACAATTCGCCGGGTTTCATGCCCCCGCGGTAGCTACTGGCCTGCACCACTCCGACCCGTAACGGCATTTCCAACATACGAACCAAATCCGCCAACAGCATGACGCTCCCGGTCATGACTCCCAAGATGGTCAGCGGTTGATGACCGTAAGTTTCTTGAACATCCGCAGCCAAGCGTCGAACGCCATTGGCCAATTGTTGTTCATTCAAAAGGATTTTCACGTCGAGGTCCTATCCGTCAAAGTCTGTAAGCGGCCAAGTGGTCGTGGCAGATTTTACGGGCAAACCGGGACATTGCTCAAGGATGGCTCCGGCCCATTGAAGGATCAGGCAAACATGTGGTAGGCTTAGGAAATTTTACATTTTGGCCGGCCGCAATCCAGTCAAAAGTGAAGTTTGACGGAATGCTCAGGAAGGCGTCCGTTCTGCCCGCCCCACTCGCCCTAAAAGAACAAGGTTTCCCGGTGCCGCGTCGCGAAGACATCAAGAAGATTCTCCTGATCGGATCTGGTCCGATTGTCATTGGCCAAGCATGTGAATTTGATTATTCGGGAACTCAGGCCTGCAAAGCTTTGCGGGAAGAGGGATACGAAATCGTTCTCGTCAATTCCAATCCGGCCACGATCATGACCGACCCGGGAATCGCTGACCGAACGTATATCGAACCCTTGGTATGGCAGGTGGTCGAGCGAATTATCGAACGAGAACGGCCCTGTGCCGTCTTGCCAACGCTGGGCGGACAAACGGCTCTGAATTTGGCCATGGATCTAGATAAACATGGCGTTCTCCAGAAGTACGGCGTCGAGATGATCGGCGCCAATCCGCAGGTCATTCGGAAGGCGGAAGAACGTGAACTATTCAAGCAAGCGATGGAAAAGATCGGCTTGGACGTTTGTCGCGGCGAAACCGTCCGGGATTTGACCAACGCGCGGCGCGTGCTCCAAGATATCGGCTTGCCCTGCGTGGTTCGCCCCAGCTTTACCATGGGTGGCAGCGGTTCGGCCATCGCCTACAACAAAGAGGACTTCGACGTCCTGGTTCAACGAGGCTTGGATCAATCTCCGGTCACCGAGGTCTTGTTGGAAGAGTCGATCATCGGCTGGAAAGAATACGAGATGGAGGTGATGCGCGACGTGGACGATAACGTCGTGATCATTTGCTCGATCGAAAACTTCGATCCTCTGGGCGTCCACACTGGCGACTCGATTACCGTCGCCCCCGCGCAAACGCTGACGGATAAAGAGTATCAGCGGATGCGCGACGCATCGTTGGCCGTGATCCGTGAGATTGGCGTCGAAACCGGCGGTTCCAATATCCAATTTGCGACCAATCCGCAAAATGATCGCATGATCGTCATTGAAATGAATCCACGCGTCAGTCGCTCCAGTGCACTGGCGTCCAAAGCGACGGGATTCCCCATCGCAAAAATCGCTGCGAAATTGGCAGTCGGCTACCGACTCTGGGAACTGCGCAACGATATCACCCAAAAGACTCGGGCGTGTTTCGAGCCCAGTATCGACTACGTGGTCACCAAAATCCCTCGGTTTGCTTTCGAAAAGTTTCCGGAAGCCGACGCGACGCTCATGACGCAAATGAAAAGCGTTGGGGAAACGATGGCCATTGGCCGAACTTTTAAGGAATCGTTCCAAAAGGCCTTGCGCGGCTTGGAAGTTGGTTGGTTTGGCTTCGGCTGTGACAAACAGGACTTGTGGTACCACGGCCCACGACCCACAAAAGACGAAATCCGCAGCAAACTCTCCGTTCCCAACGATCAACGAGTTTGGTACCTCCGCTACGCGATGTTGTCGGGATTGAGCTTGCACGACATCCACGAAATGACCAAGATTGATCCCTGGTTCCTCCGCCAATTGGCCGACTTGGTGGACCTGGAAAATCAAATCCGTCGAATTGGAAATCTCGAAAAAATCGACGTGGAGTTTTTGCGCACGATCAAACAAGCAGGCTTTAGCGACCGTCAGTTGGCCGACATGTTGAGTTGCGGCGAAATGGATGTTCGCAACTACCGAAAATCGTTGGGAGTCACCGCGATCTACAAGTCGGTTGATACGTGCTCCGGTGAATTTGAGGCCCAGACTCCGTATTATTACAGTTGCTACGAACAAGAAAACGAAGCACCCGCGAAATTGGACGGCGTCCGCCGGATCGTGATCTTGGGCGGTGGCCCGAATCGCATCGGCCAAGGGATCGAGTTCGATTATTGTTGCTGCCACGCCAGTTTCGCGCTCCGTGAAATGGGAGTGCAAAGCGTGATGGTCAACAGCAATCCGGAAACAGTGTCCACCGATTACGACACGAGCGATTTGCTGTTCTTCGAACCTCTGACCACCGAAGATGTTCTGAATATCTGTGATCAGGTTCAACCCGATGGCTTGATCGTTCAATTAGGCGGGCAAACGCCACTGAATCTGGCTCGAGCCTTGAAAGAGGCCGGTGTCCCCATCATCGGCACGTCCGTGGAAACGATCGAAGCCACCGAGGATCGCGAGAAGTTTCAACAATTACTGATCCAACTAGGTCTGCGACAGCCCGCCAACGGCATCGCTCGGAAGTTGGACGAAGCCGAAGCGATTGTCCGACAAATTGGTTATCCGGTTTTGGTGCGTCCCAGTTTTGTACTCGGTGGACGCGCGATGGAGATCTGCTACGACGATCAGCAGTTCCAGAAGTTTGTGGCCGCCGCGTTTGTCGTTTCTCAAGGGCAACCCGTATTGATCGACCAATTCTTGGAAGATGCGATCGAGGTTGACGTGGATTGTTTAGCAGACGGTCGCGAGGCCATCATCGCGGGCGTCATGGAACACATTGAAGAAGCCGGCGTTCACTCGGGTGACTCGGCATGTTCGATTCCGCCCTACAGCTTGCCTGCCCTGATCATTGACGAGATCCGAACGGCGACCAAGAAGATGGCGTTGGAATTGAATGTCAAAGGCTTGATGAATGTGCAGTACGCCATCAAGACGATTGACGGCGTTCCGACGTTGTTTGTCTTGGAAGTAAATCCTCGCGCCAGCCGAACGGTACCGTTTGTGGCCAAAGCCTGTGGAGTGCCGATCGCCAAGATCGCCACGAAGATCATGGCCGGACTTAGCCTGCAAGAACAAGGCGTGCGTGACGTTCCTACACCACGTCAAGTTTCGGTCAAAGAAAGCGTGTTTCCGTTCCGAAAGTTTGCGGGTGTCGATATTGTGCTTGGCCCGGAGATGAAATCGACTGGCGAGGTAATGGGCACCAGCGACCGGTTCTCGATTGCCTTCGCCAAGAGCCAA
>JAEUIP010000126.1:0-2762 GCA_016795075.1 Planctomycetaceae bacterium | reverse complement strand
CGTGTTGCCCACGACCGGGACGATCTTTGTCTCTGTTAGCTCGCGACATAAAGTGAGGATCGTGCCGGTAGCCCAAAAACTCCATCAACTTGGCTTCAAGCTTTTGGCAACGACAGGGACGGCAATGGCCTTGGAAAACGCGGGCATTCCAGTGACACGAATCAAAAAGCTTGCCGAGGGCCAGCCGAACTTGGTGGACTATCTGAAGAACGGCGATGTTGACTTGATTATCAACACACCGATGGGCAAGGGCGGTCGCACAGACGAAGGAAAAATTCGCGCTAGCGCCGTGCAGTTAGGAATCTCGTGCATCACGACGATCCAAGCGGCCGAAGCAGCCGTCTTGGCCATGGAAGCCGACCCCAGTCTGCAATTGGAAGTCGTCTCGTTGCAAGAACGCTTTGCCACACCGTAACCGGCACTCAAACAGGGATGGACCGCAGAGGCACGAGGAGCACAGAGCGTTGAATCATTGGGTTATTTGAGAAAACAAATAGCCCAGTCGAGGGAGCGCAACGTTAAGCCACGTTTCCTTCACTTTCCGGAGTCGCCGAGTCCAACTCTCTTGATCGATTGCAACACGGAGGCACAAGAAACGCAGGGGGTTGCCACAAAAAGGCGATAGCGATTGGGCCGCAATACCAAGCGTGTGCAGAATTGGTAACGGTTTCCTTCTTCTAACTTCCGAATGCTCTTAACTCGTTGCTCTCAACAACGCTGAACCCTCTGCATTTGACGTGTCTTTACGGTAATTGGATATCACGACCGAGGCACGAGGAACCCAGAGATTCGATACAGTGAGGGCCGAGCGGTTGGGGCAACCTCCTCGTGCCTCGGCGGTAACTGGTTTGCACCAGAGGCACGATGAGTGCAGACAATCATACGGCCGTGTTGGATTCGTTCAGTGTTTTTCGCGTACGACGAAGGCTGGCGAATCCCATGAGACTTCCAACCAAAAGTAACGCACTTGGCTCCGGTACTGCTGAAAACAGCGCAATCCCGTTTCCTCCACCAGCCGAGTAGGTGATAAACAAATCTGTACCCGAGAAGTTGCCTACGAGTGCACCTTCGCCTAGTCCCTGAAACTGTCCGTTGACGTTGCCACCGACGGCGGCGATCAAGAACTGTTGGTTCGAACCCAATGAAAACGAATTGATAAACGACACGTCGAGCATACTATCGTTCAAGAACAAATCCCCCGTGATTTGAAGTTGATCGAATCCATTGATACCGGCCATCAGGCCGCCAATTTCGAAGTGGGACACGGCAGTGGGGCCCAAGATGACATCCCCACCAAACGAGACAATCCCTGGGCTATTGCCCGGTCGCAAGTCCCCTTCGAAGAAGACCGAGCCGGTTCCCGTGAAGCTACCCGCTCCACTGACTTCACCCAAGAAGACTGTCGCACTGTCGGCGGACGTCCGAATCTCCGCACCGTTGTGAACCACATCTTCGAAGAAGGTCGTGGTGGCATTACCGGATGTCACGATCAACGAACCCGCAAAGTTGTGAACATCGCCCACGACATCGGCAAATCCACCGCTGAAGGCCATGGTACCATGGTTTTGGAATCCGCCTTCGGCTGTGAATTCGCCACGTCCCGAAATCAGACCGCCGGCCATGTTGGTGACTTGACCTTCGCTGACGACTTGACCGCCTAGATTCGTAATGCGACCCGTTCCGGTATTGGTCAAATTTCCAGCCAGGCTCAGCAAGCCCCCGGTGCTGTTGATGCGGCCGCTATTTGAGTTGTTATCGCCCTCAAACCGCATGGTCGAACTTCCCGAGACGTCCACTCGGCCAGTGGTGTTGTTCGTGAACCCGGCCAAGATGGAACCCGTGCCAATGATCGTACCGGAGTTCGAGACATTCACTTCACTGATGTCCAAGCTGTTGCTTTGCAATGTTGTAAGCGTCGAGATATTGGTAAACGCTGTATTCGTCACCAAACCAGCCAGCTCACCGCTGCTACCGCCCATCCGAGCAAAACTCGACAAACTCGAGGTGCCAAATTCGAAACGTCCGCCGGCTAAGGTAACTGCGTCATCCGCACCAATGGTTGTTGTGCCGCCGACCGTCACCAGCCCACTATCATTGATCTCGATACTCCCAACACCCGCGGCACCGACCGACAAGTTACCGGCATTCGCCCAGTGGGACCCGGCGCCAGTTACCGTGGCTGTGCTTGTGGCACCGTGGCTGGCGATGTACCCATGATGATTCTCGACCACGCCTCCGCTGCTGACTTCGAGGGTTCCGAATCCCGATCGGCCGATATACAAATCTCCCGAGTTCTCCCAGCGACTGCCAGCGCCACTTACCGACGCCAAACCGACGCTGCTTGCCGAAGCTGCCACGTAACCACTGCCATCATTGACGACCGTGGAACCATTGCGGACGGTCATTGTGCCGGCTGCGACCGCATTCATGTCGCCAATGATCAACTCCGAGCTGGTGCCACTATCATAGTTGTCGTTACCCACTTGAACTCGACCGCCCGAACTGATGTTCAAGTCTCCCTGGCCGCTGTTAACCATTGCGTTTGGTCCACCGAAAAACACACCGTTCGAGTTGCTCCACCGGGAACCGTTGCCCGTTACATTCACGTTCCCAGAACCGTAGAGCCCAACGTAACCGGTCGCATTGGAAACCGAGCCACCGTTTTGAACATTCATAGTTGCAGTGCCTGCATTCCCGACATAGAGGCCACCGCTGTTCAAGCTCGCGTTTGCGCCGGAGATCGTCATGGAACCAGAAGAACC
>JAEUIP010000125.1 GCA_016795075.1 Planctomycetaceae bacterium | reverse complement strand
AATCTTTGGCATTGGTGTCCTCCCATACGGATTGTAAAATACTCGTCAGGTGTCCACCAGTCTTGGGCTAACGCACATGGCAGTGTCATTTCCTAAATCAAGACAAAAGTTTGTGACTCTGCTTGCAACTATTGGGTCCCAATTACTCCCATCGGCCGGTGGCATTGAATTTATCAATCTTAGCGTATTCTGGACAATGTTTTCGCTAATCGTTTCAGTCTTGATGGGACTACCACTACCACCAAACGTACCAATTACGTTTCGGTTTGAATCAAAATATACCTGTCCAAGCGTCGGGAAGTCCGAAAGTTCGTTAGTACCGTAGTACCAATATTCACTCGCTCCTAAAGCGCGAGCGGCGGCCGGCAACTGCAGCGGTTGTTTATTAACCGTCGTCATTTCAATGTCTGGCAGGCCCAATTGTTCGACAACTTGTCGTTGGTTAGTACCGGCAAGGATTCGTGCCATTTTCGTTGCGAATTGGGTCCTTGTAAGTTCGTCCTGCTGCGATTGGGCAAATGGCGGATAAACGGACAATAATAGCATCAAAAACAATGCGTTGAATTTCAAACCGATCCTCCATTTCCACTTCATTGAGAAAGTAAAAAGCATCCAATAAGTAATGCGTCGACGTGAAATATAACCAAAAGTTGGGTTCTGTGAATTGATAAAAAGGTGGCGTATCCTGCAGGTTGAAAAGTTTGTTTCACTAGCCGCCCAACGAGGGCATAAGGAGTACGCCCTGAATAAGAGTAAAGCATCAAAATTGTCCCAGCCAGTAGGCAAGGCCGAGGTTCTGAAGTTTGGAGCGATTGAGGATGCCCGAATCACTCCTTCAAAGCTGTCGCTTCGACCGGACGAGTCACGTCGGGGTCGGTTGTTGGATCTATTTCATGAAGCGATGGTGGATACGACACGATTCGACAAGTGGTTGTATCAAGCGATCTATTGGTACTTGGTCGAACAGATTGCTGAGCGATTGAAGTCCGGCGAACTTCGCAATCCGAAGATCTACGAATTCAATCCTGACGCGGTGTACGATGCCAAGCGGCACTACACGAAAAGCTGTGATCAGACACGGTGAACGAAGAGCCAAGCACGACGAACCAGTAATCAAGATCAAGTTCAAACTGGCATTCCGCCACCAGGGAAAAAGACATCGAGGAAAGTTACCTAACCAAACCGTCGCACCTTGAGCGACCGTCAAGATTCAGCTTTCCTCAACAATCAAAACCGCCTGCCTTGGTATCGTTCTGCAACCACTTCAAGTTCAGCAACGCCAAATCAACTGACATCCAAATCAGGCATTGAAGCGAAGCTCAAGAATCGGCCCATCTTTCGGTTAGCGAATCACATGCCAATCAAAACCAGCCTGGCGGCAGCTCCATGCCTATTTATCCAAATCAGGCTTACTCATGGTTCTTTCTTGAACATGTGATATACAGCAAAATACGCGAAGATTGCTGTGCCAAAGTGTATTGATGAAACGACTGTCACGAAAAGTACATGTGCGCCATATTCGTACAAGGCTCCGTAGACGACCTTTGGAGCGAACGCGGCGCAAATCCAGAGCAACATAAAGGCTAGTGCGGCGAACAAGGCACATACCTTCATGATAGGTGGCTTATTCAACGCCGTTGCCAGTAGCAACATGCAACCGGTCGCTAAATAAAGAGTTGTGTACAGCCACTTTGTCGGCAAATCGCCATTTTGAATAAGTAATGCCAAGCAAACTAGTGCAAAACCAAAGAGAAATGCTGCCGTTTTGTACACAACTGTTATCATTACATATTCCAATCATTCTATTTAATCGTTTTCGAGAAAGGCTGTGCAGTTCGCATTTTTTAACACCAGTGGCGTGCCGCGTCGCTCAAGCGTGCCGTAAGCGGTGTAGGAGTAGCGTTCAACCAGCGTTCCGGCGGCGTTGGTGAGGCTGATCATGGAGTATTGTTGATTGCGATGGTTGCAAAGATTTGAGGTTTTGAGTCTCGGATCGCGATAAGACCAAGACAGCGGTGGCGGTGATGGGGTTCTTTGATGTGACGATAAGTGCGGGGGATCGGCTAACACGATGACGCCCTCGATGCGTTGGCTGCCTTGGTCGGAACTCGGGCTTATTCTAATCGAGCATTTATGCTCACAGCAAGCGAAATGAGTTTCAATAGCTTGGCTCTTTTCAGGCATGGCTCGAGTGTTCAAAGGTCGGACGATGCGATAGTAGAGGGAGCGACCCGCTCGCTCCGCCAGCATCCTAAATTCGTTTTTGGGCAATTTGTTTTATCTTCGTTTAAAACTCAGACTCGTCTTTACTTCCGGCACGATCGGGGCGCTCGTGCTACTATGCTTCCGGCACGATCGGGGCGCTCGTGCTACTATGCTTCCGGCACGATCGGGGCGCTCGTGCTGCTATGCGTTCGGCACGATCGGGGCGCTCGTGCTACTATCTCGATCGGCCTACTTGCAGGTATGACTGAAGTAAAGTCGGTCCTACGGCCTTTAAACCCTTGGATCCTGTCCTGTAGCTGACCAGTCATCGCCCCATTGGCGTGAAGCCAATGGTGGCGGTCAATCCTCGCCCCATTGGTGTAAATCCAGCGTGAAGCCAATGGTGGCGGTCAATCCTCGGCCCATTGGTGTAAAGCCAGCGTGAAGCCAATGGTGGCGGTCAATCCTCGCCCGGCTGGCACCATGCCAAGTGGCGGCGGAACGATGCGGTCGTTCACCAGACTCGCAGCGGTCTCTTGGGCGAACTGCGACAGATAATATGACGCGGGTGTCGGCGTTTACGACCAGTCCAACCTCAAGCGGCGGCTGAGGGCCATTAGGGGCTTCTGCCAACGAAATGTTTGCACGTGCCACCAGGTCTTGAACCCCGGTTTGCTAGGGCGCCAATTCTTCCAAGATGTCATCGACAAGTATTCGTAAAACTTATTGGTCAACGGATGAAAGCTGTAATAGTGCCAAGGCTTGATCTCGGTGGTGAAATGAATCAATTTGGGTTGCGTCAACATCGCTTGATATTCGTCCGGCAATAACGGGGTTTTGCCTCGCAGATCAGGAATCTGCTCGTAATCGTAGGCATGCGCGCCGAAGTTCCAGGCCAAGGGCAGGGCCCCCCAGCGTTTGGCAAACACGACATTTAAGGCATATTGATCCCAACACCAGATATGCGCCGCATTTTGCTGCAAACAATCGAGCAGTTGTTGGCTACGGTCTTCGCGCCGCCACGCGGCCAAGTCCAGCACCATCACGCCGCTGTTGAAGTACCAACCTTTGGCATCCATTCCCAACTCAGAAAAGTTGCGGACTGGGTGCAAGGCCGCAAAATAAGGAGCAAATGCCGAGTAATCCGCGCACGATGTTTGCGGGTCCAAATAAGGGCAAGCAATATCGGGGACTGCCCAGACTTCATTGGCAGCTCCCGATTCGTTTTTCGCCAAGCTCCGCGCGGCGTCCCAAAGTTCACACAGATTCCCCAAGACAATCACATCACAGTCCAAGTAGATCACTCGGGAAATCCACTCGGGCAACCAGCGACTGCTCAGCAAACGAAAATACGCCGTGTGGCTGATGTGATGCGATATTTTTAAATGTTCGACAGCCGCGCGGTTCGCGTGGACTCGCAACGCTGGCAATCCGAAAGATTCGATGGTTGCGGATAGCCGTTCCCAGTTCTCTGGGCCGATTCCGCCATCCAAGAGAACCAATTGCAATGGCGCTCCGGCGGGACCTTGCCAATGGGTTAGCACGGAAGCCAAGGCGGCCGCCAACGGCATGGCGTAACGATCGTCGGTCGCACATAACAAAGTGGGGGCTGACGGTAACCAACCCGCAGGAGGTGGGGCACTTTCCAAGGCCGTCAACGAATACTCGGTCACGGGAAATGGTTGGGTCATGGTTCTTTCCACGAGTCGGGCTTGGCCAATTTCCCCGAATCGCCCTGCCACCATCGACTCCACCGTTCGTGCGATTTGAGCAACGTCCCCCAAACCGGATGCCCATGCAAATTGTCGAATACTTGGTGGGCCTCGCTTACCAATTGACTCAGTCGTCGGTTCTCTCGTTCCAACTGTTCGGTATAAGCCTGCCATTGAGCCAAACTGAAAGTGTCGTCCGACTCACGAGAAGCGACCTGAGTGGGATCGTCGGACGTGGTTCGGATGCGCGCGTTACGTAGTTGCCCAAAAATCGATGCGGGAGCGGAGGACGCGTACGCCAAATGCGGCAGGACTTCCGCTACATCAAGATTCAACGCGCGGCCCGATTCCTGAGCGGCTAAAGATTCGGCCTGCATCCATTGCAATAACTGGACGAGGCGTTGGGTTGCTTGGCCATCGGTCAGCAGGTTTTCGCGCAGCAGAAACGTTTGCCAAGCGCGATGGGGTGGAGAATGCGAGAATCGCACCAACTGTTCCAAGATCGGACGCACGTGTTCCGGCGCCGAGATGCGAAAAACCGTGTCGACATAAATCGGCACATTGTGAAAATCCAAGGTGGCGACGGGACGTTCCAACAACATCGCCTCCAGAAGGGCCGTGGAGGGTGTGCCAATGACCGCGTCCACTTGCGCGAGTACCTCGGCCAAACCGGAACTCTCGGGAATTGCCGCCGGATCGAGACCATTGACTTCCAGTCCCAAACGCTGATCCAGTCCGCCCGTCAATCGCCAAACCAATTCGATTTCTCGGCCGTCGATCATGGGGTTCTGAGTGACGGCTTCCCGCAGTGCCACCAGCGAGCGAAACGTGGTTTCCAATTGAGCTGCCGTGAACCCTGGGCATTTTGCCGTGAGCACCAAGACCTTAAATTTGGGGGCATGCGATTCGGAAGCTGCGGATTCGGAACTCGAATTGGTTTGGCCGTTGGCGAATGCAGCTGGACTTTGGGAATAGGCCTTTCCCAAGTCGTCCAAGCGCGGCAGGCCGATCGGGACGCAGGCGGTGTTCCCCCACGAATCAAGGATGGCGGTTTGCCGAGGGCCAATCGTTGCGACGACATGCGCCAAGCATGGTCGCATGGTCCACGGGCAGGCGATTTCGTCGGGGCGATTGTCCCAAGCGTTTCGCCATTCGAGGATTCCGTCGATCGCGTATAGTGTGGCGATTTGGTTCTGACGCAGGGTGAAACACGCGGACCGAAATCGATCAAAGTGCTCGGAGTAGAAAACGGCGACGTCCCCAGGTCGGGCCACGCGGACGACCTCGTCGGGTTCCATTACTTCCACATCGAGCCAGGATTGCAGCGGCTTGGCGTGGTGGGCAACCTCGCGATGGGAACCGACATAGAAGACTCGCCCGGCCATCGAAATCCTCTTCGCCGGAGCGATTTACCACTCGCCTACGGTGACGACTTCGCGGCCAGCTCGCGAACAGATGGCGGCCAAAACGAATTGATCGATTTCATGTGGGATACTTTGCACGCTGCCGTCGCAGAATAGGAACATGCAGAGTTTGTTGTGCGGACCACCAAATACCGGCAGGGTGCCTGGACCTGGAGCACTTGGATTTGCTTCCAGACCGAGCCCCAAGCCACCCAAGCGAACCGCGGTGCCGGGTTCTTCGCCGTTGTACATCGCGCCATCACCCCAGCCACCTGGTTCTCCCATGTAATCTCGGGCGACTGCCTTTTCGCCAACCATGACCGTGTTCGATAAGCCATCCCGAATGTTTGCGAAACGAAACCGACCTTTCGGCCGTCCCAATAATCGATTGCCGGAGACAGGGTTCATGGCGCTCAGTCCTGAATTGATGACGCCATCAACCTCCATATCAAAGGAGCTCCAGGCGTCACCGACGAAGCTAAAACTCGTTCCACCATTTCCCGCGTAATCACCGACCAAGCCGATCGGTTCTCCGGCGGATTCGTACCGACTCAGAGCGCCCTGCGAACGACGTGTCGGACAGATCAACTCGGGGGGACCCTGCCGCAATACTTCGGGGTCTTGGGCATCATAGCGCGCCCGAATGTCGAAGCGGTCGTACAACGCACGCTGTTCCAGATAAGGCAACAGGGTTACGGGCCACGTCAAAAAACCATCGGCGGCTCGTGCGGGAGGGATATCTTTGAAAGAGCCCTCGTACTGTTGGAAAGCCAATCCCCACTGTTTTAGGTTGTTTTGGCATTGGGTGCGTCGAGCGGCCTCCCGAGCCATCTGGACGGCGGGCAATAACAAGCCCATCAACACGCTAATGATCGCAATGACGACCAATAACTCAACCAGCGTAAATGCCGAGCGAGATTGGAGCGAAGAAGCGGTTGGGGGAGAGTTGTTTTTCATCGGGCTGTCCAAGGGATAATGCAAGTACCGTCTCACTCCCGTCGGTTCCCACAAGGTAACCACGAAGCCACGCCAATGCAACTCTCATAGCTCGCGTGGAACCCAAATTGCCGCAAAAAACAACGGGATCTTGCGAAATAGCCCGGTGGTAGAGGGATACGCGGCGACTCGGTCCAGTTATGCCAAGTCTGACGGATCTGCCGTCGCCCAGTCCTAAGTATTTTTGGTTCGATTGGAAACTTGGCCCAGCGGCGGGTTAGGGCTTCGCGCCCAAACAATACACAATCCCTTCCTGGGTTGTCAGCAACAAACGGTCGCCGGTCAAGCAGGGGGCGGACATGATCCCACCGGACAATTCGATCGATTGGATCAGTTCGCCGCTATTTACGTCCAGCACCATAAAGTTTCCAGCGGTATCCCCGAGGTACACTCGGTCGCCAACCACCAAAGCGGAGGCGTCGATCGGACGTTTCGCGCGATAAGTCCATTTCACCTCTCCCGTCTTTCGATCCAAACAAATCACTCGGCTACCGCGACTGCCAAAGATCACGGACGTGTCGGTAACCGCAGCGCTGCCCCGAATCGCGGCATCTTGACGCTCGTCTTTCCAGGTCCAGACGATTTTCTTCTCTTCCATATCCGCGCAGACGAATTCACCGCTTTCCATTCCAAAGTACGCGAGTGGTCCGAGCATGGTCGGGGCCACGGCCGTTTGCGAGGACAATTCGATCTTGGCCAAGCCGCTTCCGTTACTGGCATCAATCACGTGCAACATCGCGTCGCAGCCCGCGACGGCCGTGCGTTGGCCTTCGATCACAATCGAGCAACGCACTTGATCGTCGATGGTGTGTTTCCATTTCAAGGTTCCGTCGTTCTCGTTCAAACAATAAACGTTGGCGTCTTGCGATCCAAAGATAACTTGGTTGTCATAAAAATTGGCCGACGAATCGATTTGTGCATTGGCCTGAAATTCCCAATCGATCGTTCCGGTTTTGAGATCCAGACAACGGAACATCCCGTCATTGTCGCCGATATAGACTTTCTGTTTATGAATGGACGGCGAGGCGGTGAATCCAAACTTCGTTGGCGTCTTCCACAACAGTTTCTTGTCGGCCAAGTTGAGGCACCGGACCATGCCGTCGAGATCCGCGACCACGACCTGACCTTCACAGACCACAACAGAGGACTCGTAAGAGCATTTGGGTTCCCAATATTCCCAGATCACTTCCAAGTTCGCGGGTAACTTTGTCTGGGGGACAAACGCGCGACCGGCCGCATCACCGCGAAAGAACAACCAATCGGTGGCTGCCGTCGCGACTGCATTTGTATCCGAGTTTGCGGCTGGTGGTTTTGGTTCGGTGTTCGAGCCCGACTCCTGCACAGCGGGTTTCGAAGGTTTGACTTCCGCATCCCCCTGATTTGGCGTTGTGTCAACCGGCACATTCGCAGTTGAAGACGACTTTACGTCGACCGGTTGCAACTTTCCGGAAGAGGTTGGTCCCGCGCTCTCGCGACAACCACTGAGTACGATCCCAAGACAAACCACGATCCAAAGGCCGCTGATCCTGGCGAGAATCGATCGAGTTAACGGAAGGAAATTCGACATCGTGCAGTTCCTCATAATCGCGGTGACCGTCGGGATAAATTTCCGTGTTCCCCTCGGATTGGACAACCTCGGTGGGCGACTTGGGAACCGACCGGTCATAGAGCGCGGTGATAAAGTCGACCAAGGACCTCGGCGTCTACTTTTCGCGGATTGAACGTTCCGGTCCATTGGGGCGCGGCGGCAGCGGCCAGATCGGAAACATGGTCCGCGGTCACGTGGAGGCCCCGCAACTCGGTGGCCAAACCGGCCAAACGCAGGACCGAAACCAACCAATCCGCCAATTCGGCCGAACCACTGGGTTTGTTCGGATGTTCGCTGGCGCGGCGTCGCTGGGGAGCCGCAAACGATTGCATTAAAAGTTGATACTCAGGCTCGAACTGTTCGGCGTTGTACCGAACGACGTGGGGCAGCATCAAACCGACGGCTTGGCCGTGTGCGGTTCCAAACTTGGCCGTCAGGGGATTCGCCAGCGCGTGAGCGGCTCCGAGCATCGAGGATTCGATTGCCATTCCCGCCAGACAGGCTCCCATCTGCATGGCCGACCGGGCCGACAAATTGGTGGGCTCTTGCAGAACCATCTCAAAGGAATGACTCAACAAGCGAAAGGCCTCGCGACTGTACATGCGCGATAGGAGTGTCTTTTTGGTCGAGACAAATGTCTCGATGGCATGGGAAAGCGCGTCGATGCCTGTCAGCGCCGTCACCGATGGCGGTTGTGTCACGGTCAATTCGGGATCCAGTACCGCAATTTTTGCACAGGTATTCTTAACCCCGCATGCAATCTTCACGTGTGTTTCTGCGTCGCTGATTAGTGCAAACGACTGCATTTCGCTGCCGGTGCCGGATGTCGTCGGGACCGCGATCAACGGCAGCATGGGGCGAGTCGCTTTGTCGACCCCCCAGTAGTCCCGCATTTGACCGCCGTTGGTGAGAATGAAGTTGATTCCTTTGGCGCAATCCATGGAACTGCCGCCACCAAGCCCAACAATCAAGTCAGGAGCGAAGCCCGCCGCTGATTCAACGCCACGTTCCACGTCGGCGGTCGTTGGATTTTCGCGAGCCCCAGCAAACAGTAAAACGTCGAGACCAGCGTTCTCCAGGTACGCATGTCCCCGACCCGCATGCCCGGCAGCGACAATTCCCGGGTCGGTAACCAACAGAGCGCGGCGAGCGCCCAGGCTGCGGGCCAATTCGCCGAGTTGGGACAACACACCGGGACCATGAATCAACCGAGTCCGCAGTTGGTAGTCACCGGCCAATTCCGAGGCGTCTAACGTTAACCGTTCGGCAGACATCATGCATGAACCAATTTTGATTCGGCGATTTGGTAGGCTCGCGATTTGAAGAGGAACTCGATCAGATTTCCTTCGTGGGGTTGCAACCAATTTAGCCGATTGGTGGGAATCGGTCCGATGTTTAGTCGATCGATGTTGGTCGCACTTCCCAGTTCGTCGATCCAGGTTTCGTTGTCCGTGATCGCCGAACCCACCAGCGTGTAGCCAATGCTGTCGATCATTTTTTCCTGCGGGCATTTCACGACGGTTGCAAACGGGAACATAAATTCT
Source organism: Planctomycetaceae bacterium (assembly GCA_016795075.1). Taxonomy (GTDB): domain Bacteria; phylum Planctomycetota; class Planctomycetia; order Pirellulales; family Pirellulaceae; genus M30B19. The sequence continues at coordinate 5,495 of JAEUIP010000125.1, read as the reverse complement.
TTGGTGGCGATGGCACAGGACGGACTCTTGGCATGAGCGATCATTGGCCGCAAATAGCTGCAGCGTTCATGTTCCACCAGTCGTGGACCGTAGGCGGCTGTGCAATCGGTGACGCCGTCTTCTTTCAGATCGGCTTGTAGCATTTCGTAAATGGCTTTGCCCGCTCCCTCGACCGTGAATGCGGCTAGGCCGGCGGACGGATCGGTGGGTTCTTTAGCTTCAATTGGCCCCAGTCGTTCAGCCAAGGCGGCGGCAATCTCCTCCGTGTGTCGCGACGCCCAAACGCTGCTGGCGTTGATGCAACTACGTCCACCATTGATGTAAATGCTTTCGACCATCATGTCCAAGTACTGCTCCCACTGATCGACTTTATCGTCGCCAAGCAAAATCTTGGTGTAGCCAGGGCCGTGAACTTGAACGCGCGGATTGCCCGCGTACTGCTGGATTGTTTTTTCACCGCCAAAGATCATCGCCCGACGGCAGCCGCTCAGGATCGCAGCACCGACATCGTGGCCTCCGGGATAAAGCGAGAAAACCTCGCCTGGGATCCCGGCTTGTTGAAACGCCGAAGCGACTCGATACGCGGTCCAAGGTTCCTGCGAACCGGGCTTGAGAACCAAGCCCAATTGCAACGCAATGACGGGAATCCACAAAGTATGGACTCCAGGTGAATTCGACGGCAAGACCGCGCCCAGCACCGGTGATTGGCACTGGTAGCTGACCACAATTCCGCGGCTCTCCGTGCCATAACCTCGAGCCAGAATATTGAGATCCAAGCCACGCGTCAAAGCATCCAGAATCGTGTCGATCTTTTCCATCACGAAGCTATTCTTCGTCATGTTGTTGCGACACATTTGTTCGGGAAGGCCCGTTGTGGCAGATTGTTGATGAACAAATTGGTCGGGAGTTTGCGTGCCGTTGCCTAACGGTAACGTTGCGTTGGCAAACAAATTCCCGGCGGTCTTGATCCGCGAAATCAAGTCTTCGACTGGAATATCACGAAGCAGTTCCCGAGCTTGGTTGGCTTTCCGCAGGTCGCGGCTAACCATGGCACCGTTGGCCTGATCCACTTCGGCGATCGGTTCACCAGTCAAGAAGTGGACGACCTTTTGCGTTTCCAAAGATTCGTAGGGCTTGCCCCAGCGAACAACGGGAATTCTCAACATCTTCGGTCCTTCAATAGTCATTGGCACACCGGCCAACCGACTTGCCATTGGTTTGTTTTGGGGAAAATGAACGGCAATCTACCCGGTACCTTCCGAGCTGCGGGTTGGAGCCAAGTTGGTAACCGGCCAATGCCCGCAGTTCGAGGTAGCTAGTAAACGCCGACGGTGGTCGACGACGCGAGACGATGGAAGGGGCGAACGCCGCTTACGCCGTCCCAAGGATACGTTTCGTACGGGGGTTCGAGTTCCCCCTCGTCTCGTTCCAAGAAGCCGGGCACAAAAAATTCCTTGGTCAAGGTTGTGAGTTTGACCCGTCCAGTTTCCCCATACCCGACAGAGCGGTTGGTGTCGTCGAAGTCGACCACTTCCGTGACGGCTCGTGGTTGCGGCGCGTAGTACGAAATCTTGTACCCATCGGCGGCGGTAACCGGCTTGCTACACGCGAGGCCCATGAGCGTGTTTCCGTAGGTTGGCGTCATGTAGATCCCGCTTACTTCGGGAGGACCACCGAAAAATTCTTCGATGCAAAACCGAGTCCATTGGGGCGTGAACTCCGTACCACCGGAGAAGATCCCCGTGATTCCGGTATCCGCAAAGGTCTGGCCGCGTTCTTCCAAAGCATTGCAGAGCCCTTCCAACAACTTGGGAGTGGCGAACATGCACTTGATGTTGTGGTTGGCACTAAGGATCGTCAACACTTGATCGATGCAGTGCTTTTTGTATTCTTCCAGCTCCTGCATCTTGCCGTTTTTGATGAGTTTGATGACCCACCGTGGGTCCAGATCGATGCAAAAGCAAATGCCTCCGCGGAACTGGCACAGATGTTCAACGGCCAAACGCAACCGTCGTGGGCCGCTGGGGCCCAACATCAGCCAATTGGTACCCCGCGGAAAATACTTGTCGGGCAGCGTTTCGCTAAATAGTTCGTAATCGATTCGATGATCTTCGATTACCATCCGACTTTTGGGGATTCCCGTTGTACCGCCCGTTTCGAAGACAAAGGTCGGTTTTCCGTCCAGTCCTTTGGGCCGCCAACGTTCGATCGGCCCGCCACGTAGCCATTCATCTTCGAATGGGGGGAACTTCTTCAAGTCCTCGAAGGTGTTGACTTCGGTCAGTGGATTAAACGGCAGTTCTTTGGCTTTGGCCACCCAGAACGGGCTGCCCGTGGATGGGTGAAAGTGCCATTGAACGGTCTCGTACGTATGTTGATCCAGCCGCTGCTTGGCAGCAGCAACCGCAGCAGCAAGGCTAGTCGTTCCAGTTGTCATTTTGGGCGGGTTCCTTCGGGGGCGTCGACTTTGTAGTTGCCGAAAGGCTCAAGGTTATAGCAAAATTCCGGGGGGCATTCCATGGTTTGACATTTTTTTCTTCACCGATCCTGCGAATGTACATTGCTTATTGGTTTTTTTTCACGTAAATTCGTAGGGGGTTCGATACAAGCGTTGAGCAACGGTTATCGAACCAATGGAATCCGTGCCTTGGCCAGGGGGCTTGGGAATTGGTTGTCGGTCGGTCGTTGTACCCGTCCGCAGCGCTCGGAATTAACTTTTCACACGTCCCTTAACCTTTGAGACATCACCCGAAAAATCATGGACCTGCCGTCGTTTCGCTTTCACCCTGATCCATTGCGGACGGGTGCGATTGTCAAGCAAGCCGGACGTTGTGTCTGCTGCAATCAACAAGTGGACTATATGTATGTCGGCCCTGCCGCTTCCATCCACGATCTCGCTGAAAAGCTCTGTCCTTGGTGCATCGCCAACGGAGCGGCCGCGGAAAAATTTGACGTTGAGTTCTCGGAGCGACAACCGTTGGTTGAGGCTGGGGTGGCCCCAGACGTCATTGATGAAATTGTGGGTCGGACGCCCGGTTATATCTGTTGGCAGCATCCAACTTGGGAAGTCCATCAAGGGAAGCCATGCCAGTTTATTGGCGACGCGACCGGAAAAGCCCTGCGACAGATGTCCAAGGAAGAGTTGGCCGCATTTATGGAATCGGCTCGATTGGATCGAGACGATTTCGAGGAACTGTTGGGGATTTACCGTCCGAACTCCAATCCTGGTGTCTACCATTTTCGTTGTCCGGAAACCGGTTTCAATCGTTTTCGGATGGAATACGCTTGACGAATCGGCCCGTTGCGGGCCACGCCTTCCAAGAGACAGGACGAACGATTTGGCCAAAGAACTGGCGAAGATGGAATACCGCGAGTTGCGGCAGATGTTGGGGGAGTGCCAACATTCGATTGGGGAGATTTGCGACTCGGTTTCGTCCACTACCGAAGTACAGCAGATGATCCAACAAATGTTAGGGCAGCCCGACTTGTTGGAGGCCTTTTTGTCCTTTCGTCGGACGAATCCGGACGCAGCGGCACAACTGTTCACGGCTGGTTTTTCCGTGTTGGTAAATTCGCAGACTTCGCTTGCATTGGATCGTGAGTTATTGAGGCGGTCGGCGACGAACAACTGAAGGCGCCTTTCACTCACTCGGGACTCCGGCATAATAACGAACGCTGACCGGCAAGCGTTTGCGATTCCTCAACTGCCGTTGGGATAGTCGTAGGTTGTCGGGTATGCTACTTATCCCCGTCACCGGTGGCTGTTTTGGCCAATCGGGGCTCGCATTGGTGCGATTGATCGCGAATCTTGTTTCCCTCGTTTGCCCTCGAACCTTCGAAACGACCATGTCTTATAAAACTGTTGCCGCTCGTGCGAATGCACCGTCCTTTGATCATATCGCCAAGATTCAACAAGGACAGTTTCCTGCGACCGTCTTGCGGAATGCCACCGTGGGGCGGCTATACAACGATGCGATCAAAACCGAAGACGGCATTATCTGTACGTCGGGAGCCATTGCGACGTCCTCGGGAGTCAAGACCGGCCGTGTTCCCGAAGACAAACGAGTCGTCAAAGAGGTCGGCAGTCAATCGGATGTCTGGTGGGGATCGGTCAATAAACCTCTTCGCCCAGAGTCGTTTGCCCAATTGCGAGAAGACGCGGTCAAGCATTTGGATCGTTGTCCGCAATTGTATGTGTTTGATGGCTATGCTGGTTGGGATCCGGCGTACCAAATCAAAGTACGCGTGATTTGTTCGCGACCTTATCATGCCCTTTTCATGCACAATATGTTGATCCGCCCAAAGGCCGAAGAATTGGCGACCTTTGGCGAACCTGACTTTGTGATTTACAACGCGGGAACGGGTTACGCCAATCCCGAGATCGAAGGTTTGAGCAGCAACACGAGTGTGACGATCAATTTTGCGACCCGCGAAATGGTCATCATGGGAACTCAATACGCCGGCGAGATGAAAAAGGGCGTGTTTACCGTCATGAACTATTTGATGCCCAAACGGGGTGTCTTGTCCATGCACTGTTCGGCGAACCAAGGCCCGTCGGGTGACGTCACGTTGTTTTTTGGTTTGTCGGGGACCGGCAAGACGACGCTCAGCGCGGATGCTCAACGGGGCTTGATTGGTGATGACGAACACTGCTGGAGCGATACCGGGATCTTCAATATCGAAGGTGGATGTTACGCCAAGTGTTTGGGGTTGTCACGTCGAAGCGAACCGGAGATTTTCAATGCGATTCGCTTTGGCAGCGTCCTGGAGAATACCGTCCAAGACGCGGTAACTCACACCGTCGACTACAACGATGCCTCGTTGACCCAGAATACGCGCGCGTCGTATCCGATCCACTTCATCGACAATGCCACGATCCCCTGTGTCGGGCGGCATCCGACGAACATCGTGTTGTTGACGTGTGATGCATTTGGAATTTTGCCGCCCGTCGCCAAGTTGACGGCGTCCCAGGCGATGTATCACTTTATCTCTGGCTATACTGCCAAGATTGCCGGGACCGAGATTGGCGTCACGGAACCGAAGGCCACTTTTTCTGCCTGTTTCGGGGCAGCTTTCTTGGTGTGGCACCCCACGGTGTATGCGAAACTTTTGGCAGAAAAGATTCGGACGTACGGCGCCAATGTTTGGTTGGTGAATACAGGATGGACCGGTGGTGGTTTACAAACGGGTTCGCGGATGAACCTTCTGCATACTCGGGCGATTATCGATGCCATTCACGATGGGTCACTCGAGAACGCACGCTACGTGACGGACCCGATCTTTGGTTTCTCGATCCCGACGACATGTCCGCATGTTCCGGACAACACACTGCAGCCCAAACTTACTTGGGCCAGTCCCGATCAGTACGACGCCGCAGCGCGAAAACTGGCGGGATTGTTTCAAGAGAATTTCAAACAGTACGACAACGATTCCAGTGCCGAGATCCGGAACGCGGGCCCGAAGTTGTAAGCCTTGGGCTCAAAGGGGGCGAAACC
>JAEUIP010000124.1 GCA_016795075.1 Planctomycetaceae bacterium | reverse complement strand
GCGCCCGGCACAATATCAGGCAGTTACTCGAGAAACGCTGGGTGATTTGGAGCCATTGGCGTGGACGTTATTGGATGGACGCATTTACTTTCGCACGGAGCAGAACCTGTTGCCGGATGCTTATGATTTGCAATACGCCAGCGGACAGACTGGGATCACCCTGTATCTGGTGCGGCACGTTTCGATCGAGAATTTGACGGTTCAGGGTTATTGGCAAGACGGTATCAATGCTCATGACAACGTGCGTGATGTCAAGTTGGTGGGAATTACCGCCCGCGGCAACGGCCGGAGCGGCGTTAGTGTCGGAGGCAGCAGCCGGATAGATGTGGTTAGTTCGCTCTTGGGCGATAACTGGCAACATCAAGTGCGGGCCGAGGGAGTCGCTCAGGTTCGTTTGCTGGGGAGCAATGTCTTGGCAAATGGAATTGGCGAAGCTCAGTTGCAGCAGGATGCCGGGAAAATCCTGGAAGAAATCCCAGTCGTCAACGTTCCCATTGAGGATCGACTGCCAATTCGCCCTGTGCGTCAGGCTCGCACCGGGTCGGTCATGGAAAACCCCTCGGTGCCAACACGATCGTCGCGACTCTTTAATGACGAGACGATTTACCGTTAGTGGGAGCACGGGCGATGCCACGCCTCCCAATTGGGCAGGCTTCGTCGCAAGGCTCGCCAGAAATTGTTGGTTCTTGTCCCGGCCGATTCTCTGGGCTGCGAAACCTGTCGCTCGACGCTAGGCCTCTCCAATTCGGTCGACGGGCCCGTTTACGTTCTGAAACGCGTGGCTGCCGAAGCCGTGGCATCAATTCTTCATATTTTGATCTAGGAACGCTTGATCCGTCGCGGCTTGACGGGGTTGGGCGGTGCGATCCGATCGGCGAGTGGAAGTGAACTCGCTCCACAATGGGGACGGATGGCCTTGTTGACTGGTTGTTTGAATCGTATCATAGACGGCGTTTTAACCTGCCGGAGGCCCGGTATGGTGGGGTGTTTTTTACACGAATGTAGTGGTCGATGAATTTTTACTTGTGCTTGGTCACCGCCTTGGTGATCCTGCTGTCGCCAGACGGGCTGTTGTTCCCGGAGTTGTTGTTGGCCCAGGAAACGGCCAAGACGGCTTCTGGAGCTCCGGCTGAAGCTGCCGCAAGCGGGGGAACGGGTGACTTCTGGATGTTTCTTTTGATGCCCTTGGCGCTAGTTGTCTTTATGATGTTGGTCATGAGACCACAAAAAGATCAAAAGCAGCGAGAGCAAATGCTCAACGAACTAAAAAAGAATGATCGGGTGGTCACGGTTGGAGGCATCATTGCGAAAGTTGCCATTGTCAGCCCGGAAACCAAAAGCGTGAAATTGGTTCTCGATGAGAAGTCCGGCAGTTGCATGACCGTCACCATGTCCTCGATCGCTCGGGTCTTGACCGGCGATGAAAAAGGCGATTTGAACGAGGAAAGCAAGTAGCCAGCACCTTTTGGCGAATCCTTGCCCTCGCTACCGCCGAAGTTTCTTGACTCCAATGGTTGGCGTCCTGATATTTGATTCCATACTTAGACCGCAATTTTTGGGAAGCTCGAAAAAATGTTAGCTCAAGCAATCACCGAAACCGTTGAGGCCGTCACCCCCGCTGCCACCAACTGGATGGGTTGGATGCAAGACCCATGGATCTACGGTGGGCTGTTTGTCGCCGCCATTGTTATCTCGACGGTCGTCGGGAATTTGATCGCGCGAGCGTCACGAATGGATGATTCGGGGTGGCGCTTTGCGATCGTTCTTGGCAGCATTTTGGTTTCCCTGTTGGTCTTGGGTTCCAAATGGCCGCCGCGATTTGGGGTGGACTTGAAGGGCGGCACGGTGATTATCGGGCAGGTGGACAATTCCAAGATCGACGCGAACGATCCCAATTCGCCCGAAAGCGGGAGCTTTCAGATCGACGACTTGATTCGTCAGCTGAAGAACCGGATCGATCCGACGGGCCTCTTGGAGATCGTGATTCGTAGCCAAGGAAACGACAAAATCGAAGTCGTGATCCCGGACGTCGATGCCGTTGAAGCCGAACGAATCTGGAACAAAATGAACAAGATTGGTTTCTTGCAGTTCCGTATGGTTGCGATCGACTTGGGCGAAGGCGTGCGAGCCAAGGAGTTGGCCAGCAAACAAGCCGAGTCCGCGGATGCCTCCATCCGACGCTCTCGTACGGTTATGGAGCCGGCGACCGGTGACGAACCGGCCAAGGTTATCGCCAGCTGGTACGACATCGGTCGTACAGAAGTGACCGCCGCCAGTGCTGCGGAAGGTGTCACGCCCGCGTACCGAATGGTTCCTTTGCCATCGTCCTTGGTTCGAGACGGGGCAACCGGCCGAATCGTGTTGCCGACCTTGTACCAACGAGCCAATAACGGCGCTGAACTCAAGGAATTGGCGGAAGCCCAAGGCATTACTCAACTACAGATCTTGTTGCTGGAACCACTAGAAGATCGTTTCCGCGTTGACGGTGAACACGTCCATTCGACTCGCGCTGGCTCCCAAGGCTTTGACCCCATCGTGGAATTTACGATGACGTCGGCTGGAGCGAGTAACATGTATCGGTTTACCGATTATTTTCGGCCGGTTGGGCAAGCCAAGCACTTTATGGCCGTGGTTCTGGACGGCAGTATCATGACGGCTCCGTCGCTCAATTCTCCGATTCAAGATCGCGGGATTATTGAAGGCAACTTTACAAAGACAGAAGTGGAAGATGTGGTCTCGATTTTGAACGCCGGTCGTATTCCGGTGGCGTTGAAGAAAGACTACATCAGTTTGGACTCGGTACAAAGCAACCTCGGGGTTGAGATGCAGCAAAAGGGCCTGTACGCAATGGTCGCTTCGCTTGTCCTCGTCCTGATCTTTATGCTCGTGTACTACTACGAATGGAGCGGTGCCATTGCCTGCGTGGCATTGCTGCTGAACATCTTGTTGCTGTGCGGCAGTATCATGGCAGTTGGGCAAGCGATCACGTTGACCGGCTTGGCAGGGTTCGTGTTGATCGTGGGTATGAGTGTCGATGCCAACGTGTTGATTTTTGAACGTATTCGCGAAGAAATGGCGAAGGGTACGGCCCTGCGAATGGCGATTCGCAATGGTTTCGACCGTGCGACCACCACGATCATTGATGCCAACGTTACGACCATGATCACGGCGGTGGTGCTCTATGTTATCGGAACCGAGCAACTAAAAAGCTTTGCGGTGGTTTTGATTCTCGGTATTTTGACAGGTATGTTCACGGCCGTTTTTGTGGCTCGCGTTTGCTTCGATTGGTTGGAACGAAGACGCATGATCAAGAGCCTACGCATGATGCAGGTCTTCAAGGCAGAGCGATTAAATGTTGTTGCACTTGGCCGCGTGCTGCTACCGCTCAGCGGCATTGTCGTCCTCGTCTCGATTGTTCTGGCGTTTGTTCGCGGCGGTGAGATTTTTGACTATGACTTGCGTGGTGGCTCGACGGTTCGCTGCGTGATGGTGGCACCGACTACCCAGCAAGCAGTTGCGGAAGAATTGAAAAAGCAAAAGGTTGTCGATGAAAATGGACTTGATGTGCCCATTGGAGTCTCGGAGCTGATCTCGGAAGATTATCCGAACGGAACCTATTTTAAAGTCGAATCCACGTTGTCGGTTGCAGAAGGCGAACAAAACGCGAACTTCCGCGATCTGAAGCAAGTGCTCAAAGACACGTTTGGAGATCGTTTGATTCGACTGGAAGTCGAAGCGACGCCCGTCCGTGAAGTGGGAGCCGCGGCGACTCCGGCCACGTCTCAGGGTTCGGTACGACCGTGGCCATCCTTGAGTGCTCCCGTCTACACCTCGCTGCCGGTAAGCATTCAAGAACAAGAGCCTCCTCAGGAACAAAAATCGGCGGAAGGCGCCACGCCAGCTGCGGAAACACAAGCGGATGCAACAAAGTCAGAAGCGACCAAGGCCGAAGGATCTGAAACGGAATCGACCGCTCCTCCGCAAGAGGCAGCCAAGTCCGACGCCGTAACCCCGCCAGCCACCAACGAAGCAGCTCCCGGTCCTCAAACTCCGGAACTTCCACCGACGGTCCTGCCGCCGGTTCCCAACACAACTCCGGCCGGACCGCAGGACGCCAGTCCAACGACGCCGCAGGACACGACGGCAACCGCGGCGAGCTCTGGAGTTTTGGGAGAATTTGAATTGACCTTCAAATTAGATGTCGCGACGGAGACCGTCCAAGGACAGCTGGTTTCGATTGCTGACGAGTTGGACCTGGGGATTCCCGAAGAGGGGATTTTCGTCACGGCTGCTAGTGGACTAGGTCGAGACAAAAAATTTAGCGTGCAAGTTCGAGCATCCAATTTGGCCGACATCCAGACCGTGGTCGACCGAATGACGACGCAACTTTCATCCGAGCCGTACTTCCCCAGTGCCTCGAGCTTCGGTTCGCAGGTTGCCGGTCGTGCTCAATTGCAAGCACTCGCCGCGTTGTTGGCCAGCTTGGTGGGAATCGTCTTGTACATTTGGTTCCGATTTCAGCACGTTTGGTTCGGTCTGGCCGCCGTCGCTGCTTTGATCCATGACGTGGCTGTGGTGATCGGTGCGATCGCCGTGAGCCATTGGATCTATGGTATGCTGGGTGGCGCTTTGCTGATTGATGACTTCAAGATTAGTTTGTCGGTAGTGGCAGCTCTGCTAACCGTCGTCGGTTATTCGTTGAATGACACGATCATTGTTTTCGACCGAATTCGCGAGGTTCGCGGGCGAAGCCATAAGTTCACGGGTGACATGATCGATATTTCGATCGCTCAGACCCTTAGCCGAACGATTTTGACTTCCCTCACAACATTCCTTGTGGTGGTCGTTTTGTTCGGCTGGGGCGGTGAATCCATTCACTCGTTTGCGTTTTCACTGGCGGTTGGCATCATCGTTGGTACTTACAGCTCGATTTTTGTGGCCTCGCCAATCTTGTTGTACTTGATGCGTTACAAGTTCATCGACATGCAACCGGTGGTTGAAGGGAAATTGGACGAAGCCTAATTCCCAGGTAAAGCTAGTTTGGAGACCGCTGATTTCAGTCGGACGGTAGCTGGAAAATGAACGGTATTGCGATCTGAGGCAATACCGTTCTTTTTTATTTAACGGCAAAAGTATTCAACGAAGGACGTTCGTAGTCACACTCGATGTGCCACAACCATCAAAGAACAATCGTTTTTCACCGATCGGCGGATGGCACAAGGACTGTGCCTGCTACTTATTGAAACGTATTGCGTCGAGCCGCGTTCCAACCACGTCACCTTCTGCGGACCCATAGGTTCGCGCACGTTCTAGTCCCAAGGCCGAGTCGTTGCAATTGTTGCATTCGTTGCGAACCACCACGAATGTGTGACATACCACTGCGATTGTGGGGCTGTCGTCGTTCATGGACCAAATAATCGTTGACCGAAGAGGTTGCGTGGGCCATACCTGATTTGGTAACACTTCGTTCAAGTCTGTCGAATTTCGACGGTCGAGCGAGTTGTCGCTGTCGCGTGGGGGGCGAGGTAAATACCAGCAGCCGATGGCCACTTCCGATCCAATTACCGTGTGGATCGACGGATTACGAAATTCCAATGACAGTGCTGCTCTGCGGATTTGGAATCACTTCTCGTTGCGACTCTTGGAATTGGCTCGATATTGTGTTTGGGTGCATGAACAATCTAGCCTATGTCGTCGGGATGAAACCGGTGCTTAAGTTTTCGTATTATGTGGGAACTTTTGGCGAGTACGACTTGAAGGTGATTGCTCGCACATAGTGGGTAGTCCTGGGCTCAACCGAGGCAAGCTCGGTTGGGGCCGCGCGCTGCCGTGGTTCGCACGTAGTGGATAATCCTGGGCTCAACCGCGACAAGCTCGGTTGGGGCCGCGCGCTGCCGTGTTTCGTGCGTAGTGGATAATCCTGTGCTCAACCCGTCGAGTAATTCGTTCGACATGGAATCTCGTTGGCGTCATTCAACAAAGACGGTTGAAGCGATCGCAACTCTCGAGGCATCGTGACTTGACGTGGGAAATACGAAAAGAACAGCGATGGCCATCCGGCCATCGCTGTTCTTGATTATTCACGGACGCGGTTCCTGACAAAATCGCTTGCGATAAATCCCGGACTTTACCGAGATGCACTCAAGACCATTTCGGTTCGGACCGCATCTCCTACGACTTTGGCGGGCGTGGAGGAACTCGCGTTGGCCGAATAGGACGTCGTGGGGGTGACGTGTTGTCGGCTGGCTTTTCCTTTTCTTCCGAATCTCGCGCACGGTTGTCGCGATCGAGGTTCGGACGTGGGACTCGTTGGGGTGGTGTTCCTGGGCGTGGTCGGTCGACTTCGCCACTCGCGGCTCCCGAATTTTCTGTCAAGGTTCCTGGCCGCGATGCGCCTGGGCGCGACGATCCTGGCTTGCGACTGGGAGCTTGATGGTCGCCTGCATTTCCCTGGAGGTCGCCGATACCCCCTGGTAGGGTCACGACCAACTTGGCTGTGTTGTTGGCTTCGCTAGTTTCGGCAATGCGCCCGTTGGGCGACATCGATGTGTCGGCGGCGGCGATCGGGGCGTCGGCCACTGCGAAGAACTCGAACTTGCGACCGCCCATGACTTTGCCTGGGTCGTTGATCTTTACCTTGCCGCTAGACTTCTTCTTCACACCATTCGGGGCCAACGTCTCCATGAAGCCCGACCAACGATATTGGTTGTCCAAGCGAATACCGTTGACGAATTGGATGTTGGCGGGGCCAAGTCCTTGGTTCTTGACTTCGAACTCGAAGCCGATCTCCCACGCGCCGTTCGAGTAACTAGGGCCACTGGTTCGCTGGAAGTTTTCGACGATCAAGTCCGGCGACTGACCGCTGGCGCCTTCACTGTTGAGCAAGATGTCGCGGAGTTCCTTGCCTAGCTCCGTCGCGCCGCCACTTTCCCAGCGATTGGTCAACACCACCATCACCATGCGTCGTTCCGGGATGCACCACATGTAAGTACTGGCTCCCGGTTGCCCACCGTTTTTGGCAAATACTTCCACGCCGTTTTCGACAGCGTGGCTACAACCCAACGCGTAGCTGTCGCTGGGATCCAATCGCTTCATCAGCTTCTTGACGTTGGCTGCAGAGATGATCTTGCCGTCGCACAGTTTGATACCAAACTTCAACAGGTCCAAACCAGAGCACTCCAGACCGCCGCCCAAGATCTTCCACGACAACGACTCGCGTTCGATCTCTCGATTACCCGACGCGACGGAGTCGGCGTTGTTGAGTGTGTAGATCGCAACGCGTTGGGGTTGATTCACGCTCAGGTCTTCCGCTGCCAAGGTGCCAAGTCCATGGGGATTGGCCAAGGTTTGCTTGATCAATTGCGCGGTCGTCTTGCCGGTGGCCTGCTCCAAGCACGCACCGAGAATCGTGTAACCATGCGAACTGTAATGGTACGAACCGATGGGCCCGGCCAGCGGATCATGCCAAAATTGCTGAGCAGCCTCCAAGCTGGTCGCGTAGGTTTCTTGATCCCAATCGGAAGGGCTCTGATCCGATGTGGGCTCGTTGTAGTGGCGGACACCGCTGCGGCAGGAAACCAAATCACGGACCTGATATGCATGGTGCGCTGGGATGTCGCTCAACAGATCGGACACGTGGGCCGACAGGTTGAGGTTGCCTTTTTCTTCTTCTCGCAAAGCGAGAACGGCGGCCAGAAGTTTGGAGACGGATGCCAGGCGAAACACATGGTTCTCGTTGACTTTGGTTTGACTAGCGACGTCGGCAAAGCCCAAGTTCTTTTTGTACACCAACATGCCATCGCGAGCGTACAGGACGACAAGGCCCGGCAGTTTCTTTTCGGCAAAATGCGCCTCGATCGCTTTGTCCAATTCGGAGTTGACCGTCGGTGAAGCCAGCCCCGATGCGCCCGTGGCTTGCGGCCCCTCCTGTTGACCTGTGGGACCACTGCGTGCCCCACGCCCCAAACGCCCTTGAGCGTCGACGGATGTTGGCCAGGCGAGCGCCAGACCAAGTAATAAACCAAGACAATACCCAGACAGATTCTTTGACACGATCCATTCCTTTTTGCACACGGACCTAGTGCCTTGTCACATCCGAAACGCGGGGTCTGGTAAAGGGGTCAGGAGTCAATTGTGCGAAGCACCCGCAGGGCCGTTCCGGCAATTGACTCCTGACCCCTTTACCAGACCGACCTTAAAATCCAATGTTGACAAAGCACTTGGGAAAAGTCGGTCAGTCGCGAGTTTAGGTCATCGCGCTGCGCCGTTAGCGTCGGGGACACACCCACCGATCGCTGCGAAGTCCCGAAGGACACACCCGTCATGGTCTGTGGACTATCAGCTATCCAATGGCTCGCTACCCAATCGCAGGGGCGACACGAAATTCTGGGAAATCGGGATCACCTGCGGATACTGGCAAGACAAAAAATCACTGCACGGCATCCATCCGCGAGACCCGCACCATGGCTCCGTGGAACTCCTCGGACAATTTGGGCGGTGGCGGTAGATCGAGAAGTGGCGGGCCTAGATGAACTCTTCGTGTCGCAAACTCGTGTCGAGTGGCCGTTGCGAAGGCCACCAAGATGGTTCGGCGATCGGATGAACTGGCCCAAGAACTGGCACCAACCGATTCCAGAATTCGCGACGATGCAAACGCCGCTAATACATCGATCGAATAGAGTCCTGAACGCTCGTCCGGATTTCCGATCAAGAGTTCCAGCGCGTCCGGTTCAATCTCGCGAAACCGAGAGGTTGCGAACAGAGCACCTTCAATGACGTCGGACGAATCGCGAAAGGCATCCAAAAAGACTTGAGCGACCTCACGGGTGACCACGCGCAACTCTGCGAGCAAATTGAGGCCAGCGCATCGTCCAATGCGTCCGATGTCTCCTTCACGCAAGTCGGCCAAGATCGTTTCCCGTAGCAATCTCGGGTTATCCACTCGCCCAAGGAACATGATCGGTGAAGATCGAGCTGTGCCTGCCAATCCCAGCAGCAACTGAACGCGGGTTCCCGACAACTTCAGTTGAAGAAACTTTGCCGACTCGGATCGATTCGCCATCCGATTGCGCGGAAGCGTGAGGTACCATCGCAGCAGTGTTTCCGGGCCCGATGGCGCAGCCGCGATGGCCCGACCAATCTCAGTCGCATCACCCATGTACTTTTCAAACTCGGACGTAAACAAGGCGGTTTGTCCCAAGTTGCGCAGTACTACATGCAAATCAATCGACGGATCGCGAAGCATTGACCCAAACGAGACGAAGCCACTTTCGTATTTTGCCAACACCGTCTCTAATAACGACTGAACTGGAAGTTGTCTTTGTCGACAAACCTCAATTAACGATTCCGCAATGGCTGGCAACCATTCGGTGGTATCTGCCAGATCGGGTCGAAAGTAGAGTTCGTCGAAAGCCGGAGCGGATGAACTCAGATGTTGATGCATGAGGTCGTTTTCCAGCATCAAGCGATCTCGGGCGGCCAAGCCTGTTAGCGACTCCAGCAACCTGATCTTGGCTGATCCAGTCGCATTTTCAATCGCGGCCAGGATCGCCGCTTGAACGTCGCGCGTCGCAAATTCAACAAATCGTGGTATCGCGTCGTCGGGAGATTGCCCGCTTGCTGAGACCGCAGACGGTTCGAAGAGGGAGGTCGAATCGAATTGAACCATTTCGGCGAGGCGTAGGAATGGTAGACGAATCCGTGGTTCGTATTCTGCCGCAGCGATACGGGAAAGTTCTCGGGCCCACGCGTCGCCCATAATGAGGCAGGATATGTCGGGTCGATTGGGGAGCTTGTCCCAATTCACCAAATAGTCGACCCTCTGACGTATCGAAGCGTGCGAGCTATTCAGCAAAGCGGCTAGGCGTGCGAAGGAGCCCAGTATCGGAATTCCACGAAGTTCGCAAAGTAACAACGTCGCATAGTCGGCCAATTCGATTTGATCGCGGCCAGACTTTACCGACTTACCAAACAACCCGCGTCGGGTTTCGGTGCGTCGCAAAATCCACTGATCAAGGATCGGAGACACTTGAACGTCCGGCTCGCGCAGCAATGGATACAAGGGGGCCAACAAAGATTCATGCCCCGCAGCGATACACCGGTCGATTGCTAACGCCGCGACTAAGGTCAGGCGAATTCCCCGTTCGTCATTTGCGTCCATCATTTGTTGTACAAGTTCGACCGACGGTTTGCGGGCTAGCTTTACCCAACTTTCGTCATCCGGCTGCAACCCAAAGCCTAGGTCGTGTAGTGTCGCAGAGACGAAGATGGTGGCCCAAGCGGTTGCCGTTACCGGGTCGGTTGACCCGATAGACGCCTGAGCGTGCTCGATCAGCGGAGCCTTCAGTCCTTGCGCCGAAGCTCGCAGCACGGGATCTTCGAATGATTGCAGACACTCGGCCCACGCCGCGTCGCACTCTGGGAACAGAGCCACCAAACGACGGCATTGAGCCAAAAGAACCGAACGCCGCAATTGATCAGCGATTCCTGACGCTGCTCGCAATGCCTGAATCACGGCAGCGCCGCGCTTCTCATTGGGCAGTAAAAATAACGCGCGCAGCCATGCCCGGGTCCGATCTTCTTCGTTTTCAATCTGCGAAATCGCCTCTTCCAGTTCCTGAACAATCGCCGTTCGACTCTCGACCGAAACCCGGACCGCAATTTGTTCCAACATCGTAGCGCGCTCATGGTGCAAGACACCTGCTTCCCGCGCATCGGCGAGTGCTAATCTCAGCAGACTTTCGCGCTCATTCCCCCACGCGTCTGCCAAGCGAACTCGAGCGCGGCTTCGATGGTACGCATTCGATATTTGGTTGCATTGAACCGCGATCGACTCACGCCGGGCGATGTCGGTGCGCTCGACTGGCTCGCGTGCATCCCAGATCTCCCAATTGTCGCAATCCTTTGAAAAATCGCACAACACCGCGGCCAAGTACTCGGGCTCGAATTCCGGATGTTGGGCGATGACTGGATCCAGCAAGGCCCAAAAGGTCGTGGAAAAGCTTCGAGCTTCCTCGGGGAGTCGGAGGATCATGTCGAAGATACTGAACGGTAGATCCGATTGATCGGCAGAGGTCGGTTGAAATTGGTCCAGCCGCCAACGTGATGGCGACGCAGCAAATCGAATGGCAACCGTGTTCGGAACTTCCTGCAGGCATGCGACAAGCTCCTGCGGACTCAAGGACTCCAACCGCTCCAGAACCTTTTGCAGTCGAACTCCGTCCAACTCGTAATCGCCAATCCCGCGCACGGCTGCCATCAATTGCTCAGAATACGATAGATCTGTCGACGTTCGCGCCAATCCCAGTTTTGGTGAAAGTTCGTTCAGAATCAGTGTCATGGATTCACGAAGCTTCCCGACCAGTTCACCGTCAGGTAATTTGTTGATGCTTTCGGACAAAAAAGCCGCGGCCCGGGTCGTGGGCTCCCTTAGTCGCCGTTCGATCCGGGACAACCGCGTATTTCCCGCCAAGAAGTCGCTCCAACCCTGACCGTTACTGTGGACATGGTCATCCAAAAACAATTTTGCAATCGAAGCAATCGTCCGCGTCTCGTCGTCTGTTTGCTCACTGACCAGCGCATCCAATTCCACTAACACCTCGGTCGTGGACAGATTTCTGTCCAGGGCTTCAGCAAATCCGTCGTCCAGCAAACAACTCTCCAGCCGAAGCGAGGGGGCAAAAGCTTTGAATTGAGTCCGGAGTTTCCAGTAGCTACCACATTTCGTATCCAAGTACGTGGCAATGTTAAGAATTGGATTGTCATTGCCCCAACGCCGAACATACAGCTGGCGATATCGATTTCTGAAGAATTCTTCCATCTGCAAGTAGGCCGCGAAGCTTTGATACTCTTCAATTCGCTCGGAAGTGCCCCAATCGTTGACGCAACCGTAGAGAGCAATCATCAGCCGTAGCCACTGAGGTTCGCTCACGAGTCGGTTCTGGAGCCGCTCGATGCAAAGATCGAATGCCGAGGGCGCGATCTTGATGACCACGGGTAATCTTTCTGGAACCACTTCCGTTTTGTTGTTGATCGTTTGCGAGTATTTGGGAAATCCACTTAAAGCTCGGTGCAGAGCAGTCTGGATGGGCCACCCCAACGATTCCGAGTCGTGCGACAACAAGTTCGGCAAGCGTTCCACGAGTATTGCGGGATACCACTCCAAGTTCGTCATCAATTGAGCGATCGCACAACTACGTCGGCTTGGCAAGTCTTTTCGCTCGGCAAGGTAACGCTGGACTTCCAACAACTCACCGAGGCCCTTGGTTGTGATTGCTTCGTCAATTCGGCGAAGTTGTTGAATCGCCCACTCCACTGTCCGTCGAAGCTCCGGTGTCGGTTGCTCCAAAGACAGAGTTTCGATCAATCGTTCGATGACCTGTTTCATCAAGCCTTCGTGATACGTGTGATCCAAATCCGTGACGAATTCATCGAAGGCTGCCAGCACCAACAACGGAGGACGCGGGACGAGATCGCGCAGTGTCTCCTCGGAAACCAGAAACAGCTTAATCAGCGACTGCAAGTCGGCCGGTCGGCACTGACTGACGTGCCCCAGTGCCATCAAGATGGGCTCACGGAACCGGGCGTCGTCCATGTTTTCACACAACATCGCCGAAACTTTGTCCAAGCCATCGCGAGTCATGTATCGGGCCACCAGATACTCTTGAATCGACAAGACCAAAAATCCGAACTGATCGTGTCCCCGCGGAGCCAATAGGCCGATGTCCGTGCTTAGAATCGACATCATCGAACTGACTTCTTGGTCCAACTCCCCACCGGTCACTGGCTTCCGTGAGCGAATTGCCGTCGACAACAAGTGCTCTAGTTCCTTGCCGACGATCAATCCCGTCGAGCGATGTTTGTGGATCCAAAACGCAATGTCTTCCAAGCATTCGACTAGGAGCGGCACTTCTAACTTTTTGACAGACTTCCGGGCGACATCTCGTTCCAGCCACCGTTCGAAGTACTTCGCAAGCGCCAAGGAGAAGTTCTCCACTCGGGTATTGGCCAAAGTGTCGTTCTGGTAGAAAACGGCGGTAAGCACGCCGGCCTGCAGCGGATTGGACACGAACTTTTGCAGTTTGCGTCGGGGGTCCTTGATTTGCTCCAGTAATCGATGGCCTCGTGTTTCGGCTTGCTCCGGTTCCTCGTGCATCGCTTGCATCCATGTAAAGACGAAGCGATCCACCGTGGCCGGGGTCATCGGCTCGACGAAAACGGTGAACGCATCTTCGGACAATGGGCAAAGCGCGTACCCCGCAATTCGGCTGGTCACGATCAGCCGATTCCCCGCTCGGGCACTTACCCAGGGATTGCGCGTTAACACGTGATCGCGCATGAAGACATCAACCGCGTCACGAACGGCTTCACGGATCCGAGCGTCTGCGACTTCATCAAGCCCGTCGATGATGATCAAGGCTTTTCCCTGGGCGATCGCGCGTCGCATCACGGAGTGACGAGCCCCCCGGGGAATTCGTTCGCCATATTGTTCCCCGGGTTGGATACAGATCGGTCCACTGTCGGCGATCCAACCTTGTTGGCCTAAAAACTCGAACAAAGTCAAAGGGCGAACATCGCTATCGCGCGCGTGATCCGACTCGGCAGTTCCTGTCGCGCGATGCGGTGATGTACTCGCAAACTTCGCCTGCAACGCTTGCCCGAAATCGCTGGCTCGCACCAGTATCGGCATTTTCCACTCGCCCATTTCGAAGAGAACATTGGGCGTCTCGGAGGTGGGATCAAGCTCCGACATTTTGACCCGAACCGGTTGAAATCGGTGTTTCCAACGCGAAGCCATCGTTAGCGCTAGCCATCTTGCCAGAGTGGTCTTTCCACTACCGGGATCTCCCAAGATGACCAAACAAGGGTGGTCGCGATAAACTTCGCCCAGCGTCAACGAATGTCGAGCGGTCGTCGGAAGTGACTCGGCGAAGAATTCCCGAGGCAATCCCCAGCCGGCCTGCGAAACATATTGCAAGTTGGCAGCCGAAAATGGATCCTGGTAAACCTCCCAAACCGCTTCAGCGGGAGCATCTTGCATTGCCTTCCGCCAAAGTCCACTCGACAAAACCTTGTAAACGGCCATCCGTTCTTTGTTGCTGCGCGGATCCACGGTCAGCGCGGTATAGACTCGATCCAAGTCGACCGGCTTTTGGCTAAACGGTAATTGGAGCTTGCTGTGACACCGCTGCACCCAGTCCATCTCACTTTCGACGATCCGGTGATCTTTTTCTTCAACCGGATCCAAATCGCTCAGCAATTCGAACAGTTCTTGCAAGTTGGATACTCCGCGGACGTTCGGTTCCGCAGGTAACTGCCCAAGCCCACGCAGTCGCTCGACCTGTTCGGAAGCCAATGCGACCTGGGCCAATCGATAGCTGCGGGCCGCGTCTAATTTGGCACCGACCGATTGATCGGCCACAGACTTGACGGGAACAACCTGTATCGTTCGCAAGTCCGTTGCGCTGGACGTGTCGATGGAAAGCGAAGCGGTGACTTTAGGATTCAATTGTTTGCCGACAGCCGCCGCATAGACCGCGCAGACGATCATTGCTCCGATCGATCCTCCTTCCAACAAGCAGGCCGTGTTGGGGCCTAGCCCAACCACTTGGATCGGTGCGATTCGAATGGCGGGCAGCCGTGGATGCTGCTCTGTCCGATCCGCCAAAGTTCTGTGAATCTCACGCCAAGCCACTTGTCGCGCCACCGCAATGCTGTCCAACATGGAATCGTCAACAATCACCAACCCGAGCGAGATGGGATCCAGATAGCAACCGGAGCAGAGATCGACGGTGGACTCCACTTGGATGTGGCGAACAACCCCTAGCCAGCCTCGGTTGCTGTGCCGCGCATCGACGGCATACAACGCACCCAAGTTAACAGTAAACGAATCGCCCTTCTCGGCTTGCGGAAGAACGTAGTCGAGAATTCGCTTGACCGACAACAACGAGGAAGTAAGCACCGTGTCTTGACGGGGATCAGGTGGAGCATCTGCCGCCGGCGTCAACAATTCGGTC
>JAEUIP010000123.1 GCA_016795075.1 Planctomycetaceae bacterium | reverse complement strand
ATTCGACGCTAGGGGTTCTCGGATTAACCAAGGTCGGACTCGCCCAAATCGGGAAGTTATTTCCAGACAATTCCTTAACGCAGTTTCTCGACCACAAAAGGTCTGAAAGGCCGACACAATGTCGATGGACTGGCAGGCAAGAATCCTTCACAGCGTAGGGGCGGGCGGGCAAGGTTTGTGTGTGGGACGTGGGACTAGATGTGCAAACTTGGGCTCCCACTAAACGAGCCAGCGGGGGGCGGAGACTTGGTTCGATGTGCCGAAAAAGAATCTGCCTTGACTCCGCCACGTTAGTGTATATTATACACTAAAACACAGGAGCGAGAACGTGATGAGTTCGACCGGTAGTCTGGCGTTGTTGACGGATCTGTATCAATTGACGATGGCGTACGGTTATTGGGCGCGGGGGCGTGGCGGGCGGCGCGCGATTTTTCACTTGTCGTTTCGCAAAGCACCGTTTGCGGGTGGCTATGCGGTGGCCGCTGGGTTGCAACCGGCCTTGGAATACATTTCCAACTACCATTTCGAGCCAAGCGATTTGGAGTACTTGGCAACCCTGATGGGGAACGACGGCAAGCCACTTTTTCCGAATGAGTTTCTGGATTACCTGAGTCGTTTGCGGCTGTCGCTGGATGTGGATGCGATGCCGGAAGGGACGGTAGTGTTTGCCAATCAACCATTGCTGCGCGTGGAAGGGCCATTGCTGGAATGTCAACTCGTCGAGTCGACGTTGCTCAACCTGATCAATTATCAAACCTTGATCGCGACCAAGGCCTCGCGAGTGGTGGCGGCGGCGCAAGGCGATACCGTCTTGGAGTTTGGTCTGCGCCGAGCCCAAGGGATCAATGGCGCTTTGGCTGCTTCTCGAGCAGCCTTTATCGGCGGATGCCAAGCGACTTCGAACGTGTTGGCAGGCAAGCTGTTCGGTATTCCGGTCAAGGGCACGCATGCGCATAGTTGGGTGATGTCGCACGATTCGGAACTGGAGGCATTTGACGAGTATTCGCAAGCGATGCCGAATAACTGCGTGTTTTTGGTGGACACCTATGATACGTTGCGGGGCGTTCGTCGTGCGATTGAAGTTGGCCGACGACTGCGAGACCGTGGGCACCGCATGGTCGGAATTCGTTTGGACTCAGGAGACTTGGCTTGGCTCAGTATTCAGGCCCGGGAACTTTTGGACGAAGCTGGATTTCCGGACGCCGTGATTGTGGCCAGCAATGATTTGGATGAACGGTTGATCCAAAGCTTGAAACTACAAGACGCGAAAATCACCGTTTGGGGCGTCGGCACCAAATTGGTCACCGGCCAGGACCAACCGGCCTTGGGTGGTGTCTACAAGTTGAGTGCCATCGCCGAAGAACGGTCGACCGACCGGAGCGACGCGCACGCCCCGTCGGGTGGTCGTGGTTCGCTTCCTGAGGTGACTTTAGGACGCGAAGAAATCGATGACATTGTTTGGCGACCGGTGATGAAACTGTCCGAACAACCGATCAAAAATTCGCTCCCAGGAAAACTACAAGTGCGGCGGTTTTATCGCGCCGATGGGTCGGCCATGTCCGACATGATTTACAACGAATGGGACCCATGTCTCGAGCCCTATTCGATCGTGGACCCCGAAGATCCGACTCGACGAACCAGTTGCCGCGGGCAGACGAGTTTTCGCGATCTGCTATTGCCGGTGATGCGAACCGGCAAACTCTGCGTTGGGACACCGACACTTCTAGAAATACAGCGTTTGGCAACTCGCGAACTCACGACGTTTCATTCCGGCATTCGTCGATTCGATCATCCCCATCGGTATCCCGTCGGGTTCGACCCGCGACTGCACGACCTCCGACTTCGTTTGATGCAGGAGAGTCGCGCCGATGCACGGGCCGAACATGGAGAATTTCTCCCATGAGTTTCAAGTACAAGTATGCTCGGCCGGCACTGACAGTGGACTGCGTCGTTTTTGGATTATTGGAAGATTGCCTGTCCGTGTTACTGATCCAGCGAGCGGCGCCGCCGTTCCAAGGAGATTGGGCCTTGCCTGGTGGATTCGTCGAGATGGACGAGACCTTGGAAGAAGCGGCCCGTCGCGAATTGCAGGAAGAGACTGGCTTGCAAGATCTGTTCTTGGAGCAACTGTACACGTTTGGTGATGTGAAGCGAGACCCGCGCGAACGTATCGTTTCCGTGGCCTATTATGGATTGGTGCGTCAGGCCGCGCATCCGCCGCACGCGGGAAGTGACGCCAGGTCGGTCGCCTGGCATCCGGTCGACGAACTGCCTTCATTGGCCTTCGATCACTCCCAGATTTTGGCGAAGGCATCCGAGCGTTTGCAGGCCAAGGTTCAGTACCAACCAATTGGTTTTGAACTGTTGCCGCAGAAGTTTACCTTGACTCAATTGCAGATTCTCTACGAAACCATTCTCGGGCGAAGCTTCGACAAACGCAATTTCCGCAAGAAGATCATGGGAATGGACTTGCTCGAGTCGTTAGAAGAATTCTCAAGTGGACCCCATCGGGCGGCCAGACTCTATCGTTTCAACCGCCGTCGTTATCAAATGCTATTGAAGAAAGGATTCCATTTTGAACTCTAGCAATAGCGAAACACCTAACTCCCATTCCCCTTCAGTTTCGCCGGAACCAAACGCCTCGTTGTCGGCACCACACAATCGCAGCGCGTTGATTTTGGTAGATCTGCAAAACGACTTTGTCACCGGCGGCGCGCTGGCGGTACCGGACGGTGCAGCGGTTGTGCCACTTGCCAATCAGCTCGCACCGAAGTTTTATTTGGTCGTGGCGACTCAGGATTGGCATCCGGCCGACCATCAGAGTTTCGCCGCGAATCATGTTGGCCTCCGAGTGGGTGAATCGTTTGAGTTGCATGGACGACCGCAGATCGCTTGGCCAGTTCATTGCGTGCAAGGCACACTTGGTGCCGAGTTGATTGCCGACTTGAATCGTAACTTGATTCATCATGTGATTCGTAAAGGAGAAGATCCCACGATCGACAGCTACAGCGGATTTTTCGACAACGGCGGAGTTCGCGCGACGGGTATGGAACAATATTTGCGTGACCATGGAGTAACGACGGTCTTTATCATGGGTTTGGCGACCGACTATTGCGTGAAGTTCACGGCACTGGATGCGGCCAAGATAGGCTTCGCCACGCGGCTAATCCTTGAGGGCTGCCGTGGCGTCGAACTGCAACCCGGTGATTGCCAACAAGCCCTAGACCAAATGCGCGCGGCTGGGGTTGAAATTATCTAAAGTCGAAATGAAGGATTATTGCCAAGGATCCGACGACGACCGCTCCGAGGCGTCGAGGGTTGCGGGACGCGACCGAGAACTTCGGTTCTTGATCCGTATCAAGCCTTCAATCGCCATCGCCTAAATTACCCAAACGTTACAGTTCGGGAGATCGTTACGTATTCGAACCGAGGATTCTTGAGCGAACCCCCTCAAGTGGCCCTCAGAATTGGGTATGATATCGGGGAAAGCCTGAGTTCCATGGTCCAGGGTTCTGGGAAAACAAAGGCACATCGGGGATTGAGATTTCTATGTGGATGTCGGCCATCAACTTCTTTTCGCGACGTACAAATTCGAAGCGCTTTCGACCGATTGCCTGCTGCAGCATGTTGCTTTTGATCCTGGTTGGCATGTTGGCGGCCTTGGCCCACGCGAAAGAGAGTAACCACATCCCAGTTGCGGCATCGGAGTTGCGGCCAACAGCAAATGCCATTGAAGTCGTATTCGCTCAGGATACCACCACCGAGAGCGACAGCCCACGTGAGGTTGATCCGCCGAACACGAACGAGTCGGACAGCAAGGAACCATCCAACCCTGCGGCCAAGGAACGCAGCATGTTGGAAATGATGTTTACGGGGAATCCCTTCGGTATCGCGATCGTCGTATTGATACTGTTGCTTTCACTGATCAGTTGTATTTTGATTGTCGAGAACGCCATCTCCATCCGACGCGGGCGATTATTACCGCCGGATGTCATGCAAGCCTTGGAAAGCGCCTTAGCCCTAAGAGATACGCGGGCGGCGATGATGATCTGCAACGATATCGACAACCATAGCATGGCGACACAAGTGGTTCTAGCGGGGTTGGAACGGTTTCGCAGCAGCGAGTTTGGTTTTGCCGAGTACCGTTCGGCCGTCGAGGAAGCGGGCGAACACATCACGGGACGCCTGTACCGAAAAGTGGAAATCCTCAATGTCATCGCGTCCATTGCTCCGATGTTGGGACTGATGGGGACCGTGATTGGCATGATTGACGCGTTCAATACGATCGCGGCCAAACAAGGCGTTGCTGGGCCTGAGGACTTGGCAGGTGGTATTGGGCAAGCCTTGATCACGACTTTGTTGGGACTGGCTGTGGCGATCCCCACAATGGTGGCCTTCAGTTATTTTCGCACCAGGATCGATGCCTTGGTCTCTGAGGCCGGCACGCGAATCGAACGAATGATGTTGCCTCTCGGGCGGAGAAAGTCGAGTTCGTAAATGCGATTGGCTGCGCGACATTCCGGCAGTGCTCTAGGATTCAACATGACATCGATGATCGACATCGTGTTCTTGCTGATCATTTTCTTTATGGCAGTCTCTCAATTCAATCGAAATCTGGATGCTCAACTGCAGTTAACCGAAGTGGACGAAGGCGGCACGAAGGTTGAATCCACGTTTGTCATCAACATTGACGCCGAGCAACGGTTGGTTGTAGGAGGCGAATACCTGTCATTAGAGCAATTGACGCAGCGTGTGCTGAACGATGTCCGGCAAAGCGGACGGCCCGCGGATCAATTGATCGTGCGAATTCGCTGTGATCGACAACAGGACAGCTCTCGGCTGAACCAGTTGATGGAACGCTTGTCGAGTCTAGGCATTGTCGAGATTCAATTGGCGGTCAATCGACGATAACAGGCACCCCATGAAGTTCAACCGCAATCGCCGCACTCCCGAAATCCAGTTGGCATCTGCTGGGATGATCGACATCGTCTTTTTGTTGCTCATCTTTTTCTTGGTCAATTCGAGCTTTCGCCCGGTTGAGCGTCAAGTTGAAAGCGAGTTGACCAACCCGAACGCTCGCTCGACCAGCATGCTCGAACCGCTGGTGATCCGGTTGCAGGCCGGCCCCAACGGCATGGAGTTCAAAGTAGGCGGGCGTCAATTTCCAGACCGAGCCAAACTAAAGGAATGGCTGCAAGACTGGCAAGATCGCGAGCAACGGGTCATGGTGGTTGCGCCGGCGTCCGCCCCGGTCGAGTTATCGATCTCGACGCTCAACGATTTGCGACTATTGGGCTTCAAGAACGTCTCCTACGTTCCGGACCGCGCGGTCGCGGCTTCGGATAGTCTCTGAGTGGGAGGACTAAATCCATGATTTATTCGGCCATCGGTTGGTTCTATCTCTCTCTGGGGTTGGTGACCTGGTTCAACAACAGCGTTCTATCCACTAGTTGGAATAGCGTGACGAACGTTCAGGAGTCAGCCACCAAGTCAATCGCCGCCGAACCGACCATTCGTGCAGTTGCGACTCAAGACGTTGGCGATTATCGCTTGGGCTCTTTCAGTGCCTTTTTACGTGAGACAGGTCGGACAAGTTTATGGCTGGACGACGTCTTGGCGCGATGGCGAGGAACCGAAGTGGTCCAGACAAAAACGCGCTGCAGTTTCGAAATCAGTTTGTGGCTGGAGCGAGAACTCCAACAAACAGAATTGATTGAACTTCAAAAGCAGTATCCGCAAGTTTGGGACGGGGCGCATGTCCAGGATCGCTCCTTCGCCTGCGTGCAATTGGTCGAATTGCGACAACAATTGAACAAGATTGCCATCGTGGCGTTTGAAGACTCGCTCCACGACAAGAATCCCGAGACTCTGTTACTGCAATTGGCTGAAACGCAACGTCGCTTGCGAGCCACCGCCGACAACTTGAATCAACTGCTAGGTGACCTTGCAGCCACAACTCCCTCGCTGCAGGGAGTGCAACTGCAACAACTACAAGAAGCGGCGGAGACCAGTTTGGCCTGGAGCTACTATTATAAATGGCTATTGACACCCTCCGGGCACGTCTTCGACACGGAACGGCTGAAACAAGCAACGCAGATTTTTATGCGATTGCTGGGGACGACGGAACCGGACCTTCGACCCGCGGATTGGTATCAATGGTTTGATCCGAATCGCTCCAGCAGTAACGATCTTCTGTTGGGTCTTGGGCTGTGTTCGGCGGCGTTGGAACAAACGGATGTGGCCAGCACTTGTTTTGCCACGCTGCAACGACAGAGTGACCCCGTTCTCTCCCAAAGGATTATCTTGTGGCACACGCAAGGAATGCTGAAGCGACAACGCTGGGACGATGCTCGGTTGTTGGTTAGCAGTTATGTGCAAGGCTTGCGGGCCGAAGACAGCGAATCTTTAAGCTCGATGGTGGAGGCCATGCTGGCGTGGTTCAAGCCCGCAACTTCACCCGAGTTGCCCGATGGTGCGACCGACTCGACGCCAACGGAAGAAATCGCGAAATGGCGTTGGCGATTGTTGGAGCAGTTGGTTTTGCGCGGGCAAGTCGACGAGGCGGCTCGATTGATGGCGAAGTACTCGATTCGCAACCCTGAGTCGGGACCTGCGGCGCAAGTGTTGTTACTACATCAGTTATTGACTCGCCAAACGTTGACGGAACGCTCGCCACAACAACTGGCTCAAATGGCAAACGGCTTAAAACTGTGGACAACGGCCACAGAACCACCGAGCGTCAACAAAACACCGCGTGAAGTACAACGTTGGGCGCAACGTTGGCTGATCCGAGTCTACCTGGCGCAGGGTGAAGTGGATCAAGCGCAAGAGTTGATGGTGAAGTTTTACGAGGAGACTCCTCCAACGGAAGGGGGCCTTCGACAAAGCGTGGCATGGGACTTGGCGCAATCGTTTGAACAAAAAGCGGAAGTGGACCGACAAGCGCAAGAGTCGTGCCTTCGGTGGTATCGCGAGGCGGCGTCTCATCCAAACTTGCCGCAATCCGCTGCCTCTCAAATCAAGGCTCGATTGTGGGAATTGGCGGGCCAGCCCATCGCCCAGACCGCTTACTTAAGGTCAATTCCCTCGCAAGCAGACGGTTACTCGTTTGCCCGGCGACAACTCATCGTTCGCTTATTCGATGATTTTCGCGAAGCGGCTCGAGAGACCACTCAGAGTGCCGCGACTGCTGCAACCTTGGAGCAAGAGATTCTCGATCAACTAGGTCTCGTAAGGCTCGATCCCCAAGCCGATGATGCCACCGTGCAAATTTGGCAAAATCAACTAAAGCAATGTCTTTCCGATGCCGCCGAGCAAGGCAATGACGCAAGTTCGGCGGCGTTATTGGCGGTTTGGTTGCAAACACGGGACGTGGCGTCAACAACAAACGCGGTGTGGCAAAACGTCGTGCTGGCCGTCAGCACACGCCATGCGATGGAGGAACCTCAGGGACGCAGCGAAGCTTGGCGACCCATTTTGTATTCGGCCGCTGTGACGTGGGACCAAAACCCCTTTTTAACGAACGACGAATCGTTGCATCAAATGACCATTGTACAATTGCTGCGAGGACCGTTAGCGCCGTTGCAACTGCATGCCTTGTTGGAAAGTCACGTACCGAATCTTCGAAGGCAATGGGAACTCGAATGGAAGTTGAACGAAGTGCCGTCGATTGGCCCCGCTTCAATCAAGCAAGCCCCGAACACGGCACGCCTCCAAGAACTCTATCGCCGATGGTGGGAGGCCGTGCGAACCGACCCAACGGGTAACGCGAGTCGTTGGGTGGAACAAGTACAATTGAATTATGCCGAGTTCTTATGGCGGATTGACGAGGCCCCGTTAGCAAAACAGGTCTTGGAGTCGTTGACACCTTCGACACCCAGCGTTTCCTGGCGGCGTCAAATGGCGCGAATATTGACGCAGTTGCCTGACCCCAAGCAGGATGCTGCAACGGAAACCTTATGGAATGAATTGACGGAACAGTTCCCACGTGGATCAAACGATTGGTTTGAAGCGAAATACTATCTATTGCGGGCACTGGCGGGCCGCGATTCCGCGCAGGCCCAAGTCGTCTATCGTCAGTTACAGATGTTGTATCCAGAT
Organism: Planctomycetaceae bacterium; assembly: GCA_016795075.1. Classification (GTDB taxonomy): domain Bacteria; phylum Planctomycetota; class Planctomycetia; order Pirellulales; family Pirellulaceae; genus M30B19. The sequence continues at coordinate 6,918 of JAEUIP010000123.1, read as the reverse complement.
TTCCCGACTCCTTGGTCCGAAGCGTACGCTCGCTTGGCGACCCAGTATCATTGGTGAGCCAACGTTGCAATGAATGATCACGATTCTCCCTCAGAACCGAACTCACAACCACGCGACTCGCGGTTGGAAGCGTTCTTGCGCCGAGCGGCTGGGATTCTCGCGGAACAACGTCAATGGTCCGCGCAAACCCAAATCAAGCTCAAGATGTTGGCTAAGGAACTCAAACTTCCTCCTGAACTATTCCAAACTGCACTGGAACAATTGGCCGATACTGGCCGCACAACGCCGCCAACTCGCTACGAACAAGCATTTTGTGAGTATTTGGAACGTCAATTCGAGACGCTTCCCGGCGAGATCTTGTCGCGAACGCAAGAAAAGAAGGCGCTTGCCTATGGGCAACAGAAGTTTCAATTGACTCCCGATGCTTGCGAACGATGCATTGTGCGCGTCGCAGAGAAACTGAACGTGGCCCGAATCTCGGATGCCCAAGCCCTATCGTATGCGCAGGGCGAAGTATCGCGACTGGTCGGCAAGTCGGATCCTTCTTCGGATCAACTCGTCGAGCAAGTGCAACAACTGGCGCTGCACTGGGGCATCGAGACACTGCAAGCGGAACGTCTGCTGCAAACGGAGCTTCGTCGAAGAAAGACCAAACGGAGACGGGCCGCTATCTACCGCTTGGCGATTGTCTTCGGCGTCGGTAGTCTGAGTTTGGTTTTGATCGTGTCGATCGTCGTGTTGGGAAAAGTATTGACCCAAAATCCAGTTGCAATTTCGGAATCGCACGAAGTACTCGATGGCAAGAACACGGGAAAACATGGAACATCGACCACGGGACATACCGATCCAACCGTCTTCCCAATAGGGTGGACCAACCACCAACAAGACTTGTACACTCGATTGGTCCAAAAACGTGTCAGCCCCGATTTATTGGCTGCGTTAACGAGCGAGAACTCGCAGCGTCGCGCGGAAGGTTACCGTCTGCTTTGGCAGCAACTGACGACATGGGATCGTGAACTTATCCGACAAGCATCCGACGAACCTCGGTGGTTGCGGCAGCTTAACGTTCAAGACGCCCTGCTGGACTGGTTTTGGAACGAGCCAGATCTATCCGCCGCTCAAGTTTGGCTTCTGGAATTGGACCGTTGGCGAGGGGGCGATCCCGTGGACACATGGAATACGCCAAAGTTGGGGAGGTCGAAGCACGAGTTGATCGTGGATGCGATGAGCGATTTCTTGATTACGACGGCGGCCGATCATCTGCTGGTCCGGGTTCACCAACGCTGCCTGAGCGAATCCAAAGCAAATGCTTATCAACCGAACTTGCAAGCGAGGATCGACGCGGTCATGCGACTAAACCCGACAGGGCGGGCCCAAATATCCGAAGACGAAAGCGACTCCGTCATGGCATCCTTTCGCCAGCGTTGGCTGGCTGGAGCCACAGAACGGCTGTCCGTTCGCCTGCAAACATTGTGGTCGGTTGGAGGCCAGCCCGAGCTGCCCGACGACAATGGTGTTTTGTTGGCCAACGCGAGTCAGAAATCCATCACCGCAGTGTCGGAGTCGTTGCGGCTGATTGCGGACGAACCGACACGAGGACGCTTGTTGATCATGTTTTGGTCAGCCATCGCCGGCGTTGATTCAAAACTCGCGGAAACATCTTGGCCGGACGTTGCCGCCGCTATGGAAGTCGTTCCGCCTCGAGACTGGGGCCCACTGGTGGAAAGTTGGTCGGTCACACCGATGGAATCCGACTGGTCCGCACGCTTACTCACCAAGTGGCAATCAATCGCCCAGACAAAACAACGGACGCTTAGTGGACAAAAATTCCAGGATGCGATCCTTGTACAAAACCTCTTGCCATCAGAGCCCATTCCTACGCGATTTCAAAAACAACTGCGTCGCGAATTGCTGCTTTCGCTGACTGGAGGGTTGCCGATCAACGTCCCCACAACAAACACGCCAAGCGAGTTGCCGTCTTGGGAAAACTTGAGACGCTGCGTGACCTTGGCCAGTTGTTTGACGACCGAGAGCGATTTTCGCACGTTTGATCGAATTGTACTGCAATCCAGGTCGAGCGCCGACGGAAATCCAACCGCAAACGGCGAACGAGCATTCCTCCATGCCGAGGAATTCGACGAAGCCTGGAGGAAACTAACGACGGCGAGCGATTTAGAGAGTTATCAACTGGCGGTCCAGAAGCTGGCGACTTGGTGGCAACTGGACCGCATCCTTTCGATCCCTCAGGCCCAAACCGTGGCCAATTATTTGCTGAAGCTAACCAAGCCCGAAGAACAAGCCGCTTGGTTGATTGCTTTCCACTCCCAGGAAGTAACTCAGGTTCCGACGGCGATCCAAGCGAGATTTGATTCGATCGCAGAACTTTTGTCTGGAACATCGTTGAAACGATTGGTCGCTCAACCCAGTCTCGCGATCGTTCTGGCAGATCACTGTGAAGCGGACTGGCAGGCTACCAGTCTTCGTTTGCAATGGTTGCTTGATTCTCGGCGTGGTACGATCGAGCCGCGAACATTAGTCGACTCGCCATGGAACAATGCCAACGGCGATCCACTGGTTCGATGGCTGCGGGAACACGCGCACCGCGGCTTGGTCGAACGTGATAACTTGGACCGACAAAGCATCCCGCGACAACTGACAGAAAAGTATCGGGCGACGTTTCGAACAGAAAGATTGTTACCAGACAACCCGGTCGGAGAAACGACACTCAAGACAAACTCGAGCAACTTTATGGACGATCCGCTACTGGAGATCCTTTTGGCGCATGATCAATGGAGCGAATCACTGGCGACGCGACTTCTCGCAGACCCGGAAACATGGCTATCCGAATATCGCCAGCAAGTGGAACAACACGCCTCGTTAGAACCAGCGTTGTGGGCAGCCGAATGGCAAGTATTGCACATGCTCCAAAATCGTCTCACGAAGGAGAACTGGTGATGTGGCAACGGCTACGAGCAAACCAAGTTCGATCGTTGGTTTGTTGGGCGATTGCGTTTTGGATATCGGTGGGATGGGACGTGAACGTGGCGCCGGCCGATGTGCTCTACTTCGCGTCGGAGTTGCCACCAATTGCGGGACGCTTGATCGAGGAGACAGCCGAGACTATCACGTTTCAAGTTCGCCTGCCCAACGGTTCGACCCGAATGGAAACGATTCCGCATTCGTCCGTGGCCCGCATCATCCGCACGATTAACGTCGCGACACTGGAGAATTCCCAAACAAGTACCAACTCCGACGTATTGGCTTACGCGGAGATGCTGTTGGCAATCCATAACGACTTGGAGGCTCAGCACTGTGGGCAAGAACTCTTAAGCGAGCTGGGGAAGCGGGAAGCATTAGCCGATGAATGGAAACTTGCGATCTGCCGCCTGCAGCTCCAAGCCTTGCCACCCGGGTTGGCTCGAGAGCGATCGCGGCGAAATTGGCAGAAAACCGGTTTGGACGTACCGAAGCCGCTGGAAACTGAAGAATCGTGGCAGTGGTATGCCGTTCGGTTGTCGAAAGATGTAAGGGCCGAATGGTTACGAACGATTCGTGCGGATCGCGCGGCGACAGAGGCAATTCAAGCAAATCAAACACCGGTCGCTCGCACCCAGATTCAGCAGGCGATACTCCGCATGCAAGCCACATTGGTCGTTGGCAGTCCCCTTCACCGTTGGACAACGATGCTATTGGCCGAATTAGCCCGCGACGACATGGCGGCCTTGATAACTTTGACTCGCTTGGAGACCGTTCTGTCGGATGAACCGTAAGGCTACCCAGGCAACCGTTGCGTAAGTCTCGCGACTATCTTCGTCGTTGCAACGGCAATAAGAGTTTACTCGCACTTCCAGGAACGCCCATGCGACTGGAGGGAGTCGTGTGATCGACGATACGCGTCGGAACCGGGTGTCGCTCTCGAATTGCCTCTCACCCAAATTGTGCCGGATCCTTGGGACCGTGAGTTTCTCGATGAATCAAGGCAAATGCGAATCGTCCAACACAGTGTCGCGTTGTTGATCCAAAAATTCTTGCATCGCAGTTGCTAACGCGGAATCTTGGGTCGCGAGAATTCGAATGGCCAGCAGGGCGGCGTTCTTGGCCCCCGGTGTCCCAATCGCCAAGGTGCCCACAGGAATTCCGCCCGGCATCTGCACGATCGACAGTAACGAGTCCAGTCCATTGAGAGCCTGGCTGCGGATTGGAACTCCCAACACGGGCAACGTCGTTTGCGCGGCAATCATGCCCGGCAAATGAGCCGCACCACCTGCCGCCGCGATGATAACCTTCAAGCCGCGCTCGGCTGCAAACTTGGCGTACTGCGACATCCAATCGGGCGTCCGATGCGCCGAAACGACTCGGCATTCATGGCTGATGCCAAATTGTTGCAATATTTCCGCACAAGCGGACATCGTCTCCCAATCGGAACGACTGCCCATGACGACGCCCACTAATATCGGCAACGATGCCTCATGACTCATCGATTGGATTTCCTTTGTCAAACCGGTGGAGTTTCAACTAGGGGTTCGGGGCAGACCTGGATCTCATCACCTTCCACACGAACGGCGTAGGCATGGACTTTCAAGCGTGGATTATCGGCCCAAGTTCCATTGCACAGACGAAACCGCCAACCGTGCCACGGACAAGCAACCGTTCCATCTTCGACATAGCCTTCGGCCAATGATGCGCCTTGATGGGGGCAGGCATCGTCGATCGCCCGAAATTGGCCATCTGCCAAATGAAATACGGCAATCAAACGCTCGCCAACGATAAAGGCTTGGCCAGTCCCTGGTGGCAATTCACTTTTGGTAGTTACCGTTTGAAATTCCATCACTATAAAACCATCCCAGCGATACAACCCGTGATGCAACACGCAATTGCCCCACCCAGCATGGCGCGCAGACCCAACTTTGCCAAGTCGCCGCGACGTTCGGGCGCCATGCCCCCAATCCCTCCCAACTGGATCCCGATTGACGAGAAGTTGGAGAAACCACATAAAGCATAAGTCATGATCACGATGGTCCGCTCGGACAATAGCGGTGCGCCGCTGGCATCTTTCATCCCAGTCATTTGCAGGTAAGCCACAAACTCGTTGGCCACCATTTTCACGCCCAGCAACTGCCCAGAAGCCAGACAATCGCGTTGTTCAATACCCATCAATAACGCGATGGGATAAAACACGATGCCCATCAGACCTTCAAAGCTCCAGTTCATTTCTGGTGGGTCCGTTAAAATCAATCCCAAACCGGAACGAGTGGCCCATCCCAATCCAGCGATCAATGAATTTGCCATCGCGATCAGCGCCAAGAACGCCAGTAACATGGCCGCCACGTTGATCGCTAACTTCATGCCGTCGGCAGCTCCCGACGAAATGGCATCGACAAGATTGACCGCATCTGATTCCGTGGCCATTTCCAATTCTTTTTCTAGGTTCGCATCCGGTCGTTCAGGCTGAAGAATCTTTGCGATCAGAATCGCGGCCGGGGCGGAAATGACAGACGCCGTTAATAGGTGCCCCGGATTAACGCCCATCCCCACCAACGAAGCCATCAAGCCACCCGAAATCGTGGCGAACCCACCGACCATCAAGCAATTCAGCTCTGATTGAGTCATCTTCGCCACGTACGGACGGACGACCAATGGAGCCTCGGTTTGGCCAACAAACACATTGGCAGCAGCCGCTAAACTTTCGGGTCCGGAGATACCCAACGTTCGTTGCATGACCCAAGCCATACCGCGCACCACGGGTTGAATCACACCGAGATAATACAGTCCGCTCATCAACGACGAAAAGAACACAATGGTCGACAACACGCCCACCACAAACGTGGTGAGCAAAATAAACGGAGCATCGGGCGACGGAGCGGGGGCATTCCAACGCAAGCCAACTAAAAACTCCGTTCCCTTGCGAACCCAAGCTTGAATGTTATCGAACACAAACCCAATGGCCGCAAACAAAACTCCGTCGGGATAGCGACCCTCGAACGTCCAACTCCGCGAGCTGAACACGACCAGCGCCAGTGCGAGCTGCAGCAACAAGCCCCAACAAACAATCCGCCACGGGAACCTCGTTTTGTCACTGCTCATCAACCAAGTCAGTAACAAGAGCACCCAAATGCCGACAAAACTCATGATCCGCAAACCAATATCCCAACTTTCGCCGGTCGCGGATGCTTCGGCCAGCATGGCGGTGACACTCATGTTCTTCTCCAACAATTCCCAGTTGATTCCAAAACCTCGACGAAACAACATTCCAAACGAGCGACACTTAGCGAGTGACCGCGATCACATCCTGCACGGTGCGCAAATAAAAGACACCCTCAGAAATGGCCGGGGTGGCCATCACGGTTTGCCCAGCGGGGTTCACGGATATCAACTCCAGTTCCTCACCGGCTTTCACCACAGCGACTCGCCCGTCTTCGGCCGTAAAATACAAATGGCCGTCGGCGGCAATGGGTGAGGCCGTAAAAGCAGCGGTGCCCCCAATCTTCAAACGTTCGCGGTACACTTGACGTCCGGTCAATAATTCGAAGCAAGTTACTAGCCCGTTGTTCGCACAAACATAGAGATAATCTCCGTAAGCAATCGGGGTGGGCATGTAGGGTCCTCCTCGCAGCACGCTCCACGCAATCGGCCCATCCGAACCTTCAGCACCCGGAGTTCCCTCGGCCGGCGTTTCCGTGGGGTCCACTGCTTTCAATTCAATTTGCCCCCGAGCCGTCGCCCGCAAGGCCACAATCGGTTGCACGGGAGAATATCCGCTGGCCAAAAAAATCAACCCGCGCGCCACAAATGGTGTCGGTACAACGATCTCGGAATGGCCGGGCAATTCCCAGAGCAACTGTCCATCGCGAGCATCGTAACCTCGAGCGGCTTTGGTCCCGTGTGTCAGCAGCATCGGAATATCGCCAAAGACATGTA
>JAEUIP010000122.1 GCA_016795075.1 Planctomycetaceae bacterium | reverse complement strand
GTTGGTACAAGTTTCGCTTTCGAGTGACCCCAACCGAAATCGAGTTGTGGGTAGATGACAAATCGTTGTTTGTCTTGGACACAGAAGACGTCAAGTTCTCTATTTGGTGGGAACAAAAACCCATGGCACCGTTTGGCTTTGCGTCGTGGCGGACGGCGGCTGAATTCAAAGAACTGCGACTGGTCCCGATCGAACCCCCGCAAGAAAACCAATAGCCGACTCGCAATGGTCTGGTGGTGACTGGCAACACCGTTCACTAAAGGACGATGGTAGACAGATTCCCTACGTCCCGACCAGCAAAACGCACTCGTTTTTTTTGAATATCGCCGGACGGCACACAGAGCACGTCCCTTACTTAATGAACCGCATTGCCGTTACTGGGCCGACGCTCGGAGTCCGTCGGGACTGCCGGAGATTCTTTGGTCGGGAGTCAACGGCCACACCGCGACGCGATACCCTTGCTTGGTCAATACTTTGCGCAATTCCAGAAACGTGGTGTAGCTTTCTGGGTAGACCCAAATCGACACGGTGGTGTCCTTCGGTCCAAATTTTTGCAGCGCCGTGGCGAATTTTGAATCGGTCATGAGCGCTTGTTCGATGTTTTCACCCAATCCGGTTTGCACGGGCAACAGCCAGAATCGCTTCAGCTCCACGACGCGTGTCATGACAACACCATTGGCCGTGGGCAGGGTTTTTTCTTCGCTTCCCAATTCGTACTGCAAACGAAATTCACCGATGGGCTCCAACGTTTCCGTGGTGGTTTGGCCAATTGGCAACTGTTCCGCGTGCGTTTCCCATGTCGCACGCAGGCGTTGCACCAATTCGTCAAAAGGCACGAATACGATCTTGTTGTCCCGTAAGTGAAAGTGCACTTCGCGGCCGAACACGGTTTGGGCGATCGGGGTGGGATAGTGTTCGATGATTTCGACTTCGGGTTCGATGTCTTCCTCCATCGACGCCAATTGCACCGCTTCCAGGGCTTGCGTCAATTGCTGGATCTCGTTGGCTCGTTGGGCCATGGTCTGCCGGTTCTGGATTTCCAGCTGTTGCTGTTGCGTCAGGGTCGCTACTTTTTCCTGGACTTCGTATTGGATCGCCGCCAATTGTTGCAGCGCCAAATGCCGCTCCAGTCGACGTTGCTCGATGAGCACGGCCTGTTGATCGATAACGCTCTGCCAATCTCGATATTCGGCATCTCTTTGATCCAGCACTTGTTGCCGTGCCACAAGGTCCTGTCGTTGTTCATCTAGCTTTGCTAACGTGGCCGCGGTTTCTGGCGAATTTTGATGCGTGATTTTTTCGCCAATCTGTGCGCCAAAGATGACCACCAGAATGATCAAAATACCAACCAAGTTGGCGACGATGTCGAGAAACGAATCTTGCTCCATCGGAGCTTCGTCACGAGCCCTCTTGCGTGCGCTCATCGTGCCGCCTCCCCGCTTCGTGACTCCGGTAGTTTGACGTCCAAGCCACTGCCTTCGAGAAGTCGTTGCAAAGCCCGAGCTTTGTCTTCGTTTTCCGCTGTGAATCTCAATTCTAACACCGGCTTCCAATATCCATCGAATCCCAAGTAACCCCATTTATCGACTCGTTGCCATATTGCATTCGCCAACGGATCCACGGACTCCGCAAGTGAATTACCGGTCGGTATCGTTTGGGATCTTGGGCTCCCTTCGCCAGGAGGCAACACCAGCGCGTCGGCTTGAACGTTGACAATCACCGGACGGTAGTAGGCACTAACGGCATTGCGACGCGAAGGAAGTGCCCAGTCGGCTCCGCGTTCGTGAGCCATCGAGTCGCGATTCCAAACCGGCTTCAAGCTATCCGGAGACGGAGTGTTTTGGCTTTGCGTTTCCGAAGTCGCTTGAGTCCCTTGAGCCATCATCGGCATACCCGTGGATGGCAATCCGGCCGTGCCCGAAGGCGCGGATGGTTGGGCGGCTTGAGCATTCATGGAATTGCCCGTTGCGTTCGGGCGCTGGCCGTTCGTGCTGGAGCTGTTAGCGCTGGGGCTATTGAAATTTTGAGTAGTTTGACCGAATGCATCGCTTGGGTTTGTGGAGCCCGTCCGACGTGATTGGTTGATGTTTTGGTTTGGTAAACGACTTGTTGCGAGTCCAAAATTGGGTGACGGCGGTGTCTGACGTGACGAACTGAGGATGGAAGTCTCTTCACCACCAGAACCATCGCTCCGATTGGCAGACGAGGTTGTCGCGCCCGAGTTCCGTTCGGATTGAAATTGCGATGAAAAACTGGCGACCGGATCAGGTCCGTTACCGAACGACGGATTGTTCGCTTGGAGTGCCGTGTTTCGCTGGCGGTTGGGTTGCGTTGGTGCCGGAGAAAAGCCCCCGCCTGTCGCGGGAATCAAAGCATTGTTGGTATTCGAAACGCCCGCGGTCGGCTGCACACTGCCCGCTTGTGTTGCGGGAATGGCTTGTCCATACGAAACCAACGCCAATTGCCGATTCCGTGCGGCATCGATGGCCTGCTCTACATGTCGGACAAGTTCGGGATCAGCCGTGCCAAAATTCACTTGCCAATCTTCAGGGATTAGTTCGTAACCAAACTCTTGATCCCAACCACTCATCGCGCGGCGCGCGACGGAATACCACTTGGCTCCGCTGGGTCGCACGACCAACAACGGATACGCTTGGTCTTGTTCTTTGGCCGAGGGTTCGGTCTTTCGCCAGTACTCGCGGTACGCCAGCAAAGCCGTGTCCAGTGGATTGCCGGGCGTCAAAGGCAGGACGAAGTCATCCAAGGACAACTTGATCCCTCCGGGATACAGGTACATTCCGTCGTCGAGGCATTCGACATAGATGGGACGACGATTCGTGCCGGATTGGGCAGCCAGCGGGACGATGGAATACATTGGCTTGGCTGCTTGTCGTTTTGTGGCGGCCTTTTCCACTTGTGCGAGTTTGGCGGCGTCCAGTTTTTCACGCAGTTGCTCGAGTTGGCGTTGTTGTTCCGCCATCACTTGTGCGGTCGTCACGGGATCGACAGTCGCCTGTGTCGTTGCTTGGACGGCACGAATTTGCTCAGCGAGCTGTTCCGCTTTGGTCCTTACCGCAGCCATTTCGGATTCGAGATGACCCAGCAGCTCGCGTTGGTTGATCATTTCTCGTCGGCGATCGTCGCGTTGCGCTTCCAGTAATTGATTGCGCAACTGGACTTCGGCAGTTCTTAATTCCAGTTCACTTGATTCCTCGTTGGCCTGAGCGATGGCGGCGGCTTCTTGCTGACTGGACGTGTCTTCGGCTTGTTTGACCACCAGCAACAGCAAGGCCACTAAGACGCCCATCGTGCAAATTAGCACGGCCAAGAATGGAAACAACGATAGGGACAGTCCAACGCGTTTTCGGCTCATGCGGCTCGATAGATCTTTGCATCAGAAAATGGCAAAATACTGGATCGTACGTTGGCATTTACTTGTTCCGAGTCGGGACCGGCTGAGGAAGTGTCGCCGGACCTATCGGACGAAAATTGGAATCCGCCTGGTACAGCCTGCCAATCCACGGGCGGTAGAACATCGATCGCGGCATCGACTTCTACAGTCGGGGACTCGGATGCCGCAATGACCACGGTTGCGGTCGGAAACGGCAAAATGGACGGTGTCGGAATTGACGCGACTCGGTGTTGGGCGGCCGCCTCTTGCGAGTTCTTGAGTTGGCGATTTTCGGATTCCAACATCAGCTGTCGTTCGGCCAATTTCCGAGCGACTGTCGCCGCTCGAGCCAATTCTTCGGCCCGTCGCAGGGCTTCATTGGCCGCTTTGGATTGTTGTTCAGCCATCCGCCGCGCGGCGGCTTCGGCTGAAACAAGTCCTTCGGCAGCCAGTCTTGCTTCGGTTTCTGCCATCGCCCGTTGTTCGGCGGCCATACGCGCTTCGACTTCGGCAGCGATCCGAGCATCGGCCATCGCGCGTTGGCGGGTCACTTCGGTTGCGTGAGCTGCCAGCGTTGATTCGATTTCAACTTGCGTTTGCTCCTGTTGCGATTGTTGCCAAGTCCGTTCTTCCTGCCACCGAGCTTGAACCTCTTGGTTTTGGACCAACATGTGGTCCATCGTCGAGATCAAGTGACTGATCGAACTTTGCTGCTGCTCCGATAGGTTCGAGCATTGTTGAAAAAATCGTTCCAAAAGTTGAATATGGACGGCTGCCGTTTCCTGCGACTTCGCCAACAGTCCCACGTTGTCCGACATGGCGACGTGCCATTGTTGGGCTCGGTTTTGCAGTTGGACGTCCGCGCTGTCCAGTGCTTGGGTCAACCGTTCCGCAATCTGTTGTCCGGCGGCTGCCATCGCCGATTGCAACAAGGCTTCGGATTGCGCGGCGCTGTTTTCTGTCGCCGCGATCCAAGCTTCCTGTGCCGAGGTCAGGCTGTCGTTCCAAAGTTCGTGTTGATGTTCGACCAAGCTGAACGTCGCTTGCAACAAAGCCTGTCCCATGCGGCTGATCGCTCGAGTGGGCGATTCTGCAACCACGTCCGTGTTCTGGAAATTTTCGAGAATGAATTCTTCCGCCAATTGGTCGACGCGACTCACGTTGGCTGATTCCACTCGATCGAGTCCAAATTGGATGAACATCAACAAAACGCCATAGCTCAACGCCAAAGCGGTCGTATCAAAAGCGACGTACAAACTCGACTTGAGGTTGTTGATCAAGCCGGACAGGTCTGCCCCCGCTCCCAAATTCAAGCCGCCCAGCGCTTCCGAAATTCCTAAGACCGTACCCAAAAACCCCAACATCGGAATGGCCCAAACCATAAGCCGAATCAGCGAATAACTTTCGTGTTGCGCGTCGGCTTCACGATTCGCCAAGTGTTTCAGCTGGGTGTCCAGGTCCTGAGTCGATTGGCGAGTGCGAATGTACTGCAATGCTTCACGAATCCGACGGGCAATGCTGCTTTGGTGAACGGCGCTTGGCCGCGCGGCCAGGATGTTCAGATACCGATCGGCAAGTTCCGAGACGGAAGAATGGGAATCCCCGGCGGATTTGGCAGCCACTGGATGTACCGCGGGCGTCAATCCCGCCAGGCTCGCTGGACTGGGCGTCGTTGCCGCTTCTTCCCCAGAAGTGACCAATGATTCTTCCGAAAGTTCCAGCGTTTGCCACGCCAAGAGTTGACGTCGTTCTAGCGTTAATTGCCACGCTTTGATTGCCAATGCCGTCAAACCGATCGAGAACATGACCGTCTCGGTCAGGGAAACGGGGTGGGCCATGATGTAGCGATCCAGCATTGGATGGGAAACCCATCCCTGCCGAATCAAACCAAACAATAAGAATGCGAGACCGGCGCCGTAGATATAAGAGGGAAGCAGCGGCACCATGCGAGGATTGTTTGACAACAGTTTTTGTTTCATGGTCGCGAGGCTTTCAAACAAGGGCGAGCATTACTCGCTCGATGTGTGTCGGTTTTACACTGCCGTGGGGCGGCAGGATCCAAGGGGCCAGTTTTGGCAGGGTACGCTTGGAGCAGTTCTAGCGGTGACGGATACACGTGAATGTTGCAACAACTCGCACGGCCATTCGAACGGCTCCCTTTCTTGGGATCGGGAAAGGTACGGGAAGAGGATCAAGGTATTTTTCCTATAATCGACATTATCCGATAATTTCACTCAAGCCGTTTTTCTTGCCCAACCAGCAAAAAATGCCTGCATGCCTCGGCAGTTTCTGCCGATAATATTGGCAGCTCAAGTTCGCAACGGTCGCTAATCAATGAACCACGATGGCGGACGGCAACCAAACAAAAACACCCGGGGGGGTGGCTCGGCTGACCTGCAAAGGCAGCCGAGCTTTTTTTGTTTTACCCCGCAATATTTCACAACACAGTATCCCTCGATCGGACTATCCCTCGATGGGACTGTCTCGCTATCGCAAGAATGAATTCAGGTTGGGATTGGCGTAGCGCGTGCCGGATTGTGGATTGACGTCCGTCTGAAACCGTTGTTGAATCGACGCGATGCGTTCGGCCACTTGGGGCTGGTACGAATTGGCTTGAATCGAACGCGTGTAGTTCTTGAGCGCCAAGTCGTATTGCCCCTGTTCTTCCCGCAATGTACCCATCGCGACCAAGGCTCGTGAGTGATTCGGGGCAAGCGTCAACGCGTCCGCCAGGTACTGCGTCGCGCGAGTCGGATCGTTGTGCTCGCGATACAGGCGGGCCATCTCCACCAGAGGTTCTGGGCTCTCCGGCTGAGTCACTTGCCAGCCACGAATCAGTTGAAAGGCGTCATTTGGTCGATTGGTTTCTACATACAGCGCCGCTAACGTGCGGTAAGCGTCGGCATGGCTCGGGTTTAACGCGATCGCTTGCCGTAACAAGTCCTCCGACTTTGGATTGAGATGCGGCTGAGAGGTTTGCTTGGCCAGATAATAATAAGTGGTGCCGAGATTGTAATTGGCGTCAGCGTTCTGTGGATTCGACATCAATGCCTGTTGGAACGAATCGACCGCTTGTGAAAACTGGCCACTACGCAAGTACTGTTGCCCGTCCGCGGTATGTCGAGCCAATTGAAACTGACACCCCATTTGACTCAAGAGCATCAAGCCAACCAAACAGGACAGCGAACCAAACTGCCTCGCAACGACACGTTCTGCAGCGGAACGGATCCGTCTCGCAATTGCTTTTGCTCCAGCCATGAACTCGCTCTCGAATTGGAAGGGGTCGTATCACACGACGGCGCAAGTCTTTAGCAAAAACAAGTTCTGCAGAACAAGACAAACCACCCCGACGGAGGCTGGGTGCTAGCGTGTTTGGGGTGTTGTGGTCAATCTGACCGATCCGACTTACTTTTTGCGGCTCTTTTTGAGCCGATGGCGATCGGTTTCCGGAACCGTTAGAAAGCCCCAATCCAGCGCGGTGTCTTGTTCGTAGTTTTTCCCGAGCTGCAGCGCGGTCATTGCTTTTGACATTTCATACCCCAAATAAAACGCATGGCTCGCGTCCATGTTCGCTGGCTTTTGCTCCATGATTTGATCAAACAGTTCAAAGGGATCAGCAGCCAGCCAAAAGTGCCCTCCGCCCAAACAGGCGATTTGGTTGTCAACGACAAAGATGCGAAAGTTCCAGTCGCGAATCTCGGACGCCAATCTTTGCAAAATCGCGACGTCGTGACGCTTTGTCCGAGTATCCCGCAACATAACCAAGTCACCGGAAATTCGCTTCGGTGGTACGCGATTGTGGATGCTATGATAGGTCAATCGACGTCCCACGGCTAACTCGCGCACGGACGTCTGGGCCCATGGGATGACCTCGGTCGTCAGCACGCTTCGAATGCTTAACTCCTGGCAGAAGCCCAATAACAGTAGATTGATCCCGGCGGAATCAACGTCCGTCAGTTCGGTCAGGTTGCCAACTCCCATCATCATTGGCAGATCCGGCCATTGCCTGCGCGCTTCACAATAGCGGCGAAGCGATTCTGCGAAACCAAATCCAATGGGCTCCAGGATCGGATCGATGCGAAACCGGATCGAACGCATCTGCAGGAACTCGATGGTTGTTTCGAGCGATCCCCAATCGTGGGGCTGGTCCGGAATTGCGACGACTTCCACACCCCAGTCCGCTGCAGCAGCGCGATTGCTATGATTCACGCTCAAGACCAGTTCAGCGCCGGCGCGCGTTGCCGCGGATATCTCATCCACGTTCAACGAATCGATGCTTACCCGGCAACCAATATCGCGTACGGCGCGAACGGCATCCGTCACGCCGTTCCATAAGTAACCGGGTTCGCAGCCGATATCGATCACGTCTGCACCGGCCGCGTGCAGCCGCGTCGCTGCCGCCACGATTTGTTCCAGCGAAAGTTGAGGCGCGTGGTTGATCTCCGCCAAGATTTCGATGTCCCAGCAATCCAGGGCGGGTGGTTGGGCCGTGGCTCCAAACCAAGTCGGTAGATCGCGTAGGTCTTTGGGGCCCCGGCGAACCGCACATTGGTGAACTTGCTCCAGTTCACTCAAATCGCCCTGACAATAGCCGGGTAGAACCACCAAGTCGGTTTCCGGAGGAGCGACTATTCGAGCGCGAATCCATGGCACGCTCAACAGTGCGGCCACGGTGATCGGCATGACTTGGACTTCGTACGCAAATCCCAATTTCTTCGCCAGTCCATCGACCTCGGCCCGCAGTGCTGGTTCAGCCAATCGTCCCGTGATGAACAGAATTTTTCGAGCCGCCGGGAACGACTCCACCGGAGTCAGCGACGTTTCCCGTCTCGCAGTTTGTTCCGTTGTGAGGTCGTCGCGATGCTCGGAGTTCATGCGGCCAGTGCTTCAGATCAAAAGGTCAAACCGAATCGTCATCCGTGCAAAAATCATCCGTTGCCCAACCGATTCAGGATGTCAACCGTTCCCGAAAATTCCGCGCAAAACCGTCAGATTCGGCATGGATTCTGCGTAAAATTGCGGTCGGGCAGCGTCCGGACTCGGCAACTTCAGTTAAGATGAAAGCTTAACACCGGTCCGCAACCGCGAGAAGAAGTTCGCCCGGATTTTCCACGAAACAACGTTTCCGTATAGAAGGCATCGCGACGTATCATGAAAGATATGAAGGCCCTGCGGTATCTCCGCCGTTTGATTCGATTCGAATCGACCAGCCATTTGAGCAATCGATACATTTCAAAGTACTTGGAAATCAAGCTGCGAAAGCATGGGTTCTTTGTCGAAAAAATTCGGTACCGTGACGCAAAAAAGGTCCCCAAGGTCAACCTGATTGCCAAGAAGGGATTGGGCCAAGGTGGTTTGGCGTATTTTGGGCATACCGACACGGTTCCGGCTCCATCTTGGTTCACCAAAAAAGTAACACCCTTTGAGCCAGTGATTAGCCAAGGCCGGATCTTTGGCCGCGGCGCGTGCGACATGAAGGGTTCTTTAGCGTGCATGTTGGATGCCGCCCAACAGGTTCCGTTCGACAAAATGGTTCGTCCACTTTATTTGGTGTTCACCGCCGACGAAGAAGTTGGATTTGGCGGTGCTAAAAAAGTTGTCGAAGAATCCAAACTCTATCGCGAGATGATCAAGCATGGAACGGTCGGAGTGATCGGCGAACCGACGGAACTAAACATTGTCCACGCACACAAAGGTTCGTTGACCATGAAGTTCCGTACCGTGGGGAAAGCTGCACACTCCAGTACTCGGGAAGGGAAGAACGCCAATTGGCACATGATTCCGTTCTTGCATGAAATCTGGAAGATTCGTGAAGAGACCGAGACGGTTAGCGATTGGTTTGATGATCGGTTTGATCCCCCCACCATGTCGATGAACTTGATCATGTCCGACGGCAATGCGGCGGTCAACGTCACCAGCCCAAGAACGGATGTGCAAGTTTACATCCGACCGATGCCCAACATGGACTGCGAGCCTTTGTTGAAGCGAATTTCTCAGGCCGCCAAAAAACATGACGTTGAAATGTCTGTCAAACGGAATTGCGACGCTTTTTGGAGTGATCCGCATTCGGATCTGGTCAAGAAAGCTCAAGCGATTATGGACACCAATGTCGTGCAAACCGTCGGTTATGCAACCGATGGGGGTGTCTTGACTGAAATGGAACAGAAGATCATTTTCGGACCCGGAAGTATCAAGCAGGCGCACACGAATCAAGAGTTCATTACGTTGGATCAAATGCGACTTGGCATTGCAGCATTTCGCGAATTGATCCATCATTACTGCTGCGAACTACCCACGAAAAAAATCCGCTAACGAGAGTAACGAAGAGCGCATGAGCACGGGACACGAATGTCAGGTTCACTATCGCCGAGCCACCGTAGGCGATATCCAATCCGTCTACGACTTTCTCCGTCCCTTCATGGAGCAACAACAGATATTGACTCGGACGCCGGAACAAGTGGCGGCGTTGTTGCAGTACAGTCAATTGGTGTATTGCCACGACAAAGTCGTTGGTTTTGTCGCCGTGGAGATTTATTCCCACAAGTTGGCCGAGATTCAATGCCTGTGTGTGGCTCCGGAATTTCAACGGCAAGGCATCGGAAAGAGGCTGGTTCGGTTTTGTGTCGAAGTGACTCGGGACGAAGGGATCCTTGAATTGATGGCGATCAGTGCCAGCGATAAGTTCCTCATGGATTGTGGCTTCGATTATTCCCTGCCCGGTCAGAAACGCGCGTTGTTTATTCAGCCGCAAGAAATTGACGAAGATCTCGAGTGATTCAACCAAAAACAAAACGCTCGAAGTTCAACTTGGTTGGACTTCGAGCGAGTATTTGCTTTGGCGACTTTTGCCGTTCGAATCTCGCCGCGACAGCGACAGGATCCGCTGGTCTTAGAAGCGAAGATCCAGACCGAAGGTGAGGCCGTAGAATCGTGGAGCAATGGTGTTCAGCCCATTGAAACCCAGGCCGGACAGTTCTAGCTGGGCTGGGGCTGTGGCAATCCGATTCAAGAAATGGGCCTCTCCACCGACAAACCCATAAACATGTCGCTCGACCAACTCAACGCTGACTCGTACGCCGGTCTCTCCCGCAAAGGACAGTTGAGAGCCGTCCGTGACCGCCGTGGTGTCGGTCCCAAGCAGGTCGTTAACAATTCGTGTGCGTTGCTTGGCAAAGTTTGCGTAACCGCCGGCTCGGAGAAACGAATTGACTTCGACGCGATTGCCCAGTTGCCAGCCCCAATCGAGGCCGGTTTGCAGGCCAAGCATCGGGTTCGAAGCGCGAATTCGAAAGTCTTGCTCGAAGGGTGCCGTCCCGAACGGTGGTGGCAGTGCGACGGTGCCGTTGCCGAACATCCGCAGGTTTTCTTCCATGTTGATGAAGCGGGCACCACCCACCAGATTGAACCCAGAGCGAAGGGTTCGCTTGGCGTTAAACTCCAAGCTGATGTAATCGGATGTATAGTCGGTCTCGAAGCGACTGAAGTTCAAACCAGCGGCTCCGGTCAACTCCATCGTCCCGATGTGCGAAGTTTGATCGCGCCATCCGTAGTAGCGACCGCGAAACTCGTAGGTCAACGTACTTGCATTCGGAAAATACTGAATGCTCAAATCCGGACCGGCTCCCGTGCCTGGGTCCGTGATCTGCTCACCGTTAATAAAGGTATCCCCATTCACTAAACTGCGCAGCAGCGGAGTCGTGTTGTTCTCGTCGCCAGGACGATCCATGATCGAAACGCCGAACTCGACTCGGTAGGGGTTGTGTTGGGTATCGCCCCACTGGCTATATCCAGTGGCCTGGACGCTCAGCCATAACAGGCTGGCCAACACGAAAATCGATCTTTTCACGTCACGCTCCTTGATAGGATGAGCCAAACTTGGCAACAAGCTTTCCGTAACAGGATCGACCGTAAAGAACCGAAAAATTAGCAGGAACCGCATTCGCGGAAAAGTTTGAGCAAATTTGCGAAAGCTCGCACTTGCTCCAGTTGCCGTAAATTACCAAGTCGAGTGTGGCAATAACCCCAAACGGGGCTGTGTCTTTAAAAGACCGGCAAAATTCCGAACGAAAAGACTCGATCAGAAAGGTTTCGGCTCCTTCTTGGACATAACCATTCGCCACACCATGATGGCAAAGGCCTATTCGTGGTGCGGTTGTCCGGAAGTTGCTGGATCTGTGCAAAACAACACTTCGCACGGTTATTTGTGATGTACGTGAGGCAGCAATTCTCTTGAACCTACCAATGAACGCCGTTCGATAGGATTTTCGTGTCCGCAGGAATGGTAACGCTCGCAACGATACCACCTTACGTGCCGTTCATGCTCGAGGTAATTACTATGCGAATTTTGCTTGCTGTTGTGGTTCTGTCCATGGTTGTTTTCGGATCCCTTTGTGGGGACACGCAAGCCATCGGGCAGAACGTCTATCAGGATTATTGGGTCAATCGAACGGGAAGTTACAGTCCCCAAGATCCCTGGCAAAAAGGCCACATTTTTCGCACGCACACGGGACACGATGGCTTGTTCTACAACTGCGATGGCGAGGAAGAAAAGCGATGTTCCCCCTGGATTCGTTGGGGACAACGACCTTGTGACGATCTACTTTCGCCAGCCCGTATTCGAGGCGAGTACAAACAATCTCTCTGCGATGCTCTCGAACGACTCAAACTGGGCTCTTGTCAGGATACATGCGGAGTCACTCCCGGGATGGGCTATCCGCCTGGTGCCGGTTATGGCAACGAGTTCAAGGGTTCCAGTCTTCACCAGCAGCCGCCGACCTCGATATTGGACTCGGCACCCGATGATTTGGGCGTGCCCCAACCAGCCGACCCACATACGGCTCCACCGGAACCGCAACCATCGGCTGAAAGTCGCCAGCGTTCTCGTGGCCAACAAACAACTTCAATTGTCGATTTACCATCGATCAATCATTTGCGACGCACACCGCGGTAGTTGATCCAAGTCACGGACGGCGAGGTCCTCGCAAAAACAACGGCTTTTCAAGCCTCGTCTTTGTCGCTGAGCTTCGCCAAGACGGAGATGTCTTCCAAGGTCGATGTATCTTGTTTGACTTCGGTTTTTCCTTCGGCGATGTCGCGCAACAAGCGGCGCATGATTTTCCCGCTACGAGTCTTGGGTAACGCAGCGGTGAAGCGAATGTCGTCAGGAACGGCCAAAGCACCGATTTCTTTTCGGACGTGCTTTTTTAGTTCCTGCCGAAGTTCGTCGTCGGGATCTGGACCCTTGACCGTGACGAAGACGCAGATCGCTTGCCCTTTCAAGGAGTCCGGTCGTCCGACCGCCGCTGCTTCGGCGACACGCGGATGGGAAACCAAGGCACTTTCGACTTCGATCGTGCTGAGTCGATGTCCGGAGACATTGATTACGTCGTCGATGCGGCCCATAATCCAGTAATACCCATCGTCGTCGCGCCGCGCGTTGTCGCCGGTCAAGTACATTCCGGGGACCGCTTCCCAATATTGGGCGTGATGTCGTACCGGGTCACCCCAGATCCCGCGCAGCATCCCCGGCCATGGCTGGGCGATGCATAGTTTCCCGCCCTGATTCGCACCTGTGACTTCTTGGCCCGCTTCATCAATGATCGCCGGTACGATTCCTGGCAGTGGCATGGTGCAGCTGCCTGGTTTGGTTGCGATCGCGCCCGGCAGTGGACTCATCATGATGCCGCCGGTTTCGGTCTGCCACCACGTGTCGACAATGGGACATCGTTCGGCGCCAATTTTGGTATGGTACCACATCCAGGCTTCCGGGTTGATACCTTCGCCAACACTGCCCAACAATCTCAGGCTGCTCAGGTCGTGTTTCTCCACGTGTTCGTCGCCCCACTTGATCATGGCGCGAATCGCCGTTGGGGCCGTGTATAGAATCGTGACTCGATGTCGCTCGACAATATCCCAGAAGCGATCTTCGGCGGGATGATTCGGAGCTCCCTCGTACATCAAGATGGTGGCCCCGTTGCTCAAAGGCCCATAAACAATGTAACTATGTCCCGTGACCCAACCGCAGTCGGCGGTACACCAATAGATGTCGTTTGGTTGCCAATCAAACACCCAGCGAAACGTTAGCTTGACCCAGAGATTGTAGCCGGCTGTCGTATGCAAAATGCCTTTGGGCTTGCCCGTCGAACCACTGGTGTAAAGAATGAACAACGGATTTTCACTGGGCAACGCCGGGGCTGCGCGTGTGGGACTGGCGGTGGCCATCACCTCATGCCACCACACATCGCGACCCGATTGCATTGGCACATCCGCTTGGCCTGTTCGCTTCAACACGACACATTTTTGGACCGTCGGCGACTTTGCGAGTGCCTGATCCACGGTCTGTTTGAGCGGAAGCAGTTTGCCGCGTCGCCACGCCCCGTCCGCCGTCAACTGAAGTTTGGCCGAGGCATCGTTATTGCGATCTGCGACGGCTTCGGCCGAGAATCCTGCGAACACGACCGAATGAACCGCGCCGATACGAGCACAGGCCAGCATGGCGATGGCCAACTCGGGAGTCATGGGCATGTAGATCGAAACGACGTCGCCTCGTTCGACGCCCAATCCTTGCAAGGCATTGGCGAATTTACAGACTTGTGTCAACAGTTCGGCGTAGGTCAAACGGACGATGTCCCCCGGTTCGCCCTCCCAGATAATCGCTGTTCGATCGCCCCGCCCCGCCGCGACATGCGCGTCCAAGCAATTGTAAGAAACGTTCGTTAGGCCGCCATCGAACCATTTGACGGTTTCTTGTTCCCTTTGAAAAACCGATGTGAAGGGCTGCATCCAGTGCAATTCGGCTTCGGCTTGCTTCTTCCAAAACGACTGCCAATCGACGATCGATTCGCGATACAACGCTTGATACGCTTCGAAGGATGGTATCCGAGCCGTCGCGCGAAACGACTCCGTCGGCGGAAATAGCCGCGTCTCATGCATCACGTTGTCGATGTTGTGTTGTTCACCCATGGATTCCACTCCCATTCTGTGCCGCTCGATAGTTTGCAACCACCCCGAGCCAATTCATCGCCAATTTCGACGACGAACCACGCTCGTTTGAGCATAGCAAAACCTCATGCGAGCTACAATCAAGGCGAAGTGTAGGTCGCCAGTCCCTGGCGGCTCGTGGATGTACGTCGTCAGTCCCTGGCGGCTCATGGATGTACGTCGCCAGTCCCTTAGGATTTGTCGCGAAATAGATTCCCGATTTCGAAGTTCGAAAGCTCCGGAATGACTCTCGCTGGCTCTGGCGTTTTGAATGATGAATGATTATTGAAGAATGCAAAATTCAAAATGTACCAAACGTCTAGCTTCAAGCATTCCACGAGCCAACGACGGCTGTCCGCGTTTGGCATTTTTCAATTTCCATTTTTCATTTTTCATTACTCATTTCTTAGCCACGTGACCCGCCGCACGATCGGCCGAAGGCACCGCCATCGTCATGAATCCACGGCCCTAGCAAAACGAATTCGCAAGACGAGCCTTACCGGGACTGGCGACGACGGGCGAATCCACGCGACCTTCGCAGTTCGCATGCTTGGAATTCGCAGCTAGTGCTTTGTCACAGCTAAAAATGGGGGGCTGGTAAAGGTGTCAGGAGTCAATTGTGCAAAGCACCCGCAGGGCCGTTCCGGCAATTGACTCCTGACACCTTTACC
>JAEUIP010000121.1 GCA_016795075.1 Planctomycetaceae bacterium | reverse complement strand
CCGCGAACCATGGGAGCCAACAGCACCAATTTGGTTTGCTTCGGCAAATCCAGAATTCGTTCGGCGATCTCATGAGAAGTTTGCTGCTTGATTGGCCGTCCGCAACCTTGGCAATGCAAGACGCCGGCACGAGCCATCAGCAATCGAAGATAATCGTAAATCTCCGTAACCGTACCGACCGTACTCCGGGGACTCGCGCTCCCAGGCTTTTGATCGATGCACAGTGTCGGCTGCAAGCCATCCAGCCATTCGACATCCGGACGAGGCAATTGGCCTAAAAACTGGCGGGCATAGACGCTCATCGTTTCAATGTACTGACGTTGGCCTTCGGCATAGATCGTATCGAACGCCAAAGAACTTTTCCCTGAGCCACTGGGGCCAGTGACCACCACCAATTTGTCCCGAGGAATATCGATATCGAGATTTCGTAAGTTATGCGTTCGAGCTCCTCGGATTCGAATGCAATTGGAGTCGTTAGGCCCCATGGGTGCAGCCGATGACAAATTATTTTCGTTTCGACTTTGTTTTCTTACCATTCCCTGAGCCTAGCGATTAAAATTACTCGCAGCCGAATTGTCCCATGCGGTCGGAATTATGTCGCTAGTCCGTCGTTCCGACAACCGACTCACCCTAAAGAACCGGAAATTCAGTATGAAGTTGGCTTGTCCCATCAGTCAGTTTCGTGTCGCCCCCGACAAGTCCGTTAAGCTGAAGAAAACGGCGACCAAGATTGATCCGTTGTACACATCCGACGATGACTACGAGAGTAAATTGGCCAGTTATCGCGAAGAGATCGCACACTGGCAGTCAATCCTGTACGCGGGTCAACAAGAGTCGGTCTTGTTGATTTTTCAAGGGATGGATTCGGCTGGAAAAGGCGGTGCCATACGCCACGTTATGTCGGGGATCAATCCTCAAGGGTGTCAGGTTCACAGTTTTGGCCGCCCGAGCGAAGAGGAATTGGCGCACGACTATCTTTGGCGTTGTTTGCTCCGCCTGCCTCGTCGGGGAATGATTGGAATCTTCGACCGCTCCTATTATGAGGAAGTGTTGGTCGTGCGAGTCAAACCGGAAGTCCTGGCGGGACAAAACCTGCCCGCAGACTTGGTCAAGCATAAAAACTTTTGGAAAGACCGTTTCCACGACATTCGCCAGCACGAGGCTTACTTGCATCGCAACGGTACGAAGATCATCAAATTCTTCTTGCATGTCTCCGCAGACGAGCAGCGAGAGCGACTCTTAGCCAGGATCGACGACCCAGAAAAGAACTGGAAGTTTCGACTGGGTGATTTGGATTGCCGCAGCCATTGGGCGGATTTTCAGAAGGCCTACCAAGATTGTTTGGAACAAACCAGCACGACGGAATCGCCTTGGTACATCGTTCCCGCGGATGACAAAAGAAACGCTCGGTTGATTATCTCGCAGATTATTTTACAAAACATGCAAAAGATGGAATTGCAATTACCTTCCGCCAGTCCCGCGTTGATTCAAGATCTCGCCACCGCTCGGAAGCTGTTGCAAGACGAGGTGGCCGAGCGTTAAACAGGCGATAAGCAAACGCTGACAGGAATCCTTTCGCGCGACTTCAAGTGCTGCCGAATTTCCTTGACGGAAAGCCCAGTGATTCACTGAAGGCTAAAAGTTGCGAGGCAGTCATCAAGCAGTTTCGGATGGTGAAAATCCACTGACTCAGTGTCTCGCGCGTAAATGTCGTGTTTAACTGCTCGCTCCAACCCAAATCACCGAACTCGTCCAAAGCTTGGTTTTGGGCCAGTAATTCCAGATCGCGCAGGTTTCGTTCCACACTATCCACGACCTCGGCAGGATCGCGATCAGCGAATCCCAATAGGGCACTGGCCATGTGAATGGGGTGGAAATCGAAAGCTTCCAGACCGCAGCACGCCGCGTCGCAAACCGTTTCACAGCGCCGCACAATTCGATTTAGCTCGATGCCTAATGTGATGTTCGACATGGACATTCTTCCCAGCGGCACTGCAAATGACGAACACCCGGGACGCGAAGCCCGAAACTCGGCCCCGTCCTGCAGGTTTCCAAGTTTACTCGCGATATCGAAGTCCCACAAGCTTTGTCGAGTTCCGACGAAGTTTGTTTCGTGCGGTTGAACAGTAGCCCCGCTCGTTTTATTCTAAGCTGGCATTCTTCGCAGCGCATCATGGGGTCGATCGTTATGATTCGAGACTTTTAAATCGACAAGGACAAGAACATGAATAGCATGAGGATGATCCGAATATCGTTGTCAGTTCTAATGTTGGCAAGTATTCCGTCTATCGCGCTGGCACAGGACAGTCGAGATGATCGTCGTTACGACGCGGTCACGTGGATGCAGGCATCCGCAGAATACCAACTGCTAACCAAACAGATTTACCGCAGTGCGACGACACAGTTGTTGGTCGCTTTGGACGATCCCAATTGGTCCGCCGACGAAATCCAATCGGTTGAAGGCGGTTTTCAGGAAAAACCAGCCGCAATCATCCTTGATGTCGACGAAACGATTTTGGACAATTCGGCTTACAATGCCCGGAACATTCGCGACAAGAAACTATTCACGATCGATTCTTGGAACGCTTGGTGCGAAGAAGGAAAAGCATTACCCATACCAGGGGCCGTAGAATTTATCCATCGCGCCGAGGCTCTTGGAGTGAAAGTATTTTTTATCACCGATCGCGAAGATAGCGTGAAACAGGCGACTATTGAGAACTTGAAAAAAATCGGCGTGCAGGCGTCGGAGGAAAACGTCCTCACCAAGAACCCTCAATTGGAGGACAAAATTTCACGGAGGGCGATCGTAAGTCAGAAACATCGCGTCTTGTTGCTCGTGGGCGACAGCATGAGCGACCTCTGCAGCGGCATGGGCACTCGTGAGTGGGAAGAACGACGTAAGATCGCAGCGGAGAAGACCGAGATTTTCGGTTCACGCTGGGTCATGTTGCCCAATCCAGCTTACGGAGGTTGGCAAAGAGCGTTACCATCGGATAACAATGGCTTAAGACTCGATTGAATCGCGCTGACCGAATAAAAAGTCGGAGCGACTCAAGCGAACCGTGTTCCAACGACTCCAATCATGAAAGTCCAGCCAAGGGTCCAGTACTGTCGCTAAACTTATCGACAGGGATCTTAAGACGCTCCAACAGGCTGACATAGAGATTCGTCAACGGCGTTTCGTTCGGATAACGAATATGACGACCTGAAGTGACGGTGCCGCAACCACCACCTAACAACACAATTGGCAAATCATCGTGATTGTGACGATCACCGTCGGAAATGGCACTGCCATACACGATCAAGCAGTTGTCAAGCAAGTTTCCGTCACCCTCGCGAATCGTGGATAGTCGACGAAGGAAATAATGACACAGTCGGGCATGGAACATATTGATCTTTTGGATACCACTTTGTTTGTCGGCGTTTTTACCGTGATGAGACAAATCGTGGTGCCCATCACCAACTTCGATTTCGCGATAACTTCGATTGCTGCCCGCGTTGGCATACATAAACGTGGCGATTCGTGTCGAGTCCGTTTGAAATGCTAGAACCATCATGTCCAGCATCAATTGCACGTGCTTGTCGTATTCGCGTGGCACTCCCTCCGGGCGACTGAAATCTGCTGTATCGACATCTTGATTCTGTAACTTATCCGCGTTTTTCATTCGCTGTTCGACGTCGCGCACCGCGTAAAGATATTCGTCCAGTTTTCTGCGATCGTTGGCACCAAGAGCTCGATGCAGTGCATTGGCATCGGATTGCACCAAATCTAGAATGCTATGCCGATGCTTGTCTCGCTGAGCCCGCTGTTCAGGCGTTAACGGAGCGGTTGCTTGCGAAAATAGTCGATCAAACACCAACGAGGGGTCCATCTCCTTCGCAACGGGACTCGTGGCCGTTCGCCAAGAAACATTCGACGTGTACACACAGCTGTAACCCGAATCGCAGTTGCCGGCCTGTGAACTAGATTCGGTCCCCAACTCCAAGGATGGCAAGCGAGTCAAGTGCCCGATTTTTTCGGCCGCAACCTGATCAACGCTGGGACCATTCAAAATATTCGCACCATCGGTTTTCTTGGGATGGGCTCCCGTGAGAAACGAAGCCACCGCTCGAGCATGATCGCCGCCTCCATCACCATGCGGCCGAGCCCCATCGAGGGTCAAACCGCTAAGCACCAACATGCGTTCGCGAAAGCCAATCTCGTTCAAAATTGGCGTCAATTGGAAATCACGTCCTTCAGCAGAGGGTGTCCACGCCGGCATGTGCATGCCGTTGGGAACGTACATAAATGCCACCCGCAAAGGAGGCCCCGATGTTGGAACGGTCGAGGCTCGCGCCGGGACTGAAACCATCGACTCCAACCAAGGCAAGGCCAACGTGGCCCCCAAGCCGCGGAGTACCGTTCTACGTTCGATTCGGCGATGATGCATGGTCCTATTCCTTGTTCCGACAATCTACTTCGTCATTGGCACTGGTTCGGGCATCCCGGCCTCGTCCACCATTTTCTGTCGCTGTCGAAATGGCACGCTTTCGACAATCCCCAGGATCAGTTCCGAAACGCGATAGTCGTTCGCTTGCAAGCGCTTGACAATGTCGTTGACCGTGCATTGGTCTTCGTAACGCAATCCACGACCGAGTGCGTAAATCAGCATTTTCTGAGTCAAACACCGCACGAACGCTTCTCGTTTTTGCTCCACAAGAATTTTCTGCAGTTCCGCGACCCCGCGAAAAACTTCGCCCGACGGCAATTCTCCAGTCGCATCGATTGGTTCGCCATTGTCGGAATCCCGCCAGCGTCCGACGGCATCAAAATTCTCCAAGGCAAAGCCCAGTGGGTCCATCATTTGATGACAGGCCGCACAATTCGGATCACTTCGATGTTGCTCCATGCGTTGACGTAACGTCCCAACCAATTTCTGGCTCTCCAGCGGCATGACATCGGGTGCTGCGGGCGGCGGCGGAGTTCCCAAAAGATTCTCCATGATCCAGCGACCCCGCCGCACGGGGCTCGTCCGACTAGGGTTACTAGTCACCGTCAAAATGCTACCCTGAGTCAACAGGCCGCCTCGTCGCGAACGAGGTAGAGTAACCCGAATGAACTCCGCAGCGCCAGGCTTGACTTCCCCAACATCGCCATAATGCTTCGCCAATCGATCGTTGACATAGGTAAAATCAGCTGCCAACAATTCCAAGACACTTCGATCGCGGCGGACAATCTCCCAACAATAAAGTTGCGTTTCACGCCGCATATCGGAAAGCAGGAGCAGATCCACGCCGGGGAATAAGTTCGGATCACGAGTTTGATTCTCCAGGGCGCGAAGCTGGAGCCACTGACTAAAAAATCCATCGACCAGGGCTTCGGCTTTCGGAGAAGTCAACAAACGCCGAGTTTCGTTGCGAAGAATCTCCGGATCTTGCAGGTCTTTCTTGGTTGCCGTTTCCAAAAGAGTGGCGTCCGGCGTTGTTCCCCAAATGAAGTATGAAAGATTGGTCGCCAATTCGTAATTGGTCAATGGACGCGGCGAACCATCGACGGGCGCAGGACGTTCTACTTTGTACAAAAACTTAGGCGAAACCATCATCGCCTGCAGAGCGATTTGCATACCAAATTCAAACGAGCCACCTTCGGCTCGTACACCGGAATAGATCCGCAGCAATGCCTCGACTTCAGGTTCCGACGACGGGCGGCGATAGAAGCGACTACTCCAAACACGGAGCAAACGCTTGGCCACTTCAGATTCTTGGTCGCGTTTACTGGGATAGACAAAGAAGAATTGTCGATGGGCTTCCGAGACTTGACTACCAAACTCCGTCGGACCAACCATCCGAACGTGATGCAACAACAGATTACGGTCCTTCTTTCCTTCCGGTCCGTTTTCCAAATAGAAGTCGTTGTCGAAAGTCACCGTGAATCGGTGCTTGCCCACCTTCAAACGCTGTGACTGAGTAAACGGCTTGGGCAACTCATGTTCGGCAATCTCCAGAGAACGCGGCTTGACTTTGTCCACACCCAAGGTGAAGCGGCAAGGTTCGTCGCCTGCTTGCTGACCGCTGACGGTCACGACCAAGTCATACGTTCCGGCCGTCTGGACATCGAATTCGACAACCGCCGTTCCATTGGAGTAGAAAACCAATCCGTTGGAGCGGTTCACGCCACCGTCAAGTTTCGCGTTCGCCAGATCGACCGGCGTGACCGGCGGTTGAAAATCTTCAGGCGTCTGAATGGCTTGTCGAGAAATTGCTTCCGCAGCATCCAAGTATTTTTCCATCAACACGGGCGGCAGACTCAACACGTCGCCAATATTGTCGAACCCATATCCAGAATCGTCGCCCGGAAAGGACGCAGCGGGCAAATGATCGACTCCCAGCAAATCGCGAACCGAATTTCGGTATTCGCTGCGCGTCAAACGTCGGATGGTCACGTGGCCAGGCGAAGGACCTTGGGAGCAATCAATCTTGTGGAGAGTCTCGTCGATCCAACGCGAAAGAAACTGGCGGTCGTCGTCTGCCAGGGAGCCTTCTTCGGGTGGCGGCATCGATCCTTCTTCAACCCGCCGCCAAGCTTTCTCCCAGACGTCGTTACTTTGGCGGATGGACTGAACCGAACGAAATTGGTCCAGCCCCAATCCAGCCGCGGGCTCAGCTCCACTATGGCAATCCACACAGTGATTCGCCAGCAACCGCACCGCACGCGGGTCCAAATCGTCCGGCTGGCCGGCCAAACCGAGTTCGACCAAGAAAATAGTTGAAATCGCCGCGAGCGATTGAATCAAGAAAGGACTGATCCGAAGCATGGCTGATCCGTAGGGTCCGTCCCCTCCAGTTGGAAGGGAGCGGATAGGTAACGCGCGGCAATTCAGTCGACCCCGACCAATTATAAACCGCGTTCGCCCTGAGTGCAGCCCGAATCCAACAAATTCACGGACCGGATCGATTTAGAACAGTCCCAGTTCAAACAACGAGTACCGCACAATAAAGCCAGCTGCGACCACACTAACCATACTCATCAACTTGATCAGAATATTTAGACTTGGGCCACTGGTATCTTTGAACGGATCCCCGACGGTGTCCCCCACAACTGCTGCCTTATGGGCGTCGCTGCCTTTGCCGCCATGATTTCCGGCTTCCACGTACTTTTTGGCATTGTCCCACGACCCACCCGCATTGGACATGAAGACGGCCAAACAGAATCCACAGGTCAAGCAACCGACCAACAATCCCAGCACTCCACCAACGCCCAGGACCCAACCCGTTGCGACGGGCATCAACAAACCCAACAAAGATGGCATGATCATTTCGCGTTGGGCCGCTCGAGTGCTGATAGCAACAGGGCGGGCATAATCAGGTTGGCTAGTACCGTCCATGATGCCGGGATTTTCAGAAAACTGGCGTCGCACTTCGTTGACCATTCCCCGAGCAGCTCGGCTAACCGCTTGCATGGTCATCGCACAGAACAAAAACGCCGACATACAGCCCAAGAATGCGCCAATCAAGACGCGAGGGTTCAGAACCGACGCATCATAAAAGTTAGCGAAGTCGGACAAATAGGCGGTACGAACATGAACCAGTGCTTCCCCAGTCACTGTGAATTTGTAGTTCGGTGCCCCTGAATCGGAAACGGTGCGAACCAACAAATCACCCGGTACGATCTCCCCTTTGGGAATCTTGTTCCACGCTTGCTTCACCTCCGCATTTCGCATCGAACTAGGCATGACCAAGAAACCGTATGCCCCAGCCTTTTGCTGAGCATCGGAAGCACCATCAGCCAGAGATTCGGACGTCCGCAAGACCGCAAACTTATCGGCGACCTTGTACAAAGTGTCCGAAGCCTTTACTGCGGGCTCGGTCACCGCCCAACGTTCAAATCCAATTCGAACCTGATCGACATAAGCCGCCAGCAATGCCAACGCAGTTAACGCGGCGGAACCAATGGCAAAACCCTTGCCAGTGGCCGCCGTGGTGTTTCCCAAACTGTCCAAGGCATCGGTCCGTTTGCGAACGATTGGGTCAAGATGGGCCATTTCCGCGTTGCCACCAGCATTGTCCGCAATCGGGCCGTAGGCGTCGGTCGCCAATGTGATTCCCAACGTACTGAGCATACCGACAGCCGCGATGGCAACTCCGTACAAGCCCAACGAAAAATACTGGGCATCATCAAATCGAAAACCATTGGCGCAACCAAACGCCAAAGCCGTTCCCACGCAGACCACGAGGACCGGCATCCACACACTTTTCATTCCGTCCGCCAGCCCGGTGATGATAACCGTCGCTGGCCCCGTCAATGCTTGCTCGGAAAGCCTTTTGGTCGGTCCATACTCGTCGCTGGTGACGTACTCGGTCCATTTTCCGATGAGCCAACCGGCGGCCAAACCTACGGTGATGCTGGCTGCGATCATGATGTGCTCGCGCCCGAGGAACAAATAGGTCAACAACCAACTCAGAATCAGCACGGCCAACATCGATGTATCAATACCGCGAGCCAATACCTTCAGAAGCGCTTTTTGACTGGCTTCTTCGCCAGCACGGACCAAAAAGATACACGCGATCGACATGGCAACGCCCAACGCCGCAATCATCATGGGCAAAAACACCGCCGCCGTCGTCAACTCCGGGTTCAATGCGGACATGGCCGTATATCCCAGTGCTGAGGACGCCAGAATCGAGCCGCAATACGATTCGTACAGGTCGGCCCCCATGCCGGCAACGTCCCCGACGTTGTCACCAACATTATCAGCAATGGTAGCCGGATTGCGTGGGTCATCCTCGGGGATGCCCTTTTCAACCTTGCCGACCAAGTCCGCGCCAACATCAGCGGCCTTCGTAAAGATGCCACCACCCACCCGAGCGAACAATGCCTGGCTACTGGCACCCATCAACGAGCACAGCATGGTGACCGTTACGGTGTTCAAATCCAATTGCAGCACGAATCGCAGTACTGCATACCAAAACGCCATGTCGAACAAACCAAGACCAACGACGCAGAGCCCCATCACCGCACCGCTACGAAAGGCGACCTGAAGCCCATCATTCAACGATTTCATGGCGCCCGCTGCCGTCCGGCTACTCGCGGCAGTTGCCGTTCGCATGCCGAGAAAACCCGCCACAGCCGACCAAAATCCACCCGTCAAAAACGCAAAGGGAACATATTTTTCTTGCACTTCCGAATAAGACGCCCAGAGCAGTAGGAGAAACACCGCAACCATGAAACCAGCGACAACCAAGTACTGCTGCTTCAAGTAGGCATTGGCGCCTTCGCGCACAAAGCCAGCAATCTCGATCATCCGGGGCGTACCTGGATCGGCTTTGAGCATCCCCTGATAAAATTGGAAGGCAAAAACCAGCGCCGCAATGGCCGCCCCCAGCAAAATCGCCCAGTACACGTATTCCATTCCCGCCACTTCCGCGCCCTGAACCGACTTCACGACGGAATCCGCCACCGCGACCGAGTTATCTTGAGCGAACAAGGGGGCAACAGCCGTGATGCTGGCAATCATGCTCATGAGACTTCCTGTTCAAGTCATTTGGGGATCGATCAACCGGCTCGCTTCGTCACGCTGCCGTTGATACAGCGGCGGTTGATGTTAATTTGTTGCAATACACGCTGCCCGACTTAGTTCAAAGAATAATCCGACAAACCGAAGGCTTTCGCCATTTTCGCTTCGACTCGACCAATCATTTGAACGCTGGTAGTCGGGAAGTCTAACCAACCAACTGTTGCACTGTCAATAACTGACAAGTGCGCAAAAATGTCTATTGAGTCTGATTTAATGGCGTCTAATAGGGTCTTAGTGGGTAAAAACAAAAAAGCCCATTCGCCAAAAACTGGCGAATGGGCTTTGATTAACAAGTCGTTCCGTTTTCCGCTAAACCAAGGACAACCAAATCGTTGTCCGAGAAATTCAAGTCGGGAAAACCGTTCCCTAATGCAACCTTGCCACAACTGTCAGCGGCCACGAAATCTAGCTTCGTCTCATCGGTTTAACAAAATCGACAGCGAGCCAGGATGCACGACGGAACGGTCCGACGCAAAAAACTAGCGAGCACGACGCAGGACGGTTCCTGCGAAAGGACGCAGCACTGGACGTGCCGAAGCGCCATTGCATTCCGAAACGTAGCTCACTTGAGCGACAGCTGCTGGAGCAGCGGTCGTCGCTACGGCGCTGCAACCACAATCGGTCGAAGCAGGAGCAGCTACGGCACATGGAGTTGCACAGGCGGTTGCTGTTTCGCAACAGCTGCTGCGGCGAGCAAGCAACCGGGTGCGAGTCGCCGGGGCGCAGCAATCGCTGGCAACTGCGGTGTTGCAGCAAGGAGCTGGAGCAGCAGCACAGCCACAGGCCGGTGCTGGAGTGCAGCAGGGGGCCGGTGCTGGGGTGCAGCATGGAGCCGGAGCTGGGGTGCAGCAAGAAGCAGGTTGGCAGCATGAATTGCGACGAGCAATCACGCGAACTCGACTCTTGCGTGCGCATGGGTCACAGCTAGAAGTAGCGCATGAGTTGCAGCTGGAAGCTGTACCGCATGAACCACAGCCCGTTGCCACAGCCGACGAACCACAGTTGGTGCAACCTTGGCCTACAACCACGGCAGCCGCTGCTTCTGGGGCCGGCACTGGGGCTGGCGGAGCAGCTTCATCTTGAGCAAAACAGACGGCTGGTGAAACCAGCAAAACAAACAACAAGGCAAATTTCTTCATCATGCCTTCGATCCTCCTAAAAAATGTTTGGTCTTCAATCCGATGAGACGCCAAACTTCCATGTCTCAGGAAGCAGTCCACACTCGCTTCCGGCTGCCAGTTTAACGGTTGTCGCGACCGGGTTAAATGGGTGGTCTGTACGGCCGATTGCCGCGCAGCATACGAGTGCCCTACGCCCAATATGACCCAGTGTACAATTTACTTCCGCGCCCCTTCACCACGCCCAACGCCGAATCACACACGATTTCAAAGCTCGCTGTTCAAAGCCAATCATGACGCCAACGCTCGATATATCTGGACGTTTCTCGCAAACTCGATTTCGCCCCAAACTTATAGAAGTTCGGCTTTTTTCGAAAAAACTAAATAAAATGCGGCAGAAGATCGATTCCCCTAGACAGGGGCCTGGGCAAAATGTTACGAT
The DNA here is from genome assembly GCA_016795075.1 of Planctomycetaceae bacterium. Taxonomy (GTDB): domain Bacteria; phylum Planctomycetota; class Planctomycetia; order Pirellulales; family Pirellulaceae; genus M30B19. The sequence continues at coordinate 3,992 of JAEUIP010000121.1, read as the reverse complement.
GGGGATTAAGCACCGTACTGCTAGCAACCTGCGTGGGTTGTGTCTGCTGGTCAATCCAGTTTGGATTGATGCCACATTGTTGGAGGGTCTAGCGATGGGTCTTTCGAAGCGTCTGGTGGGCCAAATTCAGTTCCATTTGGAGGAAAAATGGTTAAGTTGTTAGTTCGTGACAAGGAATCAATTCAAGAAGCCGTCCGTCGTTTTCGCAAACTAGTCGAACGGAGCGGCATTAAAAAAGAAATGCGTCGTCGCGAATATTACGAAAAGCCAAGTGAAATCAATCGACGCTCGCGTCTTCGAGCCGAACGCCGCCAAAAGCGAACTCGCACAATCCTGGGAAATTAGTACTCCTTGGAAATTAGCAAGCCTTGGAAATTTGTCATTGAACTTTGAAATTCGTCAATGACAGGAAGCAATTGGATTCGGATCCGATGAGTAGATGATCCGAGTTATTGGCCGCATCCGGGTTTTGGTAGCGCAAGACGTTGCCGACCCGGGAACCCAAAAGAATGGTTGACGGCCCCAGGAAAAGCGATGGGAAATTCGGGCGAATATCCCATCACTTCTGGTTCTTCTCCATGAGGCCTGCCCATTTTGTGGGCAGGCAAAATGTCGGAACCTTCCACTCGATCGGCAGTGGATTAGGTCCTCTCAGGAATTGCCTAACCCAGCCAGTTTGTTAGACGACCTGCAGGACGGACTCGATTTGCTCTCGAGTCACCGGTCGAATCAATCCCTTTTCCGTAATGATCCCTTCGATCAGTGTACCTGGCGTCACATCAAAAGCCGGATTGTAGACATGGACGCCGACCGGCGCCGTGCGTTTCCCAAAACTCTCGGTGATCTCTTCTGCGAGCCGCTCTTCAATTGGGATGGATGCTCCCGAAGCGATACTTAGGTCAAACGTGCTACTGGGCGCCGCAACGTAAAACGGAACACGATGAAAGTTGGCCAAAACGGCCAAGTTGTAAGTCCCAATCTTGTTGGCCGTATCTCCGTTGGCTGCAATTCGATCCGCTCCCACAATCACCGCGTCTACTTCTCGTGTCGACATCACATGCGCGGCCATGTTGTCACAAATCAACGTGCAGTCGATGCCACGTTGCATCAACTCCCAAGCCGTCAACCGAGCGCCTTGCAGTAAGGGCCGAGTTTCATCAACGTAAACATGCAGTTTTTTGCCCTGGTCTTGGGCCGTAAAGCAAACACTCAAAGCAGTGCCATACTCGGACGTCGCCAGACCGCCGGTGTTGCAATGCGTGAGTACTTGATCTCCATCCTCGAGTAACTCGGCCCCAATTCGGCCGATCGCATGGCACATCACGCGATCTTCTTCGTGAATCGCAACCGCAGTCTGCAGCAGTTGGGCCTGTAGCCAGACTGCCGGATTCGCTTGCTCCGACGTCGACGATTTCGCCCAGCGTAATTCCAGGGAATCCATTGTCTGGTTCATCCGGTTCAACGCCCAAAACAGGTTCACTGCCGTTGGACGGCTGGTCGCTAGGTATTCGGACGCTTCGCGGCACTTGTTCAACAACTCCGCAAACGACCTAGGCTCTGAAGTTCGGCACGCAAGGCAAACCCCATAAGCGGCCGCAATCCCAATTGCCGGAGCACCACGGACGCTTAGCCTCTTGATCGCCTGCCAAACTTCGGCCACGGACGTCAAATCAAGATAGACCGTTTCTTGCGGCAGTCGCGTCTGATCCAGTAACTGCAGAAACGAATGGGCAGGATCTGGCTGCCCCGCATTGCCCCACCGAATCGAATGAACGGGATTTGCGGGTTTTGCCATGGATTGGATCCTATTTAGAAGCGGGTAACGGGTGGTGTTTTTGCTGGGAGGTCGCGCTAATTATGGCCGAAAGTGAACCTCCCTCGAAGCGGGCTTGTCCAAGTTAAAGGACGTAGCTATTATGCGGTTCTTCGCCAGGAAAAGCTGTCAAACGGCTTCCTGAGACTGCCCGGTGGTGTAATGGTAGCACAGCAGATTTTGATTCTGCTTGTCTAGGTTCGAATCCTAGCCGGGTAACTTCTGCTTTTTATTGCCTCTGCAATTTCGCGCTGCGAACGTTATAATTCTGGACGGGTCTTGGACGTGCTGCTGCCGTCCCCACATGGTGAATTACTGATTCTTAAACTGGGTATTGCCGTGAATAAATGCGACCACTCCATATTGGTACCAACAGCGTGGTGGTGGGGAACTGGAGCTTTCCTAACCTATGCCATACTGTGCTACTCCTCGGCTCGGGAAGTTGCTACGACGCAGCACGATGAAGTCCGCCAAACAACCTGGTCGATCCAAGTTCAAGATCCAGTGGCGGATGGTAAACAGGAAATGGCGAACCAGCAAGAATCCGTGGAGCCTCAGGAAACGACCGAGCCCGCGACCGACAAACCGACTCGGGCAATTCGTTTTAACCTGTTTCAGCGAAATCAATCGCCCGTTTCGCGAGCCAAGCGACCGACGTTTCAACCGAGAGACAACGAACGAATCTACTTTTCGGACTTTTATGCCCAAGCACTTCAAGGCTCACCTCCCGACCTAGCTTCGATGGCCGCGAATAACTCGCGAGGTCCATCCACGCCTGAAACCAACCCGACTTCCTCGAATGATCCAACACCCGGCGGCAAACCGTTCGATGAGTTGATCTCGGCCGAGTCGATCGAAGACTTGGTCAAGGAGCAAGTGAATCTGCTAACAACCCAAATCACAACACCGGGCCGATTTCGGTCGGACTACAGTACCGTCCACCAAACCTACGTCCAGTTGGCAGCCTTGTTTGCAGTTAACGAGCATTACGGAAAAGAAGTCCGCTGGCAGGAAGAGGCGGGGAAATACCGCGCAATGCTGGGAAAGACCGCGGCAGGCACACGAGTCGGGACCGACCAAGCCTATCAACTGGCCGTTCGAACTCGTGATGATTTGCAACAGATTCTCCGCGGCGAGCGTCCGCAAGTCGATGTTCCGGTCGAACCCCTCGAGGATTGGAGCGTACTAATCTATCGCACTTCGCTAATGATCTGGTTGGAAGCATTGGCACAAGAGCAATTGAGGCCGCTGGTTAGCGACGAACAATCCACCAAAGCCAATCAAGCCGAAGTCACGCAACAAGCGGAACAGATCGCCTTCATTGCACAACTGCTTATGATGCCGCAAATGGATGGCCACAATGACGAATCGTACGTCAAACATGCGAAGGAAATGAAGGATGCGGCGTTGGCAATCCACGCTGCTTACACCCGACAGGATTACGGCGATGTCGGCGTGGCGGTAAACCGAATCACCCAATCTTGTGATGCATGTCACGAGGATTTTCGTTAGGCGTTATCCTAAACGGGTCGGCACCTACCCTTGCAGGATTTCCTAAAGCGAAAACACGCCCGAATGGGACGAGACAACCTTAGCTGGTGTGCGCGAGCCACCCCATAGGACTTTCCCGAAATAAGTTCCGGATTTCGCACGTCGAAAGGTCCGGAACGAGTTGCGCTGGCTCAGGCGTTTGAAAGATTATTGAAGACTGAAAAATTCAAAACTTACCAAACGTCTCGTTTCACGCATTCCGCGAGCAAGCAATAGCTGCCAGCGTTTTGCGTTTTTCAATTTCCATTTTTCATCACTCATTTCTTCGTTGCGTGAGAATCGAAGTCGATCATTGGCGTGGCTGGCGGACTTCCCACGGTTGGCCATGCCGATCTGTGGATGAAGACCTTCGCTACGTGCGGATCCGAACTGTAGACCGCCGAATCAACAACTCGGAAGTTAGCCCCTTGCGATCGGACAAAGCTATCGGTCAAGGAAGCAACAGCCGAGGGTCCATCCGCGGTTCGTCTCTGCCATTCGTGGGAATTAACAAACGCGCGCATTTTGTCGCGCTGCCAGCCACGCGATTCGGGGGCTCGCATCATTTGAGAGCTACTGCCATTCGGAAGTACAGGCCATTTGGCGTCTCGGCCGATTCGACGATCGGGGGTTCTCGGATGAACCAAGG
>JAEUIP010000120.1 GCA_016795075.1 Planctomycetaceae bacterium | reverse complement strand
TGGTGGTTACTAACGGTTTGGCGTCCACCGAATCTTTTTGTCGTACCACGTCGCAAAACGGACCGGTTGCATTGATGATCACACGAGCATGGACTTGGAATGTTTGCCTCGATTCAAGGTCACTTGCAACAACGCCCGTTGCCTTTCCTGTTACTTCTTTCAGCAAGTCCGTCACGGGAAAATAATTCAGTGCGATCCCTCCGCGTTCGACGCCTGTTTGCAAAATGTTGATCAACAAGCGAGCGTCATCGAATTGCCCATCGGAATACAAAACCCCACCGGCCGCTTGCTCGGGACGGAGCGTCGGCACCGCTTGCAGGGATGCACGCTGCCCCAGCATTCGCGATTTGCGAAAGCCATTTCGTCCCGCCAGCAGATCATAAACCTTGAAACCAACTCCATACCAACAACGCTGCCACCCATTGCGGCACGGTACCAAGAACGACAATTCTTTGACAACATGCGGCGCATTGTCTCTCAACCGTGTTCGTTCCCGCAGCGCATCGCGCACGAGCGACACATTGCCTTGGGCCAGATACCGAACGCCACCGTGCACCAATTTGGTCGAGCGGCTGGAAGTGCCTTTCCCGAAGTCCGATTGTTCCAACAAAATCGCCGAAAATCCTCGTGCCGCTGCATCCAACAAGATGCTGGCTCCCGTTGCACCGCCGCCGATGACAAGCACATCCCAAGGGGTGGTTCGCTCGCTGAGTTGTTTGATTCCTATGTCGCGCTGCATCGTGCCTCCGCCTTTCTAGACTTTGCCGCAACAAGGGGCTAATCCTTTCGTGGGCATAAACAATCCCTGGCAAAAAGACGCGACTGAAGAAGGTCAGGCCCCTGTTGGGACAAGGCCTCGAATCTGTCGCCTCAGGAAGTTGGTCGGTCCCACGCCCGCGATCTTTGCAAGGCTTCGTGCCAACGATCTCGTCGGCGATTGGCCTCCGCCTCCGACATTTCCGGCAGGAAGGTTCGCTCGGCTTGCCAAACCGCTTGGATCTCTTCCATCGAATTCCAAAAGCCCACGGTGAGACCGGCGAGGAACGCAGCGCCCAGTGCCGTGGTCTCGATCACCCGCGGTCGCACGACGGGTGCCTGCAAGAGGTCCGCTTGAAATTGCATCAACAAACTGTTGGCGGCAGCACCTCCGTCGACTCGCAATTCTGCCACTCGTATGCCCGTATCTTGTTGCATCGCGGTCAGCACATCAGCAACTTGAAACGCGATCCCTTCGAGAGCCGCTCGCGCAAAGTGCGCTTTGGTGGTCCCGCGTGTGATGCCGATCACAACCCCGCGCGCGTATGCATCCCAATGAGGCGCTCCTAATCCGGCGAAGGCCGGCACCAAATACACGTCGTCACTATCCGGGACGGTGGCTGCCAACGCCTCGACCTCGGCCGCCGATTCGATAATCCCGAGTCCGTCTCGCAACCATTGCACAGCCGCCCCCGCGATGAAAACGCTACCCTCCAACGCGTACTGCGTTCCTGCGGGCGTCCGCCACGCAACGCTGGTCAATAACTGGTGAGTTGAACAGCGGGGCTTGTCGCCGATGTTCATCAGCATGAAACAACCGGTCCCATACGTGTTCTTGGCCATCCCGTGCCGAGTACAATTTTGGCCGAACAAAGCGGCCTGTTGGTCCCCGGCCGCCGAACCCAACGGGATCGGGCAATCGAACAAGCCATTCGCCGTTTCCCCAAAGTAGTGACTCGATGGACAAATTTCCGGCAGCACTGATCTGGGGATCTCCAGCAGTTCCAACAAGTCTTGGTCCCATTGGCCTGTTTCGAGATTCATCAACATCGTACGCGACGCGTTGGAAACATCGGTTGCGTGCACTCGTCCACCCGTCAGATTCCACAACAACCAACAATCGATGGTGCCAAAGGCCAGATCGCCTTGCTGAGCCAGGTGCCGCGCTCCCTCAACATGATCCAGGATCCACCGCAGTTTGGTGCCGGAGAAGTATGGGTCGATTACCAAACCGGTTCGTTGCGACACCTGTTGCTCGTGTCCCCCATCCCGCAACGAATCACAAAACGTGGCGGTCCGGCGATCCTGCCACACGATGGCCCGCGCAATCGGCTGGCCCGTGTGCCTGTTCCAAACCACGGTCGTTTCGCGTTGGTTGGTGATCCCAATCGCGGCAATCTCGTTGGCCGCCAGTTTTCCCAATTGCAACACGTCGCGGGCGACCGCCAATTGCGACTGCCAAATCTCTGACGCGTCGTGCTCTACCCAACCGCTGTGCGGGAAGTACTGCCGGAACTCTCGCTGGGCCACTGCTAGGATTTTGCCATCACGATCGAACAGAATCGCTCGGGAGCTAGTTGTTCCCTGATCCAGAGCTAAGACGGCGCGCATGGTTTCACCTTTGCCGGTTCAACGAAGAAGCAATGTCAGAAACCACCCGCCGTCGACCACACCAGAGTGATCCATGGTGATTCGAATCGTTGGTAAACGACTGCATGATCTCGCGCGTCAAGTATAGCAGTTGTGGGGCGCCGCGTGGAATTCGAGCGTCAACGAGAACGCTCGGCAGCGAACTCCAATGATGGACGTTGTCCATCGCTTGCGGGTGTCACGCGGAGCGGCGCATGGTTGGTCGGATTCCCGCCCAACCATGCGCCGCTCACGCGGTTAACCTCGTCGGCGAAGAGATGTTAGGGTGCAAACACTGACACGCGGAGCGGCGCATGGTTGGTCGGATTCCCGCCCAACCATGCTCTGCTCACGCGATTAACGTCGTCGGCGAAGCGATGTTAGGGTGTATCGGATGTTGAGCGAGGATCGTCAGTCCTCTGCTCGGCTACCGTCGCCGCACATCATCACAATGCGTGGGTGGAACGTGGCGATGGACTCGACCAAGTCTTCTTGAGCCGCCATCACTTGACGGATGTCTTTGTACGCGCCCGGCACCTCGTCCAAGCCGCCCGCCAACAATCGTACGTTTTTGTGTCGCAAGTGGTCTTTCCACTCGGCCCACTTAAACTTCGACAACGCGGCCGTGCGACTCATTTGCCGCCCGGCTCCATGCGAAGCAGAATCGATACTGCCTGCTCCACCTTTCCCACGGACCACAAAACAGGGGGCAGCCATACTGCCGGGGATCACTCCCAACGCACCGACACCTGCCGGAGTCGCGCCTTTGCGATGCACGATCAATGACTTGCCATCATGCACTTCTTCCCAAGCAAAATTATGATGGTTCTCGATCACGGTCAACGGCTTTGCACCCGCCAATCGCAACACACTTTCGTGAATTATTTGATGATTGGCCGCCGCGTACTGGCCCATCAAGTTCATCGCGGCCCAGTACTCTTGGCCCGCTTGGCTGGATAACGACAACCATGCCAAATGCGCCAAGTGCGTGTCCTCTTTGTAGCGTGGCGGTAAACTCTGCCGCGCGATCTGACTGTAGCGAGCACACACGGCGGCACCCGCTCCCCGCGAACCCGAATGACTCAACAGACCTACATAACGTCCGGCTGGTAAACCCAAGTCGTCCTGAGGCAATTCGATCACGCCCCACTCGACGAAGTGATTCCCGCTGCCGCTGGTTCCTAATTGATTCCACGCGCGGTCTTTGTTCTCACGGGTCACGGCGGTTACCGTCCAGTCGTGATCGAAGACCTCGTGATCATGCCGAGCCTTGAACTTGCCGCCCGTTCCAAACAACGTGCCCCGCTCCAAAGCTCTGTCCAACGCGTGGCAATGCTTCGGGTCGTTCTCTTCGACAAGTTCCGCTGGTAAGTCGGTGATCGACAGTCGCATGCGACACGCGATATCCACTCCCACCGCATAAGGAATCACAACACCTTCCGTCGCCAACACGCCGCCGATCGGCAAACCGTACCCCACGTGCGCGTCCGGCATCACTGCGGCGGCCCGAGCCCCCGGAACTCGGCATGCTTGCTGCATCTGGAACAATGCTTGATCATCGATGTCGTCACCAAAAATCTGGTAGCCAATACTCGACTCCGGCTCGTATTGGCGGTCCTCGATCACTGCTTCGGCAAACCCCGACCAAACCGGGTCATGCAGGAAGGACTCGGGCGCTTGCAGTATTTCGGCAATCACCACGTTCGGCTTGCGTTTGTCTTCGCGATTCTGGGCCGCGCGTTGAATGCAAGTGATGGCCGGAACCACCGCGGTCACGGGAACGCCCATCGCCATTAGTTTTTTCTTGTTCATCGTCTCTTGCTTTTGTGTCGGCTTGTTGGTGCGACGATACCACTCTTGATGCGGGGCTGATTGTCCATGAGATGTCTACCGAAGAATTTCATTCGCTGCCCACTCGCTCCGTGACGCCACTCTGGGCGGTAATCCATTTTGTCCAATTGTCACCCATCGTTGCGTCGCCGAGTGATTCGGCCACCGAACTTGGATGACACTTATCGAGTTTAAACCCAAATGGAACCGTAATGCGGTGAATCAACGTCCCACCGGCTCGCCCCTGGAACCGTGGACATAACGAGTTACGGTTGGGTTCGGAATGTCCGTTGGAAATTTCGGCCGAATCCATTCTAATGTCGCTGCGGCGTCTCGGGAGCATGGTTGGGGCGCCGAACAATCTGCCGATTTCTAGGGAGAACTTCACGCTGAACGCGGCCACGACCACTCAACGCATCATTGGTATCGACCCCGGATTGCGGGTCACAGGCTACGGCGTCTTGGAATGGCAAACCCCGGTCGTACCAAGTCCGTCTCAACGTTCCGTTCCCGCTCGACGGTCCAACGCAGTTCAAGAACACTCGGTCGTTCCGCTGCTTTCGCCTGGCCTGACCAAGCAACGCATTCGCATCGTGGAAGCGGGCGTGATCCGGGTCGCCGCTGGCCGCAGCATGGAACTGCGGTTGCAAGAACTAAAAAAGTCGCTGGATGAAATCTTAACCGAATGCCATCCACAGGTCATGGCGATCGAGCAGTTGTATGCGCATTACGAGCGGACGCAACCAGCGATCCTGATGGGACACGCGCGCGGGGTCATCATGTTGTCCGCCGCGGAACACGATGTGCCCGTGACGAGTTATGCCGCGACGTCGGTCAAGAAAACCGTTTCGGGACATGGCCGTGCCCCGAAGGAGCAGATGCAGGCGGCCGTTTGTCATCACTTGGGATTAAAGACCACGCCCGAACCGCATGACGTGGCCGATGCATTGGCTATCGCCCTTTGCCATCTCTTTTCCCAATCACTTAACTCATTGAAGTAACGCGGCCACAAAATCTGCGACCGATCCGCCCGATCGAGCTTTCAAGATCGATTCGAGTGGTTTCCCGGCTTGCAGTTCTTCCAAAATCGACTTGAGCATTTGTCGTTGTTTCTTCCAGGCCAGCGACGCGGCTTGATCCAAGAGCTGTTTGTTGTTGGGATCCAAGCGACCTTCCAACCAACGTTGCACACTATCCGCCGGAGTCGCGGGCGAAGGCGTGTTTCCGGCGCGATTTCGAAGACGTCGATCATCATGAAGGCCCAACGCAACGCTTTCGCAAAACCACGCGGGTAAACTCGGTGCGAGATTCGCGACCATTGCCGCACCAATCCATTGGGACAAGTTCTCTTCAATTTGCTCGTCCGTTAGCGATGCTCCCAATACGATGTAGGGTCCTTCCAAGGTTTGCGCCCAATATCCGCGCAGACTTCCCGAGGATTCACGCTGGCTCAACATCTTGGCGAACTCCGTATAGTCGTAGTTCGAACCGGGGACAAACAAGGCGATTTTTCCCCGTGCAAAGGCGTTCTGGGGGTCGATCCCCAACGCGGCTTCTCGCTGCTCAAACGCTTGCTCCGCCAACTTGACCCACTGTTCCAGGCGTTTGGCGTCGACCTTTTCACCGGCGATCCAAGCAAAATGCTCGGATTGACCTTGCTGGAATGGTTGATCGACCAAGGCCAGTTTCCAGTTCTTCACCAAGAGTTCGGACCGTCGCTGGTCCAATTGTTCCGCTGTCATGCTTTGAATCGCACTACGTTGAGCCAAGTCCACCACCGATTGAGCCGGGTCCAGTCCATCGAAGCGAGCTCCTTCGCGAATCCAAGTGCTGATCAATGCGATCTGTTCGTCCGACCATTTCGGTCGATTGATTGGCATCTGTTGCCCATCCGCGGTGCCCTTGAGCTTCTTGATCAACAGACTTTCGTCGGGGTTGCCCGGTACAATCATTGCCCCTGAATCACCGCCGCGCATCACGCGAGTAAAGTTCTCGACCGACAAGCCCCCTCGCAGGTTGTTCCCCGCAATGTGACAACCATTGCATGATTCGGCCAACAGCGGAGCAATGTCTTTCGCGAAAAATACCGTGTCGTTTTCAGTCGCGCGGGCGACCTCCGGCATGTTTTCCGGTTGAGCCGGCTGCACCAACGGTCGCAAGTCGAACATGGTTTGCCCAGGGTCCAATTGCCCACCTTCGTCAATCCATTGCTTGAGGGTTTTCTTTTCGTCATCCGTTAGTTTGTTGTTGTTTGGGGGCATCGTGTTGTTGGCGGTGATCTCGAACAAATAACTGCGACTGCTGTCGCCCGGAAAAACATGGTTGGCCAAATCCGCAGCAGTCGCCAAGCTCGTGTTCCCCCGCGCTTCGCGGACGTGACAGTTTCCGCACTTCTGCGCGATCAAAGGTGCGATCGTATTTTGGAACGAAACTCGGTTGACACTCATTTCCGATTCGGATGGGTCGGACTCGACATAGTTGAACTTCAACGTGGGCAGCGGATTTGGCTTGGCTTTGGCCGTCTTCAGGATACGATGAGCCGCCACCAACCGTTTATGTTGGGCTCGAATTTCCGGCACGTCAGCTTTCCGAGTGGCCTGCAAGATTTCCTCCAACACGGCCGTTGCTGCGTTGACATGTTCCGTGACCTTGGCAACGTCTTGGGCTCGGTAAGCCGTCTCCGCCGAATCCAAATGGGCTTTCAGTTGAGTCACTTTGATACTGGCGGGAGCATCCTGAGCCAAGACAGGACACCCCGTTGCAACCAAGAATAGGACCAAGGTCAGAACCCACAACTTCGCGACGTCGAAATCCAGTAGTTTCATGTTCGGGAGAGTTTCTGATTAGAGGAGATGCGGCGAGAGCGGCGATACATCTGTCTAGCCCGCACTCTAGATTCTACCAAGAAAACGACCGTTTGGTCAAACATAGCCCGCATTCTGGCGAATGTCACGAGGCGCTGTCCCCAAAGGGGGCTGATCCTTTGGTGGGCAGGCAAAAATCTCGGACAACAAGGCATGACCGGCGAGGGCCAGACCCCTTTGGGGACAGATCCTAACTTCAATCAATATTCTGAAACGCCAAGAACAGCCCGACAATTGCTCCTACCAACAACAAAAACAAACCAATCAACAACCAATAACCACCGGCCTTGGAGCGGCGGCGAACTTGCGGCTTGCTGGGCTTATTTGAGTTGGGCTCTACGGAGGAAATGAGCAAGGAAGGGCTTGCGGGCATTCCGGTGTTTGACTCGGGTACGGCTGCAGACGAAGTCGTCGATCGTTGACCGGGGTAGGGCAGGGCGATCGAAGGATCTCGCTGCCATTTGTCCAGCCAGTCCAAGATCTCGCCACAGTCCCGACATCGCTCGTCGACCTTCTTTTGCATCATCCATCCGCAAAGTTGTGACAGGAACTGGGGGCAGTCCGGACGCAACGAAATCAAAGTTGGCGGATCAACCGATTGATGACGCACCAAACGCTGCGCGACCGTCCCGTCCGGAAATGGCGGATGGCCAGCGACAAAGTAATAAAAAGTGCCACCCAACGAATAAACATCAGCTCGTAAATCGACCAAGTGACTGTTGAGCGCTTGTTCCGGCGAAAGAAAATCCGCGGTGCCCATCATGGTTTCATTGTGAACCATGGTCAGGTCTGAGGTTTGACCAGTAAACTTCGCGAGGCCCAAGTCCAACAGCTTCACCTGGCCCTGTTTGTTGAGCAACAAATTACCAGGCTTGATGTCGCGATGAATCAAGCCTGCCCCATGCGCATGTTGGAGGGCCGCTGCGGTTTGCCGCAAATAGTTGAGGGCGTCTTTGATCGGCAACGGACCAAGTCGCTTGACTAGGCTGGAAAGATCTTCGCCATCGATGAATTCCATCACCATGTAGTGTTGGTCACCCTGCTGGTCGATGTCGAACGTGCGGACAATGTTGGGGTGGTTTAGTTGGGCGGCCGCGCGAGCCTCACGATAGAATCGCTCCAAGTAGCTACTGTCCGCGATTTTGGATTTTGGCAAAACTTTGATCGCCCGACGTTGACCAAGCAATTGGTTCTCGGCCAAGTAAACAAAGCTCATGCCACCGGCGCCCAATGGTTCCAGTAGCTTGTACTTGCCCAAGAAGAAACCTTTATTTTTGCCCGACAGGAGTTTTTCGGCGTGCCAAGTCGTGATCAACCCGCGACGAATCAGATGCCGAGCCATATCGGCGGCAGTCGCTTCCTGGACTGTTTTGACTTTGGCCGAGCCCGGTTCGAACCCGGCGACAGCTGCCTCCAAGTCGGCAGGAGCGATCAATTGGCTTTGTCGAACCAATTCGATGAAGTTGGCAGCGGTGGACATGGAATTGAAGCCCCAATGGGATGGAGTTAAACGGTCTGATCCTTGTCTTGCGAGCACTTGACACCGTTTGCCGCAGGCATGTCGCACGATTCTCCGAATCGTGATCGCGTATCTTAGCAGACATGCCACAAGTTGGGTAGGAAATGCCAAAGTGACTGTCGGGACGTTGTTCTATCGAGTGACGCGAGTTCTTTGGCCGCGGGAGCGATCGGGGCGCTCGCTCTACTATTGGCGACGCTATATCCTGGCGACATTCGAAAGCTGAAGTCGTTTTCCCGCAGGAGCGATCGGGGCGCTCGATCTACGGTTGGCCTCAAGCCACTTTTAAAACAAAGCCTAGAATTGCGGACGGAATTCTGCCAAGATACAACGGTCAAAAGCGAAACTGCCAGCTGACCCGCATCTCCAGCCCCTCCGTTTGTCGACTTATGGAATACTTGGAATTTCATTGTAGTGAATGTCGTTGCGGTCTGCGGATCAGGGCGGAGCACCGCGAGAAGACAATTCGTTGCCCAAATTGCCATGCACTGCAGCGATACAATCCAACGAGCGTTCCCACGGTAGGCCCATTTGCGGATCAGCCCACCGCTCCAGGCTCCATCGACCTCGGGACTTGGTCGCTCAAGATGCCGGATGGCATCATTTTAGGGAATCTCAGTCGAGCCGCCTTTGAGGCCGAAGTACGTGCGCGAAACCTCGGACCGGGAACACTCTTTCAAGGTGGCGATTTTACGCAATGGACTCCCTTGGAGCGATTGTTCCAGTCTCAAGTGCCTGGCAAAGCAGACAAGGCGGGCGTCGGTTGGGTCGGACACATGGCCGCGACTTCCACACCGATCCCGGTTGCTCCATCCACCGCCCCGATCTCACCAACCGTCCTGGGCAGCACACCGATCCCTGGTCCCGGACCTGGAGCCGCTGGGTATGTTCCACCAACCTATCGCGGTTCGAACACCTCTCCCGCAGGAGCCTTGCCATACGAGCAACAATTGCCGGCACCCCGCTCCCATCTGGTCCTTGTGATGGGGATCTTGGGTTTGGTACTTCCCTGTACGTTTGTCTTTAGCATTATCGGTTTGACTCTCGGTATTATCGATACCATGCAAATGGGCAACGGCAAAATGTCGCAGAAGGGTAGCACCATGCTTACCATCGGTCTGGTGCTGAGCGTCCTCGGGCTTTTCACTGGTGGTTGCTGCAGCATCAGTCTGCTTAGTGGCTAATATTTCTTCAGCTTTTGGAATTCGAGCCGTCGACGGAAAGTCGAGTTCGGCTCTCACCGCGTCAGTTTTTATTCTCAACCAAAATCTCGTTGGTCGTGGCCACCCATCAGCGAACCGCAGCCCCACGACTCGCGGGTCTGCTCGAAAGCCGCGTCTTGTTGTTCACACCGGCGCGGGCCACGGTTACAATGGCGTCGTGAAACGATCGTGATCTGCCAATCACGGACAACGACTCGCTATTGGTGAAGTGGTCCCACATGGTCTCTTGGTTTGTCCGATTGGTACGAATGGAATTCCTGGCCATCAGCGGTTCGGTCGTTGTATGGGTGTCGGCGAGTGTCGCCAGCGCCGATGACTCTTTGTTTAAGGATCAGGTCGCTCCCATTTTGGCCCAGCGATGTCTTGAGTGTCACAATTCACTGTCGCTCGAAGGTGGATTGAACCTTGCGATACCGGAAGGAATGTTTGCCCACACCCCGCCCTTGATCGAGACGGGCGATGCCGAGGCAAGTCTCCTGTGGCAGAGAATCGCTCAGGATGAAATGCCGCCCGAGCATCCGTTAACCGCGAACGAAAAAGACGTCTTGCGAAAGTGGATCAACGCGGGTGCGATTTGGGAAGGTGGTCCCATCGACCCCTTTCGGTATTCGACTGCCGAACGAGCTGGTTACGATTGGTGGAGTCTGCAACCACTGGACGACGAGATTCCCGTTCCACCGATTGGTCCGTCGGGTCCACATCCCATCGATCGCTTTGTCGATCAGAAGTTGGCCGAAATGGGCTTGCAGTCAGCGGGGCGAGCGGACCCACGCACATTGGTAAGACGACTGTACAACGACTTGGTGGGTCTGCCGCCGGACTATGCCGAAGTCATGCGCTTTTCACAGGATCCTAGCGATACAGCCTGGGCAACGCTGGTCGATCAACTGCTTGCCTCGCCCGAATTCGGTGAGCGTTGGGCCCAGCATTGGTTGGATGTCGCGCGGTTTGGCGAAACGGATGGATACGAATACAACCAGCCGCGCGAACAAACGTGGCACTATCGCGATTGGGTGATCCGTGCCTTCAATGACGACTTGCCATACGATCAGTTTGCTCAACGGCAAATCGCGGGGGATGTTCTAGAAGGTCTAACGGTCGATGGATTAGCGGCGATAGGCTTTTTGGTGGCGGGTGTTCACAACCCCGTTCTCGGTCAGAGTGAATCCATGCGTGCGAATGCTCGACACGCCGAATTGGAAGAGATCGCCGCCACGACTTCACAGGCGTTCCTTGGGCTGACATTGCACTGCGCCAGGTGCCACGATCATAAATACGATCCGATTTCGACCGAGGACTATTATCGCTTCATCGCGGCCCTGGACGGCGTGCAGCATGGTCGTCGCGAGGTCCAGACGGGCGATGCGTCTGCCGAAGCGGCGGTCGCCGCCAAACGCCTGGCTCTGTTGCAAACATTGCAAGGACAACAGACGGTGCGAGGTGCCATTCTCAGTCGATCCGGAAATGCCCTGGTCAGTCGCGACTCGTTGGCCGTCAACGCACGGGACCAGGTCTACTCGATGCGTTTGAAGGTCTCTCCCACCGTTTGGGAGCTCCCCGCGCAGGCAACTTCGACGGACGATGGCGTTCTGATCCGGCTTGTCAGGTCAGATGATTCGGTCGCCCATCAATTCAGTGCACGACCCGGTAGTTGGCGTGAAGCAGGTTCTGTTACGAAGTTTGAACCCTTCGAATTCCAGTTTGTTGGCGACGGCAGCGGTGACTTGCGACTTCGTTTGGAGTCGTTGCGACACGAAGGACGATTCGGTGGTGCGATCGATGATCTTTCGATCCACGCCGCTGACGGGACCGAATTGCTGGCAGAAACGTTCGATGATTTGTCGGATCGCGAGCGGAGTGGGGTTCAAGCGGATACCTCTGCAACCATCTATTTCGGAACGACATCGGCGCGTTGGGAGCATCATGGAATCAACGCCATCCATGCTCTGCAAGTGGCACCAGGCCAATACGCGGTCCAACTATTCGGTGGCTCTTTGGACGCCGTGGTGGAGCCGAAATCGGAAACGGAAATTCAACTTCAGCGTGAAATCGATGCGCTGCCAACAGCGCCATCGGGCCTCGCGGTCTACACCGTTGCTCCGGGACCGGCGAAAGCCATGCATGTGATGCGGCGAGGTGACCCGATGCAACCAATAAAGGTCGTGGTGCCAGGTGCTCCTCTGTCGATTCGGGGACCAGAGCCGAATTGGGCATTGGCGGCTGATGCCCCCGACTCGGAACGCCGCCTGAGCTTGGCTCGTTGGCTGACAGATCGACACAATGGTCCATTTCATCGTACAGCGGTGAATCGTTGTTGGCACTTGTTGTTCGGCCGGGGGCTAGTAGCCACACCAAGTGATCTCGGTTTCCAAGGAGGAAAGCCGAGCCATCCCGAATTGCTGGAATGGTTGGCCGCCGACTTTCGTGCATCCGGCTTGTCGCTAAAGCATTTGATCCGCACGATGGTGTTGAGTGAAACCTACCGCCGAGCATCGTGTGCCGAACCAGCCGTGCTCCAACGCGGTGAAGCCCTGGATCACGACGCTGTTTGGCTCTGGCGCCGGCAACCGCAGCGTTTGCAAGCGGAAGTAGTTCGTGATTCACTATTGTCCATCACCGGCACCCTGTCACCGATTCGCTTTGGACCCGGTTATCGCGACGTCGTCATTGAAACCGTGGGGGCCGCCCATTACTATCGACCATCGGATGCCGAGGGTCCTGAATTCGATCGCCGGACCATTTATCGCTGGCGCTATCGAGGGGAACGCCATTCATTGCTCGAAGCATTTGATTGTCCTGATCCGTCCATCGCCTCTCCCGAAAGAACGATGACGATCACTCCCACCCAGGCTCTTAGTTTGTGGAACCACCAATGGATCCTGCGAATGTCCCGCGAGCTCGCGGTTCGCGTAAGTGAGGAGGTGGGGGATGATCCCGTCGAACAAGTCCGGAGCGTGTGGCGGAGTGTGCTGTTGCGCGAGGCAACGGCCGAAGAACAGATCGCGGCCGGTGAACTTGTCTCCCAGTACGGCTTGGCGAGTTTATGTCGCGTGTTGTTCAATACCAGCGAGTTTGTCACCTTGGATTAAGAGCTTATGTCCGTACTTTGCTTTCTTCTGTGTGGTGGGAATCGTGGTGCAGTAGGGTTCGGGATGAAAAATTCTAAGTCCGACTCTTTGTGAAGCGAAGGATAAACAACACATGGTCACGAAACACAATGATGTCGGCAGAAGCTCTTTGCCACACCGCCGAGATCTCTGGAATTTCGCGGTTGGGGGCCTGAGTACGGCTGCGCTTTGGACCTTGCTGCAAAGGGAGACGCGTGCCCATCGATCGCCGACGGAAACTCGGCAACCGCGTGCGAAACGAGTCATTCACTTCTGCTTGACAGGTGGCTATAGCCAAGTGGATTCGTTCGATTACAAGCCACTGCTCGAAAAACTACATGGTGGTCCGATCCCTGGCGCTGCACAGCCGGAGACGTTTTTTGGCAGCGCTGGGTTGCTCTGTCGGCCACATTGGAAATTTCAGCGTCGCGGCCAAAGTGGACTATGGGTTTCGGAGTTGTTCCCGCACTTGGCTCGGGTCGCTGATCATTTGACCATGATCCACTCGATGGTGGCTGATTCGGCCAATCATACTCCGGCCACGTTTCAGCAACTTTGTGGCTTTCAAGCAAACGGATTTCCTTCCATGGGAAGTTGGTTGTCCTACGGTTTGGGCAGCGAAACGGACGAATTGCCCACTTTTGTGGTTCTTCCCGACGGACGAAGTTTACCCAGCGGCGGAGCCACCAATTGGGGTGCGGGTTTTTTGCCAGCCCAGCACCAAGGCGTTCGCTTGCGCGGCGGTTCCGCCCCGATCTTGGACCTTTTTCCGCCGGAATCCGTAACCCAGGAAGAAGAGTTGGCATCCCGGCGACTCTTAGCACAACTTGAGACGCAATTCCAAGTCGGGCGCGAAGCCAATTCGATCCTGCCGGCCCGGATGGCCGCATTTGAAATGGCAGCTCGAATGCAATCGTCGATCCCAACGGCCACCGATCTCACGCAAGAGACGCGACATACCTTGGATGCGTATGGAGTGGGACACGAACCCACGGCTGAAATGGCACGACGATGTCTGATCGCTCGCCGTTTGAGTGAACGCGGGGTCCGATTTGTGCAGCTGTTTGCGGGTGGCTGTCTGGGGGGAGAACCTCGACACGGCTGGGACAGCCACGAAGATTGTCGATCCGATCATCAACGCGAAGCCGATCGCGTCGATCGACCGATCGCCGCTTTAATCGAAGACTTGCATCAACGGGGATTGTTGGCCGAAACCTTGGTGTTGTTTACCACCGAGTTCGGTCGAACGCCGTTTGCCAACGCTCCGCAAGGTCAAACGGGAATGGGACGCGATCATAATCCGGAGGGCTTCACCGTTTGGCTGGCGGGTGGTGGTTGCCGCCCCGGTTTGGCGTATGGCGCGACCGACGACATTGGTTGGAAAGCAGTCCAAGACCCCGTGACCTGGCCGGACTTTCACGCGACCGTGCTGCATTTGTTAGGGATCGACCACACGCAGCTGACTTATTATCACAACGGCATTCAACGCCGACTAACCAATGTCCACGGCTCCGTGATCCACGACTTATTGGCGTGAGCTACTTGCGCAGGTGCTTCGAATGAGGTTTCCCTGTGCGGGCAATTGTCCGTTCGCCTTGCTCCGTGTCGACAACGTTGTTTCGCCTAAGGCAGCAATCGTTCTTTCGACTAACATAACTTGTTCTTGGCCCTAGCGATCATGATCGACGCCGTCCCGGCGCTCAGCGATATGCCACAACACACCAGCCGGATCGACCAGGTAAGACACTCGTAGTCCCCACGGTTGCAACGCTGGGGGCTTCGGCGCTGGAACACCGAAGCGATTGACAAGATCCAGTGACTCCACCCGCGACCACCAGGCGTCCAAGTCGTCGACCATCAGTTGCATCATGCAGTTGGCTGCCCAATCTTCCTGGAAGTAACGTTGAAGCAAGAACCCCCCGCTTCCAGCACGAAAGATGGCGACCTCGCTATCCAAAGTTTTTTCAAATCCCCACGCCTCGTAGAAGCGTTTCGACAGCTCGAAGTCTTTAGTGGGAAGAAACGGTCGCGCGAGTTCTGTTCCAGTCATCATGTAATGAATACCAAGTTCTCGTCGGGAGGTTGAAGCAACTTACTAGTGCATTGTCACAGCTAAAAATAGGGGTCTGGTAAAGGTGTCAGGAGTCAATTGTGCGAAGCACCCGCAGGGCCGTTCCGGCAATTGACTCCTGACACCT
>JAEUIP010000011.1 GCA_016795075.1 Planctomycetaceae bacterium | reverse complement strand
GGTACAGGATTGTCTGTCCAGGGCTTTCCGCCATTCCCGCAAACAGGCTGCCGATCATGACGCTGTGGGCACCCGCGGCAATCGCTTTGGTGATGTCGCCCGAAAACCGCACACCACCATCCGAAATGATCGGTGTGTTGGTCTCCAAGGCTGCCTTCGCAGCACTAATCACCGCCGAGATTTGCGGCACGCCAACTCCCGAGACGACTCGCGTGGTGCAAATCGATCCGGGTCCAATGCCAACCTTGATGGCGTCCGCTCCTGCTCGGATTAAATCTCGCGTCCCGTCTTCGGTGGCGACATTCCCAGCAACAACATCAATGTCCCATTGGCGTTTGATTTCACGAACGGTCTCCATCACGTTCTTCGAATGCCCGTGCGCCGAATCCACAATAAGGATGTCCACTCCCTTGCGAATCAGGCTTTCCACGCGTTCGAAATCGAACACACCAACTGCCGCCCCGGCCCGTAACCGACCTTGCTTGTCCTTGCAAGCGTTCGGAAACCGGTTCATCATGTCGATGTCTTTGATCGTGATTAGTCCCGTTAATCTTCCTTCTTCGTCAATTAGTAAAAGTTTCTCCACCTTTTTAGCCGTTAAAATCTGCTCAGCTTCCGCAAGCGTCAAATTTCCCGTAGCCGTTACCAAGTGTTCGCTGGTCATGACATCGCGAATCAACTTGTCGTTTTCTTCCAAAAACCGTAGATCTCGCCGGGTTAGAATGCCGACCAACCGCCCGCCGTCGTTGACAATCGGTATGCCCGATACGTTATGTTGTTGCATGACTTGGCGAGCGTCCGTGATCGAATCGTCGGGACGAAGCGTCACCGGGTCTTCGATGATGCCGTTCGCGCTGCGTTTGACTTTATTTACTTCTTCCGTTTGGGCCTCGATACTCAGATTTTTGTGTATAACCCCCAAGCCACCCACTTTCGCCAAGGCAATAGCCATCTCACTTTCTGTGACGGTATCCATTGGGGAACTGAGCAGAGGGATGTTCAAGCGAATTCGATTGGTGAGACGGGTGCTCACATCCACATCGGAGGGAACGACCTCGCTGTAGCGGGGTTCCAAGAGGACATCATCAAACGTGATGGTCATTCCGCGTATTTTATCGTTCATCGTCGCTCGCCGCACCAACGGGAAAGAAACCGGCCGCTGAAACATGGGCTGACAGCGGTTCGAACCGAAGTCGACCGGTGGAAGGCGCGTTATTATGCGAGCGAAATCAAGATCGTACCAGCGGAGGAAAGAACCCGATCATCCAGCACCATTCATCGTCGGACGAATGGTTGCGGAAGAATTGCGGTCTTCTACCAGCGAAGATTTTGACGTGGCAGTTGGGTGGCCCATACCGATTCGAGTTGCTCGGCGAGTCGGCATGCGTCCGGTCCAACCGTTTCGGGCAAAACGATGCTCAATTCCAGCAGCAAGTCGCCGGCGCCGTCTTTGCCCTGAACACCAAGTCCACGCAAACGCAGTTTTTTTCCGCTGGAGCTTCCGGGCGGCACGGTTACCGTGACCGTCCCGTTGGGAGTTGGGACGTCAATTCGCGCGCCTTTGATTGCTTCCGAGACCGTGATGGGAACGGTTGCGATAAGATTGTCGCCGGTTCGGCGGAAACAGGGATGTTCCGCGACTTGGATGGTTAACAGAAGATCTCCCGGCGGAGTGCCTGGCAGGGATTCGCCCTGGCCGCGCAACCGCATCTTCTTGCCATCTTCGATTCCGGCAGGAATCTTGACTTTCAAGGTTTCCAATCGTCCGCCGCGTTGAATCGAGACAGCCGTTTCGCCGCCCGTAATGGCGACCGCAAACGGTAGGGTGACCGACGCCTGAATGTCACTGCCTTTGCTTGCGCGCTGGGGTCTCGTCCGGCCGCCGCGACTCCCGCCACCACCCCCACCACCGGTAAATTGACGAAAAATATCTTCGAATCCAAAGCCTCCACCCCCGCGTCCACCAGCACCGGGCCCTTGGTCGCCAAACATCTCACTAAAATCGTAGCCACCCGGTCCACCGCCCGGAAATCCCTGGGGAGGACGACCGCCCGGCCCGGACATCCGCTCGAAATCTGGCCCCAACTGATCATAAAGCTGGCGTTTTTCGGGGTCTTTAAGCACGTCGTAGGCTTGTTGGATCTTCTGGAACTCGGCCTTGGCCTTTTCCTTATTGCCTTCTTCAGCCAAGTCCGGATGGTGCTTCTGCGCCATTTTCCGGTAGGCCTTCTTCAGTTCAGCCGCAGTCGCGTCCCGTTTTAGACCGAGAATTTTGTAGTAGTCGTCCATTTCGTTTTTCATAGCTGTGGCAGTCTCCTAGGCAGCGGCGATCCCAACTGCAAAAAAGATACCAATTCGTTGCGGCCAACCACCATTGAGCAGGTTATCGCGAAACTGTTATCATCCGGGCGGAGCAGATCAATTGTACCAGCCGAATGAGGCGTCTGACCATGTCCAAGTCACCAAAATCTGAAGCGTCTTCGGCAGGTTTCGGTCGCACGCCCGGTGATTCGAGTGCCTCGACCATGTTTTTTGGAGCCGTGGTCGACATCGGAGCGACCAGTCTCCGGATGGCGATTGGCGAAGTTAACTGCGAAGGACGCCTGAGGGTCATCGATGAATTGAAGCTACCGGTCAGTTTGGGGATGGACACCTTTACGGTCGGACGAATCGAGCGAAAAACGGCGACCGCCACGGTTCGCGCCCTACGGCTCTGCCGGAAGAAGTTGGCCGAATTTCGTTTGGATACTCCGACGGCGGTTCGCGTGGTCGCGACCAGTGCCGTTCGGGAGGCGCGGAACCGAGTCGAGCTAATCGACCACGTCTTCAACCTGACAGGCTTCGAAATCGAACCTTTGGACGAAGCAGATGTCCACCGAGTCACCTATCTGGAGGTGTTGGGGGTTTTTGACAAACACCCGGAATTGAGCAAAGGCCGGACATTTGCAATCGAAATCGGCGGCGGCAGCACCGAGGCGATTGTCCTACAGGACCGCGACGTTATCTTCTCCAACACTTTCCGCATGGGGTCACTCCGCATGCGGCGGACGCTCGACGGGTTTCGAACGTCGCGCGACCGGATTCGAGAGATTATGGAGGGCGAGGTCTCGCGCGTTGGCGACCGGCTGGAAGCCGCGATGGGACCAAACCCGCCGGATCAAATGTTGGTGATGGGCGGCGATATTCGCTTGGCCGCTGACATTCTATACCCGAACCGACCGGCGGCGGACGTGGAAACGATCGATGTCAATGATCTGGAACAACTGTTCGAGACGATCTGGGCGACATCGACCGACCAATTGGTGGGAAGTTATCGCTTGAGCATTGCCGACGCCGAGTCGTTTGCGCCGGCATTGATGGCTTACACGTATTTAGCGCGCCGCTTCAAGCTGAGCAGCCTCTATTTGACCGACACCAATTTGCGGGAAGGGCTGTTGTTGGACATGGCGGGAGGCGGGCGCGCGGCGAAAATTCGCCCCCAAATCCTCGCATCAGTGAGGGCGTCTGCCACCAAGTATGGGATCGATGAAAAACACGCGGAACATGTGTGTAAATTATCCGAGTTGATCTTTCGCGAATTGGCGGCCGAATTTTCATTGACCGAAAACTGCCTGCTGATCTTGCAAGTAGCGGCTTGGCTGCACGAAGTTGGAATGTTCGTCAATGTTCGCAGTTACCACAAACATTCGTTGTATCTGATTCGCTCAAGCGAGTTTTTCGGAATCAGCGCCAAGAACCTGTTATTGGCGGCACTGGTGGCTCGGTATCATCGCCGCGCGGTGCCTCAACCGACCCATGAGTTCTACGGATTGTTGGATCGCCGTGATCGGGCCACGGTTTGTAAATTGGCTGCAATTCTGCGAGTCGCAAAGTCGTTAGATGTTTCGCGGCACGGTCGAGTTGCGGGTTTTCAGATGAGTCGGTCCGGGGCCCGGCTCGTACTCGAAGTTAAAAATGTCAGTGATCTGACCTTGGAAAACTTGGAGTTGCAGCAGTTGGGTTCCTTATTTGAGGACACCTTTGGCCTGAAGTTGGTGCTGACCATTTGAGCCAGCGGCGAAAGCAACCTTCAGTACCAAGGGAACGGACGGCGGCGAAAAAGGTTTGGTGATTCGGTGACCGAGTCGATCCCAATCCAATTGACCAAATTTTTGATTAGGTTTAGGATTGCCCGTTCAACTGGGCGACGGGCCGTCGGAGCGGGAGGCTTCGGCAAAATCGCGAACAGCAACGACCCCATGGTGATTGCCAAACGATGATTCACTCGATTAAACGTGGTTGTGATCTACCAATTTCGGGACAACCCGAACAAAAGATCGACGCGAAGAAAACTGTCACATCGGTGGCAATTCTCGGTTCCGACTATGTGGGCATGAAGCCAACCATGTTGGTGAATGAAGGCGATTTCGTCGCCGCAGGCCAACCTCTTTTTGCCTGCAAGAAGACGGAAGGCGTTCATTATTCATCACCGGTCGCGGGCATTGTCAAATCGGTTCATCGCGGCGAAAAACGTCGCTTCATTTCGGTTGAAGTTCAGATTGCCGATCCTCCGGCCGGACAGCCCACCAAGGTTGCGTATCCGACGTATGGAGATCTGAGCAAAGTTCCGCGGAATCTCGTTTATGACGTGCTGCTGAAATCCGGCGCATGGGTTGGTCTGCGAACTCGTCCGTTCGGTCATGTCGCCGATCCTAAACGGCCACCGCACTCCATTTTTGTGACGGCGATCGATACGAATCCATTGGCTGCGGATCCCCAAGGAATCACGGTCGAACGTCCAGCCGACTTCGAGAAGGGCTTGGAAGTTTTGACTTGTTTGGGCGATCACGCTGTCCACGTGTGCACAGCGCCTGCCAGTCGTGTTCCAGCGCCTAAGATTAGTGGCGTTAAGTACCACGAGTTTGCTGGGCCCCATCCGGCGGGCCTTCCGGGCACTCATATTCATTTTATTGATCCGGTCGGACCGAAGAAATCGGTTTGGTACATCAACTATCAGGACGTGATCGCGATTGGGCATTTGTTTCGAACCGGCCATGTGGACGGGCAGCGCGTGATTGCGTTAGCGGGACCACGGGTCAAGTCACCACGGCTGATTCGGACTTATTTAGGCGCTGACTTGGATCAACTGACGCAGGGTGAGTTGATTGGCGAAAACAATCGCGTGATTTCGGGCTCGATTCTCAATGGTCGCCAACGCAGTTCCGAAGAACGTCATTTGGGCAGGTACCATCAGCAAATCGCAGTTTTGGAAGAAGGCACGGAACGCGAGTTCCTCGGGTGGCAAATGCCGGGTGCGGATAAGTTCTCGTTGGCAAAGATTTATTTGGGCGCTCTGTTGCCCGGTAAAAAGTTTGACTTCACAACGTCGACCGGCGGAAGCAAACGGGCCATGGTTCCCAACGGGAGCTACGAAAAGGTCATGCCGCTGGATGTTCTGCCAACGCAATTATTGCGGGCTCTAATCACGAAAGATACTGACTTGGCTCAGGCGCTGGGTGCGTTGGAGTTGGAGGAAGAGGATTTGGCACTTTGTACCTACGTGTGCCCCGGCAAATACGATTACGGTTCGGCTTTGCGTCAGAACTTGACTCTGATTGAGAAAGAGGGTTAATCGCTGTGTTGAAGTGGATCGGGAAGATTATTCGCGGGCAACATGACTATGTGGAACGTTGGTTTCACAAGGGCGGCAAGTTAGAACGGTTGTATCCGCTTTATGAAGCGCATGACACGTTTCTATTCACGCCCGGTGAAACAACCAAGGGTGGAACTCACGTTCGCGATGCGATCGACTTGAAGCGAATGATGAGCGTCGTCGTAGTGGCGTTGATCCCCTGCGTGTTCATGGCGTTGTACAATACGGGCTTTCAAGCCAATTTGATCTACGACACCGCCATCGAGAAGATGCAACAACAACAGGGCTCCAGCTTTGATTTGGAAGCGGCCAAAGTTGCGTTAAAGATCACACCGCCGGCGGAAGCGACGACCAGCGATTACGTATTGCGAGTGTTCACCAGCAACGAAAAGCTGCCGAATTGGCGGATGCCGATTCTGGAGTGGTTTGGTTTTGATTGGACGGACGCGGGCACGTTTAGTGGCAATTTCTTGAGCCCGACGCACCTAGGCAAAGCGTTATTGCATGGCGCACTGTACTTCTTCCCGATTTGGTTGATGGGTTTGGCGGCTGGTGGATTATGCGAAGCTTTTTTTGCAATGATCCGGCGACATGAAATCAACGAAGGTTTTTTGGTTACCAGTTCGCTTCTGCCGTTGACCTTGCCTGCCGATATGCCGCTGTGGCAGGTGGCACTGGGCATGATTTTTGGCGTGGTGGTTGGCAAAGAAGTCTTTGGCGGTACTGGCAAAAACTTCTTGAATCCGGCCTTAACGGCTCGGGCGTTCCTCTACTTCAATAACGCACCGTTTATTTCTGGCGACAATTGCTGGACTTCGGTCGATGGCTACTCAGGAGCGACTGGCTTGGGCGCCTTGGCGGTCAAGGGCACCGGTGGCGATGTCGCCGGCACCTTGGCTCAAATGAAAGGAACCGTGGCAGGACAGGTCATCGAACAACCGCTGACTTGGTGGGATGCGTTCATTGGTAACATGCATGGTTCGATGGGTGAAACGTCGGCCTTGGCTTGTTTGATCGGAGCGGTCATCTTGATTGCTTCGGGAATTGGTTCATGGAAGATCATGGCGGGGTCCGTGATCGGTCTGTGTGGGTTTAGCTTTTTGTTGAGTCAGGTCCAATCGGATATTGGCATCAGTGCCGCAACCCCGATGTGGCATTTGGTTTTGGGCGGGTTTGCGTTTGGCACAGTGTTCATGGCGACCGATCCAGTTTCCGCGTCGATGACCGAAGCTGGCAAGTGGATTTACGGTGCTTTAATTGGGTTCATGACCGTGTTGGTGCGGGCGTTGAACCCTGGCTATGCAGAAGGGATCATGTTGGCGATTTTGTTTGCCAACTGCTGTGCTCCTTTGATTGATTACTGCGTTGTTCAAGCCAACATCAAACGGAGGTTAGCGCGAAATGCAGCGTGATAGCGTGGGATATATTTTTACGGTCGCAGGTGCGGTTTGTGCGGTCTGTGCTTTTTTGGTGTCGGCAGCGGCTATTGGCCTTAAGCCACAACAAGATGCTTGGGTGCAAATCGACACACAACGAAATATTTTGTTTGCTTCAGCGGCAGACGACGAAGAGCGCGCCAAGTTCAAAAAGATGAGTGGTCAAGAAGTTAGCGAATTCTTCAAGCAGAACTTTCGCGACATCGTAATTGACTTGGCAACCGGCGAGGAAGTTACAGATCAATACGAGGGCCGTTTGGCTGACTATCGTCAGATCGAGGCCGCTGAACTGCGAAAGGCCGGGCAGTACACGGATATCCCGGTCGAATCGGACTTGGGTCAGATCAAACGTCGTGAGAACCATTCGCACGTTTATCTGAGAACAGATTCGACAGTGCGGTACATTTTTCCGGTTCGCGGAAAGGGACTTTGGTCGACTTTGAAGGGTTTCTTGGCATTACAGCCGGACCTAAAGACGGTTTCCTATTTGACATTTTATTCTCATGCCGAGACCCCGGGTTTGGGTGGCGAAGTGGACAACGCAGGTTGGAAGTCGAGATGGAATGGCAAGGTTCTATTTGATGATAACGGCGCTGTGAAATTGACGGTTGTCAAGGGCGACAGCAAGACCAACTCCGAGGTGGATGGTTTGTCTGGTGCGACAATTACCAGTAAAGGTGTCGAAAACATGATGCGGTACTGGATGGGCGATCAAGGGTTTGGCCCATATTTGCGCCGCGTGCGACAGGAGAAGTCATAATGTCGAGCCAAAAGAAGTCATTGGGCAAGATATTGTTCGGCCCAATTTTAGACAACAATCCGATCGCCTTGCAAATCCTGGGGATTTGCAGTGCGTTGGCTGTGACGACGAAATTGGACAAAACAGTGACGATGGCGATCGCAGTTACACTGGTAACCGCGGTCTCCAGCGCTGCGATTGCTTCGATCCGACAGTTTATTCCGGGGAGCATTCGGATTATCGTGCAGATGACGGTGATTGCCTCGATGGTGATCGTCGTTGATCAGTTCTTGAAGGCGTACCTGTACGACGTGAGCAAAGAACTAAGTGTGTTCGTTGGCTTGATCATTACGAACTGCATTGTGATGGGGCGGGCCGAAGGCTTTGCGATGTCCAACAATGCACAGGACAGTTTTTGGGATGGCATCGGCAACGGACTGGGCTACAGCTTGGTCTTGTTGGTCATTGCCGTGTTTCGAGAACTTTTTGGGTCATGGAGTTTGTTTGGACAACAACTTGTATCCGATGAATTCAAGCGAGAATTTGCACAAGGCCTGATGCTTCAATCGCCTAGTGCTTTCTTCTTGATCGGTTTGTTCATTTGGGTTCTGCGAACTGCCAAACCGGCCCAGATGGAAAAGGGATAACGAAATGATTGACTGGATCTCGGTTGAGGATATTTTCCGGCTATTTCTTAAGTCGGCATTTGTCGAAAACTTGGCCTTGGTGTTCTTTTTGGGAATGTGCACGTTTATTGCAATCAGCAAAAATGTGAAGAGTGCATTTGGCTTGGCAGTGGCCGTGATCGTGGTGCAAGCGATTACAGTTCCAGCCAACAACTTGATCGATTATTTTCTGTTGCGGCCGGGTGCAATTAGCGACGACATCGACCTTAGCTTTTTGCGACTGATTTCGTTCATTGGTGTGATCGCTGCAATCGTCCAAATCCTCGAAATGGTCTTGGAAAAGTATGTCCCGGCGCTGTTTAACGAACTGGGTATTTTCCTACCGTTGATCACCGTGAACTGCGCTATCCTTGGCGGCTCACTGTTCATGATCGAACGCAGCTACGGACTTATTGAAAGTACGGTTTACGGCATTGGGTCCGGTTTTGGCTGGGGAATGGCGATTGTTTTGTTGGCCGCCATTCGAGAAAAACTAAAGTATTCCGATGTTCCGCCGGGACTGCGGGGTTTGGGCATCACGTTTATCACGATCGGTTTGATCGCGTTGGGGTTCTTGGCGTTTTCCGGGATCTAGTCGCACGTCGATTCGGAAGAGGCTGTGAGTGTTGTGCTCCAGCGAGCTGGGTTGTATACGAAGCGGGGCTTTAAGGTAATTGGCAATGGAAATCGTTCCCATCCTACTGGGCGTCTTATTTTTCTGCGGCATTGTGTTGGCCTTGGTCGGATTGATCATGGTCGCCCGCAAAAACCTAGTTAACACCGGTGATGTCAAAATCTTGGTCAACGATCAAAAAGAGATCTGTGTGGCTGCGGGTGGTAAATTGTTGGGAGCATTGGCTGAAGCCGGTATCTTTGTATCGTCCGCGTGTGGTGGCGGTGGTACATGTGCCCAATGTAAAGTTCGCGTATTGGAAGGTGGCGGCGAGATCTTAGCGACCGAAACCGGACATATCAACAAGCGAGCCGCTCGTGCGGGTGAGCGACTGAGCTGCCAAGTGGCGGTTCGCCAAGATATGAAGATCGAGGTTCCCGAAGAAGTTTTCGAAACCAAGAAATGGCAATGTGAGGTTATTTCGAACAATAACGTCGCTACCTTTATCAAGGAATTGGTGCTCAAACTTCCTGAAGGCGAGGACGTCCATTTCAAGGCCGGTGGATATATCCAAATCGAATGTCCGCCACACGTCGTCAACTACAAAGACTTCGTTATTGATCCGAAGTTCCACGAGGACTGGGACAAGTACAACATCTGGCAATACGTTTCCAAAGTGGAAGAGCCAGTGATCCGTGCTTATTCGATGGCGAACTATCCGGGCGAAAAAGGGATTATCATGCTGAACGTTCGCGTGGCTTCACCGCCGCCGAAAGTTCCCAACGCTCCTCCGGGTAAAATGTCATCGTTCATCTTTGGCTTGAAGCCAGGTGATAAAGTCACGATTAGCGGTCCTTATGGTGAGTTCTTCATCAAGGACACCGATGCCGAGATGGTTTATATTGGGGGTGGTGCCGGTATGGCTCCGCTACGCAGTCATATCTTCGAGCTGTTCAAAAACCTGAAGACGGGACGCAAAGTCACCTATTGGTATGGTGGTCGTAGTGCACGCGAATTGTTCTACGTCGATCATTTCCGCAAGATTGAAGCCGATTTCCCGAACTTCAAATTCAATATCGCCTTGTCGGAACCGTTGCCACAAGACAATTGGACCGGGTACGTCGGATTTATTCACAACGTGCTGTACGAAAACTACCTGAAGAATCATCCTGCACCGGAAGACATCGAGTACTACATCTGCGGTCCGCCGATGATGAACCAAGCTGTGTTTAAATTGTTGGACACCCTGGGCGTAGAACCCGAAAACATCGCCTTCGACGATTTCGGTGGCTAAGCGGTTCCAATCAACTGGAAAAAAGTGTTCCTATGTTGGCCGCCACTGTAGTTGCTCAGCCCTTGTTTGAATCCAGCCCCTGGCGCCCGTTTGCCTGTCGACGACAGCCGAACGGGCGTTTTTTTTGGCTGGTTGCCGTTAGCGCCCTATGCCTGGCTTTCTCGCTGAGTACGACCTCATCTGCGGTTGCGGATGAAGCCTCGGTGACCAAGGTCGAAGGCCAGTGTTTTGGACCGATTCGCTTTCAGGTCACCGTTGGGAAATCGCTTTCGGACACCGACCGCCAAACACTGCTGCTGGAAGTGCAACAACGTCTCGACGACATCAATCGCAAAATGTCGACGTACACCAACGACTCGGACATCACGCGATTCAATCGCGATCTTTCGACAGATTGGATTGCGGTCGATTTGGAGACCGCTCAAGTGGTCGATTTGGCCCTCCGAATCAGTGAACAAAGTGAAGGGGCCTTCGACATCACTGTAGGGCCGTTGGTCGCGGCTTGGAAATTTGGAGCCGCCAATCCAGAAGGCGAAGACGACGCCAAGATTCCGAACGCCGCTGAAATTCAAGAGCTACTGACCCGAGTCGGCCATACCAAGTTGCAGGTCCGCTTGGAGCCTCCAGCCTTGCGGAAACAGGTGCCGAATCTTGAACTGGATCTTTCAGCGATTGCCAAAGGCTACGCCGTCGATGAGGTCGCTCGCGTCGCCGAACGACTCGGTTATGAAAGCTATTTTGTCGAGGTTGGCGAAGAAGTCCGAGCGGCTGGGCAGCATCCTGCGGGACGAAAGTGGCTTTGCGGAGTTGAGAAACCGCTGGAGTTGGAACGAGCCATTGATCTCAAAGTCCCACTCGAAAACATGTCGATTGCGACCAGTGGTGATTATCGCCAATTTCGAATCGTCAACGATCGGCGCTATTCACATACGATCGACCCACGATCCGGTTACCCGACGGACGGGCATGTGGCGCTCGCCAGCATTGCCACGGCGGATTGCAGCGTCGCGGATGCCTGGGCGACGGCGGCCATGGTCTTGGG
This sequence comes from Planctomycetaceae bacterium, assembly GCA_016795075.1. Lineage (GTDB taxonomy): Bacteria > Planctomycetota > Planctomycetia > Pirellulales > Pirellulaceae > M30B19. The sequence continues at coordinate 24,874 of JAEUIP010000011.1, read as the reverse complement.
GCCCGAAAAGATGCAGCAATTGGCCAATGAACATCGCTTAGGGCTACACATTGTCACACGCAACGAATCGGGAGAATTTCACTCGGTTCGTAATGATCGGTATCCGACTCCCGTCGTCGAAAATCGCACTGCGGGTCCGAATTGGATCGTCATGGTTGGCGCAACGGTTCTGGCCTTTGGTTTGGCTTTGGCGGGAATGAGCGTGGGGGTAATGTTCAAGCGGAAGCCCATTGCCGGTTCGTGTGGTGGTTTGGCAAACATGCCGAATAGTGGTAGCCGTTCACCCTGCGAACTTTGTGCGAACCCCAGTCAGGAATGTCGCGAATTGGGACGTGGTGCCAAAGCAGCCCGAGAAGCCCGCGAAGCCTCTGAACATAAACATTGAGCGGATCTGCACTCCCGCGCCGGCTTTAATTGGCGGCATGTTGACCTTGATCGGAATGGATTGTCTTCTGGTAACACTCCAGAATTTCCCGTTCGATTTCCGAACGGAACTCCGCAGTTAACGGATGGGCAATATCGACATGGGGGCGAGAACTACCGGACGGGTCCTGTGGCGTTCTTGGCAAGGCCACACCGCAGTGGGAACAAAATCGAGATAGAACGGCGTTGGAAGTTTGGCATTTTTGGCACGGCCTGGTCCTTTTGCGATTTGGCATTGCGACAAACAGTCGACTTTCGTTGCGAATGATTCGCAAATCATGTACGGCCAATTGATCGTCGAAGGACACAGTACAATAGGCACAGACCGGCTCGGAACCTTGGGGCAACATCGTGAGGCGAATCTTGGTTATCTTCATGGTGAATCAAGTCGGACGATTGGAAAGGGAGCGGAATTCAGCTGTTTCGCGAGCTTCGAGCCAAACCTTACGCGATTCGGCTTGCCAGAATCATAGAGGACCGTACGAATGAATAACCATCACAAAAAGGAACAATCGAAATCACCGACCGTGGCGGGAAACCTCAAACCAGGCGATGCCTTTGTGGCCATTTGTGATTGGAACGGATTCGTCAAATGGTTAAGCAATCACACGATCAAGACTCAAGTTGGTGATTTGGGTTGGTCCAATATGATCGCTGACGATGCCGAACGTTTTCGGTCGGCCTTTGCTCGGACCGCAACCTTGCATGAACGCAACGTCTTGGAGATCTCATCTCTGAACGGATTGCGTTACCGAATTTGGATGTGGTCGATCGGCAATCCAGACCTCGCGGTCTGCACTTTTAATCTATTGATTCCCAAAGAGATCGAAACCTTAAGTCTCCGCGAACGTGAGTTATTGGTTTGGTTGGCGAAGGGCAAAGCCTTGAAAGAAATCGCGACCGAATTGGACGTCAGTATCAACACAATCCATTCTCATATGCGAAATGTGAAAACAAAACTTGGGCTGGATTCTCCCAATGAAGTGGTTTCATTTGCCGGTCGTTTTTTTCATGAAGCGGCGGAGATGATGCCCGGCGATTCGATTTAAGATTTCCATGCTTGAACTTGCGCTCGAATCATCATCGGCTGTGAGACGCGCTGACGGCGATTCGAAATATTTCGACCATCTATCCCGACTTCGATCGAGTCCCAACTGCCACGCGTGAGTTTGAATTCGACGATCCCGCGAGGAACTTTTTGTGAAGCCCGGTAATGCCCATCGTCCGCGCGCGATAACAGAAGGCCGTCTGGCTTCCATTGGCCCAGCGAGGCCGTATTACCCGCCAGAAAAATCGCGGCGTCCTTCGGTGTTGAATCGGGAACCACAATATCAAATTCCACTTGGACCATTCTTGCATTAGCCAGAGTGTCCGCAACCGCAGGATCATTCGCCCGCAATAGTTCAATCATTCGCTCAAAGGCGACGATCGAGTCCGGAAATCGTTCGACCCAATTTTTCGCGATCCGCAGGGACAAGTAGTCAACGTCTTTGTCTTTCAAGGCATTCAATAACGATTGATACTCGGAGTCTTCAAACCGGTTCGAGCGATCTTGGGCAACTCCCAGGTAGTCGTCGAAACTTAACGAACCGGGGTCCTGCTGGGCCAATTTCAATAAACGCGCCACTTGCTCGTTCTGTTGCCCGTACATGGCGGTCATGGAATCGATCTCTGTTCCAGCGGGCATCTCGCCGATCTTAGGCAAACCACGCAGGTCGACCGAAGTTAACGTACTTCTCCCGCGAATCAGGACTGTCTCCCCGACGACCACGGGCGGGGCCCACACGCGATCTTTCACCACGCGCGCTCCCGCCTGCAATTCCAGACTGTCGACCGTCGGTTTCGCAACCGCTAGAACTCCGTCGCCACGGATTCCTACCAACGTATCGTTGGTGAAACAAAAGTTGGCATCGGTCCAACCTCGCTCCCGCCACTGCAACTTGCCATTTTCCAAATCAACGCCGCCCAATACTTTGGAGCCGAATGCCACGTACTGGTTGGTGGAGGGGACACGCAGCCAATTGCAATAGAAAGGGAAATGTCGCGACCTCCAGACTTCTTCCACGTTCCATCGGTCTTTTACTTTGACGACTCGCAGTCGACGACAAGAATCGCAACCTTGTCCAGCCACCAACAATTCACCGTTTGGGAGCGCGATCGGAGTGACGGTGTTTGTCAGGCCTGGATTGGTCAATGGAAACGTCCAGAGGAGATCACCGTTGGTGGGATCGATACCGACAATTTCATCACGACCCATATAACACAAGTGCCTGCCTTCTCCGGCAAACAACAGTTCGGTAAATGAGCCGTAGGCGGCCTCGCCCGGCGCAGATTTCCACGCGAGGTTGCCAGAGTCCAAATCGAAAGCGACAACCATCGCTTGAGGACCGCCGCAAGCCACAACGACTACTTTTCCGTCAGACCACGGACTACTGGACCAGCCGTACTGCAATCGAGTAGCTGCGAATTCCGAAACCAGATCGTGTTGCCATACGATTTCGCCCGATCCCTGTGAAACGCAAGTGACCCATCCACCAAAGCTAACGGCAATCAATCGGTCCGCAATAGCAACGGGACTCGCCATGGGCCGAACAGGAAACGCTTGACTAACGTCTTGCTCAGGAGAACTGGATTCGTTGGCGAGGGTCTGCCACAACGTGGCACCATTGAGGGGATTCAAACACCGAAATCGCATCGCCTCTTGTCCGTTATCTGTAAAGGCCGATTCGGTAACGAAGATTCGGTTACCGGCAATGACAGGCGCGGCATCTCCCATTCCCAACTCGAGTGACCATTCGCCGGCGGGATAGCGACTGGATTCTTCGGACGACTCTGTGAGAAAGTTCTTGGTCGGGCCGCCAAATTGGGGCCATTGTCCTAGACATGTTCGGCCACCAAGCCCAAGGAGCAACCACATTAACAAACTTAGTCGAATTTGATTGACAACCATCGAAGTTCCTCGTCGATTGTTTGGCTTCTGTGCTTCAAGCCCAGTGCGGCCTCCGAAAATCCGCGAGGTGTCCAACCCATGGGCGCTCACTCAATTTTGAAACGGATTTGCGTTGGAAGGATGGGGGTGTTGCCATCGTCTCCCGTCCATCGCTTCTGGAAACTTGGCGGGGCTGGGCGCCGCATCCATGACGTATGGCGTGATTGTTGGTATGATGCGGTCGAGCGGAGCGTTTACCGTGTTGCGGGCGACTCCTTCACCCGATTTCTCCTTGCAATAGGATTTTCTATGTCCGGAAACTTACTCCGCGGACAATCGACGTCGCGTACGATTGGCTTTTTTTGTGCGATGTTCGGTTGGAGTCTGTGTTGCTTGGTCGATGCTGGCTGGAACTTCGCCAGCGCACCAACACAGGAAGACAACGACTGGTCGCAATGGCGCGGACCAAATCGGGACGGCGTTTGGGGTGGGAATGTTTCGACCACGCCCCCGCCAGAAACGGGCTTGGAAGTTTTGTGGCGAGCTCCGATCGGCTCAGGCTATACGGGACCAACCGTGGCCAACGGCCGGGTGTTTGTCATGGACCGGATTCGTCGCCCGGAGCAAGAAGAGCGAGTCGTTTGCTTGGATGAAAAAACTGGAATGCTCGTGTGGGAACATCGTTATCCGTGCGTCTACGCCGGCGTTGGCTATGATGCGGGGCCACGCGCGGGAGTTACGATTGACGGCAATCGCGCCTTCGCTTTAGGCTCGATGGGACATCTGCATTGTTTCGATAACGAGGGAAAGGTTCTTTGGAAGAAGGATCTCAACGAGGAGTACGGCATCTCGGCCAATGACCGGATGCCCATTTGGGGAATTGCCGCCAGCCCGTTGATCTACCAGAACCACGTGATCGTGCAAATCGGAGCTGGCAATGGAGCAGGACTAGTTGCTTTTGATAAACAGACCGGCACCGAAAATTGGAAATGCTTGGATGATCGCGCGCAATACTCGTCGCCGATTATCGTCCAACAAGCGGGCCGCGATGTGTTGGTCGCTTGGACCGGAGATAGTGTCGCGGGGATCAACCCTAGTAACGGCGAAGTCGCGTGGCGTCATCCGTTTCCACCTCGGAATATGCCGATTGGAGTCGCGTCGCCCGTCTATCGTAATGGCCAAGTATTTGTGACGTCGTTCTACGATGGTTCGTTGATGCTGCGTCTCCGCGACGATGCTCTCGAAGTCGAGTTGGTATGGGCTCGGGTCGGTGAAAACGAACGCCAAACGGACGCCTTGCAGTCCATCATTTCGACACCGGTATGGATCGGTGATCACTTGTATGGTCCGGATAGCTACGGCGAGTTCCGTTGTTTGGACGCAAAAAATGGGGACAGGGTTTGGGAAGACCTTTCCATCGTTCCGAAGGCCCGGTGGGCGACGGTCCATATCGTCCAATTTCCAACGGCCGACAGCTCCCAAGTCCTGCTGTTTAACGAACGGGGTGAGTTACTTCGAGGCAACTTGACTCCGCAGGGCTTTCAAGAGCAGTGGCGAACTTCGGTCCTGAAGCCAACCACTCCCCAATTGAACCAACGTGGCGGTGTCTGTTGGTCGCATCCGGCCCTGACCAGCAACGGCATCATCGTCCGCAACGACGAAGAAGTCGTTTATCTGAAGCTACCCAACTGAAACCTCGTGCCACATGGAGGCGGGGAGGAAGCCCCAGGGGTTTGTTCGTAACAATCGAAGTTGTGTGACGATCGTTACTTCGAATCGACCAAACCATTGAGCGTGAATTTGGATGTCATCAAGGCGCCACTACCAACCGGACCTTGGCCCGCGGATGGTTTTTGCAAGATCTTGGGAAACACGGTGTGCTCGAAGACCCACAGATTCGGCGACTTGCCAAGCTCATCTAGCTTGTCTTTAATCGATTGGCCTTGCGAAGTTTGAATCACACCGGGGATATTGGTTCCGCCTGTCGTCCAAACATCTTTTCCGTCGTGGACCAATCGAATACTTGAATTGTAAACGTTAGCGACATAAGACCCCGCCGCGATGTACGAGACGGCTTCTTGTGTCGGTCCCGTAATCGAGCCCACGATCGTAATCGGAGATCGGTCAACAACCTTGTACCCGGATTCCGTGGCGGCTTTCTTCAGCGACTCCGCGGCCGCTTGGGCCCATTGCCCACACCCTTGAGCATTAATCGCAACCTCGACACCTGGACGAATCAAAAACACGTTCGGGTCGTCAACGGCTTTTGTCAGCATCGCTTCCGCGCCGGGATGCGGAATCTTCGCCGGCACAATCAACCCTCGTTCATTCTCATGGAGCGAGATAAATGAAGTGCCCCCCACCGTGAGGATCTGCTTCGCATCTTGATACTCACAAACTTTGATCTGGCTGGGAATGTGGATCAACACGCGATTCTCGACCAAGGCATAGTCGTCATGGGGATAGTCGATCTCGTTTGGCGCCAATACATGCTCCGCGGGAAAGGTGCATTTCTGTACCCATTGGCCCGTCGTCAAATCGAGCACTCGCAAATCCTTCATGAACGAATAGAGCAACTTGGTCCCACTGGGACTCCAACGCACGCGCGGCCAAGCGACATGAGGTTTGTCGTCCAGCATCGTACTGGCTTTGACCGTCCCCGTTTGTGGATCAACAATCATGATGGTATGGCCATCGGCGACACCCAGTAGGCTGCGATCGGCCGACGCGCAGACGGCATATTCCCCGCCCAACTTGGTTTGCCAATAGGGTTGAAGCGTCAGTGCATCGACGCAAACCAATCGACCATGGTTGGAGAGCAGTACCAAGCGATTGTTCGGGGCAGCAATCACCGCCGCCATGATTCCGTTTTCTTTCCGACCAAAACTCTCGCTCTCGTTCGGGAAGGGGATCCACGATTTGGTACGGATGATCTTCTTGCCATCCAAACGCCACAGCTGAAGTTGGTCACGAGTTTCGAAACTGCCACGGCCATCACTCGTGCCGTACATCACGATCGTGATCCCATCATTGAGCACGGCAATCGGGCACATGTCGGCAACCACGGGCGACGTATGGATGGTTTTCCCGGAAACAATATCGGAAATTGCCAAGCGACTTTCTGGTTGGTCATGCGAAAAACTGGATGTGTATCCCGCGACCGCGCGCTGTGAAATTGGATCAACAATCAGTTTTCGAATATCTTCGAAGGCTCGATTCAATTTATTGAGCGTTGCTGGTTTTGGAGTAAAACCAAGCTCGTTCTTCTGTGGCAAGGTGAGATTCCACTCGCTCTCCGTCGTCCGGTCGAGCGGTTCGACTTCGTCCCAGTCAACCACTGGCTCCGAGTTCCAACCGCCTTGGCTACCGTTGCCGCCATTGCCACCCGTTTCGTTGGAGGAGTTGGACGAAGCGCCAAAGTCATTGCCCGCTTCCATAAACGGATTGTCGCCCTCCGCTAGAAAACTTTGGTCGGCAGCACTCAACTTGGCGACCGGGATCTTGAGTGTTTTGCCGTCCTTCGCCTTGAGAAACGCCGTGCCATCTTTGACCTCAATCAGCGAAGCAGTGACCTTGAACTTCCCGGTTGCATCGCTCCATTCGCGCATGTCACCCGATTGTCCATAAACGGAAGCGGCCTGCAGGACGACGCAAGTGATCCATACTGCAGCCAGCCATCGATGACCCGACACGCGAACGGCTACATGACGATGAATCATCCGTTGAAGCATCCTTTGCCAAACGGATACGGTCTGCATTTCCGGTTGTTCAATCATTGCCATTCTCCTCGTCATGGACCTCGATAAATGGGTTGTGGATTCCGACTTCGGACGGGAAAGGTGAATTCCGATCCTCGGTTCTAATTTCTTGGAATGGACTCTTGTTCAAAATGACGCTGGCTAGTTCGCGCGCGATTGGGTTCTCGTGCGCGGCAAGTTCTTGCACGATCGGCAAAACTTCTTCCGGCACCGCGTCGACCGACGAATTCGCCAAACGTCTCAGCCAATAGAGCACGTTTTTTCCAGCCTGCATTTCCTCGATAATAACCAGTCGGTCCAGTTCGTCTAGACCGCTGTCCCGTTCGGAGCGCACCTCGGGGAAGGCCAACTGGATCGACCCTGCCGACGAATCGCCAACCTCGCTCTTTGGTAGATTTTCTGCACCAGGAAGCGAGAACTCCCTGGTCGCACTCGGTTCGCGAAGACTGGCCCAAGGCTGCCAGACGACAACTCCGAACAACACCAACGCCAGTACACACACCAAGGCCGTCAGATGGAGGCTTACCGATTTGGTCCACCACTGGAAAGGCACGGAACTTGTTGCCAACGCGGCGTTCTGGGGTTCGGCAGCACATGGTCCCGGATTGGCCAAGGCAAAGGGAATCTTGGCCGTGGGATTCTGCAAGTTCGCTAAACAAGCGTTCATTAGCTCGCCGACTTGGTGACTGTTTTGCCATCGGTGGTCTGGATTTTTCGCCAAGAGCCCTTTGATCAATTGCTGCACCAACTCAGGAACCTGGCGGTCCTGCAAGAGTTGGTAATTTGGTTCCTTATTCACGACGTTGGTCATGGTTTCGAATTGACTGTATCCAGCAAACGGCAATTCACCTGTACAAAGCCAAAACAACAGACTACCTAAACTGAACAGATCCGATCGATGATCCAGTCGATCCCCCCGCGACTGCTCGGGAGACATAAAGTGGGGCGTCCCGGCCACGACATTGGACCCGGTCAAGGTACAGTCACTTCCGGTTCGCGCGAGCCCAAAATCCGATAGTAGCACGTGTCGCACGCTATCTTGCAACAGGATGTTGGAGGGCTTCAGATCGCGGTGAATGATTCCGACTCGATGCAGACAATCGAGAGCTTGGGAGAGTTGAGCACCCACGTGAAGAATGTCTTCCATTGTCAAGTTCAATTTCGGAGCCGCATGATAGAGCGTTCCACCTTGGATCAAAGGCATGATTAGAATCGGAACGTCGCGCCATTTTTCGATCGCGTAGATCGGCATGATATGCGGATGCCTCAAGCCGGCGATGGTCCGAGCCTCGCGGATCAACCGTTGCTGTTGTTCCGAGTTTGCCAAGAAGTTGGCAATCGTCTTGATGGCAACCGGCCGCTGCAACTCCGTGTCCATCGCGGCCAATACCAAGCCCATTCCGCCCTGGCCAATAATTTTCTCGACCTCGTATTTGCCGATACGACCCAACGAATTGGGAGTCGTCGTGGGGTCGAGCCACTGAGAAAGACTGTCGTGGCGGCTGCTCCGCCAATCCGCACCCCCTGCCGAGTCGAACTCTGGATTCGCGACCGAAGTTGGTCGGCATGATTCCGACTCCGAACTAAATAGAGAGTCGAGCAGAACCGGCCCGAGCTCCAGTTTTCGCATCGGTGGATCAAACCGTGTCTCTTGCGACGCGAGAAAACGACGGGTCTCGCGCCAAAACTCAGAACTGGCCGACTCCGTCTCCACTCGACGACGACAGGTCATGCATGTTTCCAGATGCGTTTCCATAACCGTCAACTCCGCGTCGGTCGTATCCCCCGCGAGAAATCGCTCGGTCAAACCGCAATATGGATCAACGGCAGGGGGCATGGGTGGACAACTCACGGTCAAGCGAATCTTCGGTCGTCAACGAACAGCAGGACTTTCCTCTCTTTTATACACGGTTCCCTTGAATTTCTGACACAACTTATCGTTTTTTTCCCAATCCATAATTGGGCCGTCTCCCCACCCCCGGCGAAAAACGAGAGCCTCCCCAGGCGGCGCCGGCGTTTTGGCCGCGTCACGCAGAACTTTTGTATCGCTTTCCCACAAGTTGTGGACGCGAAACCGGCTCCCGGACCCGAAGACAGCGATTAGGATAGTGAGCATGCTGACCACCCAACTTAGCTTGATTCACCGACTTAGGAATGTGGACGACCACGAAGCCTGGCAGGCGTTTGTGGAACTGTACTACCCGGTGATCGTCAGGTCGTTGTTACGCAAAGGGCTGAGTTGCAACGACGCCGAGGATGCGGCGCAGCAAGTCCTGTTTTCGGTCGCCCGGTCATTGGCCAAACGCCCGTACGACCCCAATCGAGCCCGGTTCCGCACCTGGTTGGAGCAGGTCACTCGCAACGCCGCGCTGAATGCCCTTCAACGGGCACCACAGGATCGCGGTCTGGGGGGCGAAGATCAGGGCTTGGCTCTCGACCAATTGCAACAGCCCGAAAACGAGCGACTCTTGGAACACGAATACCGCAAGCAACTCTTTCACACGGCGGCCCAAGCGATTGCTGGTGAGTTCGAAGCGACAACATGGGAGTCGTTTTGGCGGACTGCCGTTCTAGGCGAATCGATCGAGTCGGTGGCCAACGCGCTAGGCAAAAGTGCGGGATCGATTTATGCCGCCCGCAGTCGGATCATTCGCCGTTTGAAGTTAGAAATTGAATGTATGACGGATCTGGGATCGTGTTAACGAATTCACGGCCGTCGCGAAAGTCAATCTAGGTAAACTACGGTATTGAGAGACCATTTGCCGTTCGTTCGCAATAATCTCAACGTGGGGATTGTATTCACTCGATAGAACTTCCAGACGGTAGCGGATAGCCGGATTATTCGGTTGTTTGCGGTCACACTGCATCAAAATCGCAGATCCAAGGAAGTTCCAATGAAGTGGTCGTTTCGTAATTTCTTACGGCGTGCAGCGATGACCGGGATGATCGTCCTGGCATGCGTTTCCAGTTCTGTGTACGGTCAATATGGCCAGCAAATGCCGAACACTGGATTGGCCCCCGGCGAAGTCAAAGTGAAGGGCGATTTCGAATCGATCGAAATCGTTTTAGGCTCCAGCCGTCTGATCACGATGCCACACAGTATCCCTCGCGTCGTGATCGAAGATCCGTCGATCATCAGCGCGACTCCTTTGGCCAAAGATCAAATCTTGATCCGCGCGTTGCAAGCCGGTGTGACGGGAATCGGATTGATTGACGTCAACGAACGCAGTTACACCGTCGAAGTCAATGTCGTTAGTGACGTTCGCCAATTGCAAGCCGTCATCAATCACACGTTTCCGACCGCCAACGTCACGGTTCGTCCACTCAAAGAATCCATCGTTTTGGTGGGCACTGTGCCGAGTCCCGAAATGGCCGCTCAAGTCGTCGATGTGGCCATGCAGTTTTCTGAAAATGTCTTTCAGAACTTGCAGGTGTCGGGCGCTCAGAACATTGCGCTCAAGATGAAAATCTACGAGGTCTCGCGAACGAAGCTGCGGCGAATTGGTGCCGATTGGCAATTCTCGAACAACCGCTTCGCAATCATGCAAGGCGCGGGGGACCTAATCGATATGGCCGCCAACCAAGCCCGAGGCTACATCCCGAACCCAGCCGGGAATCAGCTGACTCCGACCATGGTCGACTCGGATGGCCAAATCTTTGCGACCGGTGGCGACACGGTTCGCACCAACATTATTCGCGGCAATTCCCAGCTGACGACCGCCATTGAATTTTTGGAACAGCACGATGCGGCTCGATTGGTCGACGAACCAACCATTGTGACGCTCAATGGTCGGCCCGCCGAATTTCTTTCGGGTGGTGAAATTCCAATTCTGGTTAATGGCGGCTTGGGCGTGGCCACCGTTGAATTTCGTCCGTTTGGAACGAAAGTGGACTTCCTTCCTATCGCATTGGGCGACGGACGGATGCGAATCGATTTGCGATATGAAGTATCTCAGTTAGCTCAAGGGCTTTCCGGGGACACCAACACGCCTGGGTTTACGGTTAGCCGTACGAACGTCGCCGCGGAAATGACTGCGGGGCACACTCTGGCCATCGCCGGTGTGGTGAAGGAGCAGGCCAAGACGACGAAACGCGGTCTTCCAGGACTGATGCACGCTCCGTGGATTGGCCCTGCGTTCTCCAAGAATCGCGACGAAATGGCCGAGACCGAGTTGTTGGTGATCGCAACGCCAAACTTTATCGGTGAAGTGGATCCGTCGTTGTTGCCAACTCACGGCCCAGGTCAGAACTCGCAAGAGCCGCTTAACAAAGAGTTCTACGGACGCGGTTATGTCGAAGTGCCTCGCTGTGATCCCGTCACAACCCAAACCAACTTCCAAGGGAGCATGCACGAAGGTATGAGCCCGGCGACTTACGAAACTCCCATCAATGGTGACGCGCCGCCGATGATGAACGAGGTTCCTGGAAATAGCCCCAGCGCCAGGAACACCAGCCCGCGTGCGACAGGTTCGAACGGTCCGCAACAGGCAAATCTACCGTTTGGCGCCGGGAATCGTCGCTAAACGTCGTTCGCGAGCATGGGTTGGTCAATCCATCGTTTCTCGCTGCCGAGCCGAATTCAACTCCCGTTTCATTCAAGCAATCCAACAGCGTTGAGATCCAAGCATGAGCAGTCACCTAAAATTCGTCCTGTGTGAGCCCAAGAAAACGGTCCGAGAGAGCCTCAGCAAGATGCTGAGTTCGATGGGCTACCTTTTTTTGGACGCAGAATGCTCGTCCTACAGCGCGTTGAACGACGCCATCGGAGCATCCACTCCCGACCTGGTCGTGATCGGTATCGATGAAGATTACGCGCAAGCGTTGGCCTTGGTTCGCAAGATCCGTGGGCAATTGCCGGATGTAGCCATCATCGCGGTCAGCGACCGCAACGACGGCCCAACGATTTTGGAAACCATGCGTGCGGGTGCCGGCGAGTTTCTGAATCTGCCGGTCGACATGTCGGACTTGGCGGAAGCCGTTCCCCGCGTCTGCGGTACAAAGATCCAGAAAACGCAGAACACCACAAGTGGCGTGATTGCGGTTGCGGGAGTCACGGGCGGCGTTGGCGCGACCAGCATGGCGGTCAACATCGCAGCCTACTTGGCTCAAGATCCTGTCAACAGTGTCGCGCTCGTGGATCTCGATCTTAGCGTGGGCGACGCCGACATCTTGTTGGATTGTATACCAGAATACACATTGATCGACGTTGCCAGCAATGTCAGCCGATTGGACCTCTCGTTGATGAAGCGGTCGATGACGCGGCACGAGTCGGGGGTCTACCTGTTGCCTCGTCCGGTCTCGCTGTTGGATAACGAGGTGGTGACACCCGACAATTTGGGACGCGTGTTGAGCGTGCTCAAGTCGGCGTTCTCACACTTGGTGATCGATACTTCAAAAAGCTATACCCCAGTCGACTTGGTCGCACTCAATTTTGCCGACCACATTTTGCTAGTCACTCAATTGGACTTGCCGTGTTTGCGAAATGTGGTGCGTTTGTTGATGTCCTTTGACGAATACCATGGCCTGAAAGAAAAAGTCAAGGTAATCGTCAATCGTTGCAATTTGCAGTCGAACCAAATCAGTGTCAAGAAGGCCGAAGAAACCATTGGCCAGGCCTTTTACGCACAAATCCCCAACGACTATCAAACCATGGCAGCCGTTCGAAACAATGGGGTCCCGTTGGTGATGCAAGCTCCCCAAGCGGCGATCACGCAAACCTTTATGAACTTGACCAATTCGCTGTTCAATGTGCAAAAACCGGCGGTCCCCGCTGAAGTTGGTCCGGCGACGAACAAAAAGCAATGGTTGGGCTTCCTGTCTCGAAAGTAGCAAAATTTGGTGTAGACTGGGGAGCCATGAGTTGCCCACCTCCGTCTGCACGCCGTTTGTTCCCCATGAGCAAGCTCCGCAGCAGCCAGCCGTCATCTTTGATGGGCTGGCTGTTGTGTTTGCTTTGCGCAACGTTCGCAATTTCGATATCGACCATTCCCCTCCGCGCCCAAACGGTTGGAGAATCACGGCCGACCCCGTCAAGTTTTGACTTGCCGGCGATTGGTACAAACCGCTGGTACAGCGAGCGAGACTTCGGTGGTCGACCACTTGTGGTGATCCACATCGCCTCGTGGTCATCGGCCACTCAACGGATGTTACCGCTGTGGCAACAACAGCTACAACCGGCCGCTGCGGCTGGCCAAATTCATGTCGTGGCCATCGCACACGAACAACATTCCGGACGCGCGGCATTGCTATGCGAGGAAACCGCCTGGCCCTGGTTGTTGCTTCACGATCCGTTGCTGGAGGCAATACACTCGTCGGATAGTATCGACTTCCCAACGGCCACGCTCATGGACGCTCAGGGGCACATCATCCAGGAGCGGTTGACTTTGGCCGAGTTATCTCGCCAACTACTATCTCTCAAGCCCGACCAAGCTACGTTCGGTTCGGACACAACCAAGGTTGCCGGCGACGATGCGGCCGTGATGCGTGATTCACACGCACCGCTGCTCGCGGAATTCGAAAAACGCCGGCTCGAATCGGCAACGCTCGACACGCTCCAGCCCTTGGCCGATCAGTTGTTGCGACACGCGTTTGTGACCTCGCCAGAACAAGCCAATACGATTTTGCCGATCGTGACTAGCTTCTACCGGGAAGCCCTCCACAATACAGACGACGGTCGCTGGGCGTTTCGCTTGGCGGTCGCCTTTCGCTTGGCCTTCGACTTGTCCAACGCCGCTCAGCAGCCCGACGCCACGCATCTGCAACGATCGTTGGATTACTTGGAATTGGCCAACCAATCCGCGACCGCCTCGCCAACTTGGCAAGTGTGGCTGGACCAGTACCGACCGGCCGTCGATCAGAAAAAAGTCCCGTACGCTTGGCTGGCAAATCGGCTCCGAAATCCCTGGCCACCGTCGGAAGAACGCAACTGGGATCCCAAGACTCTGGGGCTTCCTTTGTTTGACATCGAATCGCAAGCCACGGAAGTTCCGGATCATTCCCTGGGCGAAGAACCACGGGACTGGCCACGCTCGACACCCGTTCCCCCGGCCTCGATTCAAATCGATCCCGTGTGGGTCAATAGTCGTTCCGCCGAAAGTCACGGACGTTGGGCACGGCTCTATCTGCATGTGCAACTCAAACGCGGGGACTGGGATTTGGAAACCCAACCCCAATTGGAATGGAATCCCTCGCCCGCGATACAAAGCGAACATTCGATCCGAAGTTCGCCGCAAGTTCATGCGACGGGGGAGTCAGCGGTGGACGGGCCCAATCTCAAAGCACCGGACGTCACCAACTCCGTGTGGTTGGAACTGGACCTCTGGATCCCGGCAGACGCTGCGGACGGGACATTGCTCGATCCACAGGAGTCGCCACGTCGCAATGCCCGACTGGTTTTTCATGGTCGCGATCCCCTGACAAATCAATCCGGTTGGCGGCAAGCCGAGTTTTATCTCCCGGCACCCCAACGCTCCCGCGTGGACTGGTAGGTATAACCCTCACCCATTTTGATCAGGCTGCCATTGCTGGCAGTTTCCCAGTTTATTTCTTGCGCCAAATATGCGAAAACAATAAGGACAATCGCGGAGACGCGGACATGTGGTAACGGAGTGGGTTTGGGCCAGGAGTGCTGCCAATGAAGTCTGTCTTAACTGTCGTCTTGGCGGGAGGCCGCGGAACTCGATTGGAACCGCTGACGCGTGATCGGGCCAAACCGGCCGTTCCCTTTGGTGGAATCTATCGCATCATCGATTTCACGCTGTCCAACTGCCTCAATAGCGGCTTGCGCACCATTTTGCTGCTGACGCAGTACAAAGCCATGAGTCTGGACCGGCACATCAACTTGGCCTGGAACAAGTACTTTTGCCGAGAACTTGGTGAATCGATCGATATCATTCCCCCACAACAACGGGTGGATCAGCAATGGTATCAAGGAACCGCCGACGCGGTTTACCAAAACATTTATGCCATCGAAAAGTCGCGACCGGACTATATCGTGATTCTGGCTGGTGATCATATCTACAAGATGAACTACGCCAACATGATCAACTTTCATCGCGAGACGGGCGCCGAGTTGACCATCGGCGCGTTGCCGGTTTCGGTGGAAGAGGCACGTGGCTTCGGAGTCATGCAGATCGACGCCCAACATCGAATTCGCGGCTTTCAAGAAAAGCCCATGTGCCCACAGACCATGCCTGGCTCACCGGACCTGTGCCTAGCCAGTATGGGCATCTATGTGTTCAACGCCAAATTTCTGCTCGAGGAACTCTGCCGAGACGCGACGCAATTGGGGAGCTCCCACGATTTTGGCAAGAACATTATTCCGTCCGTGATTGATAGCCGCCGCGTCTACGCGTTTCCATTTGAAGACGAGAATCGCAAGATCAAACCCTACTGGCGAGACGTGGGCACGTTGGACGCATACTACGAAGCCAGCATGGACTTGATCAGCGTGGATCCGCAACTGAACCTCTACGATGGGCATTGGCCGATTCGAACCTATCAAGTCAACAGCCCGCCACCGAAGTTTGTCTTTGGTTCGCGGGCCGATCAAGCCGACCCACGCACGGGACTGGCGATTGACAGCATGGTCTGCAACGGTTCGATCATTTCGGGCGCTCAAGTGACGCGAAGCATCATCGGTCCCGATTGCCGGATCGAAGCTTATTCCCATATCGAAGGATCGGTACTCTTTGATCGCGTTCAAGTTGGCTCAGGCGCGAGAATCCGCAATGCGATCATCGAAAAGGACGTCCGAATTCCGAACGACGTCGAAATTGGCTTCGATGCGCAGCTGGATCAGCAACGTGGGTTGACTGTTTCCGAAAACGGCCTCGTTGTGATCGCGAAGGGCGCGGGGATTGAACGCCTGGGTGGTTCGACAACGCGAGTTGCCAAATCCGTCATCCGCGCCCCATTCTTCGAAAAGTCGCCAATGAAATTGCAGGGCGATGCAACGAACCACAACTAGTACATTGTCACAGCCAAAACTTTAGGTTTGGTAAAGGAGTCAGGGGCCAATGGTGCGACGCACCCAAAGGGCGTTCCGGCAATTGCCCCCAGCCCACGTTACCGACCGACCCCAGAATTACATGGTGACAGAGCCTAGGGCGCGGCAATACAAAAGAGGTGCTTGTCGCCTCGGATAAACAATTGGTCACCGACGATCGCGGGTGAGGCATCGATGGTTTCGCCCATTTCATTGATGGCCAAGACTTCGCCCGAGTCCCCATGTTTGATGACGACGACCACGCCTTCCCGCGAACAGAAGTAAATCTTGCCACCGGCCGCAACGGGCGAAGCATAAATGGCTCGCATTTGTGGCAACCGAGTTTCATCCAACACCACCTCACCTGTCTTTACGTTGCGGATGACCATCACGGGATTGTTGGATTTGACGAAATACAATTGACCCTCGTAAAGTACAGGAGAAGGAACATAAGGGGCAGCGCCACCTCCGCTCCAAGCCACTTTGCTGGTCTTTGTGATATCTCCTTGAGAATCCAGGGACATCGAAACGATTGCATAGCCTTGATAACCGGTCATGCAGACCACTTGGTCTTCATAACGAACGGGCGAAGGAATCGGATTTCCAACTTGCCCTCCGCATTCCCAAATCAATTGCCCCGTCGCTAAATCGTAACTGCGTACCACCGAACCATTGGCAACCACCTGAACTTTGTCGCCAAACGGGGTGATCAGAGGCGTCGACCACGTTGTTCGTTCGTCTCGTTCGACCTTCCATTTTTCCTCTCCGGTCTTGGCATCCAAGGCCACCATCATGGAATCACCTTCGTGATCCCAGGGGATGACGACGGTATCGCCGTAAACACTGGGTGATCCGCCTTCACCAAAACCATTGCGGGTCCGCATGAGCCCGAGATCCTTCTCCCAAAGAACCTCACCCTGCATATCCAAACAATAAAATCCTCGGGAGCCAAAGTGAGCGTAAATCCTTTGGCCATCAACGACTAAAGATGCCGAGGCAAACGTATTGGTCCCGTGACCTGCCTCGTGCGGGACCGCTTCGATCATGGTCTTACGCCAAATTTCTTTGCCGGACTCGCGGTCCAAACACAACACGATGAACTGGTGCTTGGTGGCTGGGCGTTGTTCACCACGGCCTCCGCGACCTTGTCGCCGTCCCTCGCGACCTTGCTCTTGGCCTTCTTGCGTACGTTCTTGATTCGCCCCACCCGTTTCACCACGAGCACGTTCATTTCCTGAGGGACGTTCGGTCCCGTCCGTGCCGCGAATCTCGCTGGTTCTTGGCCGAGGTGGCGTGTCTCGGGACTGGTCCGAGTTGGACTCGGTGCTGCCGCGCGGTCGATCGCTACCTAATTTAGGGGAGTCTTCTGCCGGTGTTTCGACTGCGGGGGTCGCCGACTCCATTTCGATAGCGCTCATCAAATAGATTCGATCTTCCCAAATGACCGGCGTGCCACTGCCTTTGCCCGGCAATTCCACCTTCCATTTCATGTTTTTCGTTTCGTTCCACTCGGTTGGTGGATTGGAGTTGGGAGCACTGCCATCGCCATTGGGCCCACGCCACTGGTGCCAGTTTTGCTGGACTTTCGTCGCGAAGTCGTCCGCTTGTGCCCACAGATCAGAACCCGCCAATAGCACCGCGCCAACCAATGCAGCGGCCGGTGCGAAGCGCGCCCCAAGGACCAAGCCACGGTTCATCGCAGAATATAGTCTTGATAACATGAGCAACTCCCAAGCAAACCCCAACAAAAATCGTCCAACCATCCATCAACCCCATAGTTTGACAAACGTTTCGAGGAAAAGCTATAGTTCATCACTGGCGAGGGCGAGCGACCCATTTTCAAAAGCCCACTCTAAAGGCTTTGTCCCAAAAAGGGTCTGACCCTCTCCGGTCATGCCTTTTTGTCCGAAACTATTTCATGCCCTCCAAAGGGTCAGCCCCCTTTTGGGACAGAGCCTAGCCCAACATGACCGATCCGATGTTACCGCAGTTCGTCAGCCGTTTGCAAAAAAACGATCGCCATTGTCGAAAGTTGGCTCGGCGGCAAGAACTCGACTGTTTTCGCGTTTACGATCGGGATTTGCCCGAGTTTCCCTTTACGATTGATCGCTATGCCGACCAATTGTTGGTCTCGCATTACCTGCGACCGGCCGAGTCGTCGGGGAGCGCTCCGCGAACCCACGTGGGTGCGCCAAGCGAGTCGGGACCAGGAACGGTCGAGCCGGGAAGTCGAAATGCGGATTTGGCAACGTGCCTCAACGCGATTTCGCAAACGCTGGAGGTTCCCACCGAGTTCATGCATGTCCGGGAACGTCGGACAAAAAGTGATCCGACACAACAGTATCAAAAGTTGGCGGAAGACAAACAACTCTTGATCGTTCGCGAGGGCGGTTTGCGGTTTTATGTCAACTTGACCGACTATTTGGACACGGGACTTTTTCTCGACCATCGGACAACACGCGAAAAATTTCGTGAATTGGCTCGGGACAAACGCGTGCTCAACTTGTTCTGTTACACCGGCGCTTTCTCGGTCTACGCCGCCGACGGTGGCGCGAAAAGCATCGTTTCGGTAGATTTGTCGAATACCTATTTGAACTGGGCGCAGCGGAACTTGGCCTTGAATCGATTGTTCGATGCCGAGCGTCACCAATTTTGCCGCGCGGATGTGTTGCAATACTTGCAAGACGTCACACCCGCCAGTTTCGACTTGGTCATTTTAGACCCGCCGACCTTTAGCAACAGCAAAGCCATGGACGGCAACTTGGACATTCAGCGAGATCATCCTTGGTTGATCAATCAGACCTTGCGAACACTAACTTCCGGTGGCCTCTTGTACTTCAGTACCAATTGCCGAAAATTTCGCATCGAGCGTTCGGCAATTGAAGCAGATTTCGTCAAGGACATCACCAACCAAACCATTCCGTTCGACTTTCAAGGCCGCCTGCAGCGCTGGTGCTTTGTCATCAAGAAACCCTAATCCATGAATCCATCTGATCCTGCTCCTGCTTCCACCCGTGGGATTGCTGACGTACCCAATGCCGACGGACAGCAACGACCAGCGGTCCTTTGTCTAAGTGGTGGCATGGACTCCACCAGCCTGCTGTTGCATTTGCTGGCGAGTGGCCACGCAGTTCAAGCCATCAGCTTCGACTATGGGCAAAAGCATCGGATCGAGTTGGAACGACTGGCAGACAACTTGAAATACCTGCAACAACAGGGCTACGTGGTCGGTCATCAAGTTCTCGATGTCTCCGGATTGGGTGAGGTCTTTCATTCGGCCCTGACCAATCGAGACTGGGATGTACCGCACGGTTTTTATGCGCAAGCGAACATGAAGCAAACGGTGGTCCCCAATCGCAATGCCATTTTTGCCTCAATTGCTTATGGGTACGCTTTGTCAGTAGCCACGCGCCTGCAAACGCCCGTTAAATTCGCGTTGGGTGTGCACAGCGGGGATCACGCCATCTATCCCGATTGTCGTCCTGATTTTTATTCGGCTCTCATGCGCGCGTTCGAACTTGGCAATTGGGACAGTCATTTGGTGGAGCTATTTCTACCGTACCTGAATTCGGACAAAACCAAAATATTGCAACAGGCCATGTTCTCCTGCAACACGTTGGGCTTGAACTTTGAAACGGTGTTTCGCAATACCTGGACGAGTTATCAACCGGACGCCGAAGGTCGCGCCGATGGCCGAACCGGCTCGGACGTCGAGAGAATTCTGGCGTTCGCCGAATTAGGTCTCGTGGATCCAATCACCTATCGCGAACCCTGGGAAAAAGTCGTTGAATTCGCCCGAGCCTCTCAAAAGGCCTTTGAATCCCAGGGCGGCTGAACGATGGTCGCGAAGCCGTTGCGTTTGAGCTATACTAGGATTTGTCCTAACAGGGGTCTGACCCTTTAGTGGGCGGACAAAATCACGGACAAATAGATACGAACGGAGAGGATCAGACCCCTCTTAAGACAAAGCCTAAGCGGTGAGGCAACGGGGTTTGCCTCCCAATGCCGGAAACCGAGTAGCCACCCCGCGACGCGACAGGCTGACTCGTTTGGCTACCCAATACTCAGAAGGTTGCCCATGCCCAGAACTCCTGCCCATGTTTCGTTGTTGCCAAGACAGCGGACTTCCCCCACTCGGGTGATATTCGCTTTGGCGTTCTGGGTGTGCTTGATGGTGGGAGCCCCCGTCGCCGTGCAGGGTGATATCCGGCTGCCAAAATTCTTCTGCGACTCGATGGTGCTGCAGCGTCAGGCAGATGTCCATCTGGTTGGAACCGCTGAACCAGACGAACCGTTATTGCTGGTGATTACCGGGACGGCAATTGAAACCCGCGAAATAAAAACCGTTTGCGATGCCGAAGGCAAATTTAGTTTGAAATTTGCGCCTCCACCTGTGGGCGGCCCCTACGAATTGACTCTGACGGGGAAGACCTCAAAAGTCGTCATTCGCGATGTCTTGGTAGGCGACATTTGGCTGTGTGCCGGGCAGTCGAACATGGCTTGGCCAAACAGTAAAACTCCTCCTGAGGAAATTGGAGCCACGGAAACGGCTCGCCCTAACTTGCGACTCTTCACCGTGCCCCCAACCGCCAGCCCACAGCCGTTGGAAGACGTCAATGGCAGTGTGGCCTGGACTTCGTCTACTGCAGAATCCGCAGCCGAGTATTCGGCAGTTGCTTGGCATTTCGGGAGCGTGCTGGAACAGGAACTACAAGTTCCCATTGGCCTGATCCACACCAGTTGGGGCGGGACGAAGGCAGAATCGTGGCTGTCGACAAATGCGTTGACGAGCGATGCGAACCTCCAATCGTTGCTCGAGACCGCCAAGCTTGTTGGTGAAAACGGCAAACCACAAGATCAACCCGGCAGTCTCTACAATGGAATGATTGCTCCGCTTCGCGAATTCCCCATCAAAGGCGTTATCTGGTATCAAGGCGAAGCCAATGTCGGGCGCGGAGCACAATACGGAACCTTACTCCCGACGTTGATTCGCGATTGGCGCCAACATTGGAACGCACCCCAGTTGCCGTTTCTCTTTGTTCAATTAGCTCCGTATCGCTACAAAAGCCATTCTACGCACGCCTTACCCGAACTATGGGACGCGCAGCTAACCACGTGCAAGACCGTTCCTCGAACCGGAATGGCCGTGGTCCTAGATTTGGGGAATGCCGACGATGTTCATCCCGTGCACAAACAAGAAGTTGGACGACGCCTCAGCGCTTGGGCTTTGGCAGAAGTCTATCACGGGAACCGACTATTTCCTGTAGAAACCACCACCGAAAGTAGCGCAACCGTCGAAACGACCGCAACAGCGATCCAAGATGTGACGCAACCGTTGTCGGAGCGTGAGCCAGTTCCTGATCGCGAGTCACCCGCCGAAGAAAAACCCTACAGCGGACCATTATTCCGCACGGCCAGCGTGGAAGAGAATCGAATCGTCGTAGAGTTCTACGCGGACCAGGGCCTGCAGTCGGCCGATGGCCAACCACTGCGCGAGTTCTTATTGGCAGGCGACGACCAAGTATTTCATCCGGCCACCGCGGTCGTGGAAGGCAATCGAATAGTCGTCACCAGCGAACACGTCGCTCGGCCCATCGCGGTTCGCTATTGTTGGAACGATACTCCCAACGCCAACTTGGTAAACGCGGCCGGATTACCAGCCAGCCCATTTCGCTCGGACTCGTTACCTTTCCCATCAACCAAATGACACGAGCCTTGTATCGGAGACGAAAGTCGGGAATCTTTCAGCGACAAGGTTCCGCTCACTCAGCACTTCAAGTTCATCGCAGCTTATCGTTTCAACGTAGCGGCACGCGAATTGCCTGCGGCCATTGTTCGGGGGTCAGCCCCAAAACTTCCACCGTCGACTCGTTGCTTAATACTTGATACGCAAAACCAGACACGGGATTCGTGGCGTATTCCGGTGGCGTGATCCGAAGTGCCCCGGCAAGCGCCAACGACCAAGCTTCACAACGGGCCCGATCGTCCGCAATTCGTCGCATCGCGAGCAATGTGTCCGGGAGTAACATTTCAACCGACAACTGCGGATACTTCTCCAATTTCTCGGCCGTTGCCAGCTGATCTTCAATCGCGATCAAGACTTTGGCTCGTTCAAAATACGGAAATCGTTGCAAGTCAATCAACCGCCGCATGACATCCAGATAAAAAACTTCATCTTCATCGATATAGCGTTGAACCGCCCGGGCTTTGATCAAGTGCATCCCTTCGGCCGCCAAGGCGTCTGCTTCCACTTTGCTCAACAAGGAAAGGTAATGACCCTGTCGCACGAGCTCGAAGGTCTGTAGCCCAAGTGCTCGGTCCGTGATCCAGGCCATTTGCTCGTCGGGCCACTGCGCCATTTGCCGCATCAACAACTCGTAGATCAGCTTGAGGTCGTCATGCCCAATCGATGGCTGACGAACAATCGAATCCATCAAGTGCAGCCACTTCACGCGCAGGTCCACGGCCGCCAGACGCGATACGAGGTGATCCTCCTCGGCCAACAAGCGGATAATTCGTCCTGAATACGAGAGCGCCGCCACGCTGCTGGCGATGTCGTCGCGACTGGCAGCATCCAAACCGGCAATCAATTCCAAACCACACAATGCGGTTGCACGATCCGTGAACCGGGTATCGGCAAACCAGCCTTCGACCGCCAACCACTCGAATCGACTTTGCGGACCATCCAGGGCTTTGCGAGCCGCCTGATGAGCCGTTTGATAGAACTGCAGGAAGCCGGCGGAACTTTCCAACGTCACCGCGACACTGGATTGACGCCCGTTCGGAAAGAAGTCCGGCAGTCGCTTTAGAATGCGATCAGTTTGCGCATCGTCCAAAATCTCGTGAATTTGAGCCGCAAAACTCTCGGGATTGAGAACGCCCGCGTTTCTCCGACTATCAATTTGCTCCGGCAACGCGCGATCCGCCGAAAGCCGACGCAGTTCATCCTGCAGTTGAATGTGCGAACTTTGTTTGGTCTTCTCCAATTTGGCTGCCAACGTCACCATGTCGGCCACACTGACTTCAGAACTTTGGCAACCTACGAAACTCGCCAGAACTGCCAACCCGGCCACGAGGATTCCCGGCCAACACACCATGTGCGCAACCGAGCTCCAAACCAAATAACGTCCGCAGACAAAGGTCTCCCGACCATGAAGCTGTTGCATACCAAACATCCTTGATCTTCGAAGAAGGGAACAGAAACGTTGTCCCCGAAGACCCGGTTCGGCGTAAAGAGCAATTTCTCGTTGGATACAACCGGACAGGCATTGCCGGCGCTTGCCGGCCAATTAACCCCGAAAGAATGCTAGCAAACCGGAGTGTCGTTGTTCTCGGGTCGGCCTTCGCAATAGAACCAATTATGAATCGGGGCCAACCGCCTGCGCACCTCGGCGATCGCTTCATGATCCACCGGCTCATTCACCCAGTCACACCATTGGGCCACTCGAACGGGATCCGCGGAACCGGCGATACAGGAGGCGAAGTTCGGATTGGCCACAGAAAACTGCAACGCCAGTTTCGCCAGTTCCCAGCCCTGTTGACGGCAATAATCCAGCACTTGTTGCCGAACCTCACGTACGTTGGGCGGAGCTTTGTGCCATACCGGCAAAGGCGCATCGGCCAACAACCGAGCACTAAATGGGGCCGCATTCAAGATTCCAACGCCATGTTCCTGCAACGTCGGAACCAGTTCCTCCAACATGGTGTTTTGTAGCGTGTAATGGTTGTAGGACAGCACAAAATCCAAATCGGATTGGGACAAGACTTCCCGAAAGATCTTCATGGGATAGCCGGAAATCCCAATCCAACGAACCTTGCCACTCTGTTGGATCTTCCGCAGCGTCGGGAGCGTTTCCTCGATGATCTGGCGAATATCGACGAACTCGATATCGTGACAGACGATCATGTCGAGATGGTCGACTCGCATTCGCTCGAGACTGATATCGATACTCTCGAACACACGGCGGGCCGAGAAATCGAAATGCTGAGGTGCGTATCGCCCCAGTTTGGTGCACAAATAATACGAATCCCGCGCGAGCTCGGGCAATACCTTTCCCAGCAGACATTCGCTGAGTCCACGACCGTAGTACGGGGAGGTATCGATGAAGTTTAGGCCATGGTCCATCGCCACATGGACGCACTGGATGGCTTGATTTAGATCAACGTTCCGAAATTCTTGGCCCAAAGACGAGGCCCCAAACGACAACTTCGAGACAGAAACTCCTGTCTTTCCCAGAACTCGTCGTTCCATTGGCCTACCAAGCGAAGTGAGCAAAGGCTTTATTGGCATCCGCCATGCGGTGCGTGTTTTCTCGCTTCGTCATCGCCGCACCTTCACGGCGATAAGCGGCCATCAATTCTTCGGCCAATTTTTCAGCGGTCGGGCGACCTTTTTTGCCGCGAATCGCTTCGAGCACCCAGCGGATCGCCAAAGATTGCTGCCGGTTGCGGTTCACTTGCATCGGCACTTGATAAGATGCACCACCAACCCGCTTCGAGCGAACTTCGACGTGTGGCTTGACGTTTTCCAACGCCTGCGTGAACACTTCGATGCTTTCTTGATCGGGAAACTTGGTCGCAATGATATCAAGCGCATCGTAGACCACGTTGAGAGCGACGGACTTCTTGCCATCGTACATCAAACAATTGACGAACTTGCTCAACAACAGGCTGTTGAACTTGGCGTCAGGACGAAGGCTGGTGCGACTGGCAGTGATCTTACCCATGGATGCGAACTCGTGCTACAGGAACCGGAAACAACTTTTCAAACCAACAAAC
>JAEUIP010000119.1 GCA_016795075.1 Planctomycetaceae bacterium | reverse complement strand
CTAGAACGACACCCCACGCGCGAAAGGCGGTCGAGTGGCAGATTTGTTTAGCAAACAAACCTCACCGAGACCGCAACAGTTCGCGTGCGCAAGCTCGGCGGCTCGGCACCCAAGACCGAAGCATGAACAAGAACCGCCCCCAACCGGCTTATTCCGGTTGGAGCGAAAGTTTGGTAGCTAGAACGACACCCCACGCGCGAAAGGCGGTCGAGTGGCAGATTTGTTTAGCAAACAAACCTCACCGAGACCGCAACGGTTTACGCTCGCAAGTTTGTGCCCAAGAACAAATCCGATCGGCCTTTTGTACGGCGCAATTCCTGCCCCATGAACGAGCACGCGGATATCGGCGTTGCCGTCGCCTTGCGAAATAAAAGAAATCCAGCAACCGCTAAAGAACCCCAGGCGATGGTGTTTCGCGGCATCACTATCGATTCTCAAAACCCGTCCAAAGGCGCTCGGGTGCCACTAGGAGCAGCAGACTTCGGGCCACGAACGATAAAATAAAATTAGACGGCTATATTGGCAGTATCGCTCCCGATCAACATTGCCGTATTTCAAACAATAGAATGAGTGCAATATATACCGATTTCAAAATTTCCATTGAGCGAGCTCCGATTTTTTTGTTGGACAGCACTTTTTCCAAAAACTGAAGTACCAGGATCCCCATGTTCAACCGCCAGACAAGCAGACGATGACCTTCACCCCACCAAAGCAAGAACGAAAACCGGCCCCAACCGAGTCTATCTCGGTTGAGCCCCGGATTCACCACGAAGCCACACGCATCCGTTGCAAGGGAATCGCCGAGTGAGTGACTTGTTTAGCAGGCGAGTTCACTGAGACCGCAGGTTCTCCAGTGTCCAAATGTGCCGTGAATATTGACCAAGTCGAACACGGTGAAGTGTGGCTTGGATGGACTTACGAATTCAATTTTCGACGTCTTGACCACCCGCACGTGCCTAACCCAACCAAGCCAACCAAGAGCAGCGAGCTAGGCTCGGGAACCGCTGTGATCACTCCCGATAGTGCGTACATGTGATTCTGTTGGGTCGCTGATCTACCCCCCCAGTTGACCCATTGGTGGACAGTCAATGTACCCAATTGACCGGCATTTGCGAAATTGTTGGTGGACCCCAGCGGAAAGGGGCCGGATGCGGTCCCGTTAGAAAATGATCCGGTCCAGACAAACCCGGTTCTTGTTGCGAGCGTTTGATCAACCGATATTGTATTGAGTATGGTGAAGTCCCATAGATCGGCGTTTCCCGTGGCTATTTGACTCCCGTTTAGCGAATAGATGGGGACGCTGGTATGATTCACGTTGGTGGGATTTGTGCCAGTATTATCGCGTGCGGAAACGGTGGATGTTGATCCGATGGCCTTCCAGGTCGTTTCATTTAATCCTGGGACTAAACCAGCCTGTGCCGTCACGAAATTGTTATAGGTGGCAATATCCGCTGAGGTCGCGTTTGTAGTTCCGCTCGTGACAAACGCCAAGCGATACTGTTGACCTGGTAGGACACCTGGCGGGACAAGCAGCCCGGCGGATGCAACAGAACTGCTTGCCAAGACCAACAACGCTACCACATACTTTAAATTCTTAAGCAACATGCTTGAACTCCAACGGACTACTCGAAGGAAACGGATTGGTGTTCAACCGCCAGACAGACCGACGATCACCTACAACCCTAATGTTCAACCGACGCAAAAGTCCGACAGGGTGTAGAAACAATGTTCGAGATTTCCGGTTCTTTCGCCGACAGACAATCCGATCGGCCTACTTGTCGACGGTTCTAAAGCGAACTCGGTGCTACGGCCTCTAACTCCCGTGCTTGTTGTTGTTCCGCGTAGTGGTCAATCCTCGCCCCATTGGCGTCAAGCCAAGTGGCCGCGGTACGGCATCCAATAACAACGGAAGAGCAAGCGCCGGCCCCAACCGAGTTCATCTCGGTTGAGCCCAGGATTCACCACTAAGCCGCTCGCAGCCACCGCAAAAGAAGCGGTCGAGTGTCGGACTTGTTTCGCAAACAAACTTGACCGAGACCGCAACGGGTCACGCTCGCAAGCTCGGAAGTTCGGACCCAAGAACAGACCCGATCGGCCTACTTGCGAACGTTTCAGAAGCCGGCCCCGACCTACGGCCTCTGAAACCGTCTCTAAAACTCATGTGTCAAGCCAAGTGGCGGCGGTGGCTCCGCGCGTCATCCGAACGAATTTAAGCCACCTTTACTGGGTGGCTCTTTTAGTTAGCGCTCACGCCCAAACGCGGGCCGCCGCAAATTTGGCGGTTAGAATGGTTGTTTTTCGCTAAGTTGCAATTCGCCAAATTTGCTCTGGCCACGCGGTTAACCAACTCTCCCGACTTTGGGCGTGAACGGCGACCTATTTTGTTGGCATTTATTCATTGCTTGTTTTCATTTTTCGGCAGAATCCGACAAACTATGGGGGTGGTAGTGTGTTAGAATCAGGCCGTAGCGGGGTCCACTTCCGGGTCGTTGAATTATGGAAAACCAATCCATCACGGGCTGGATTGACCAACTTGCCGATGGCAATGAACAGGCAGCCAGAGAACTGTGGGAACATGTTTCCACACGGGTCCACGAGTTCGCGCGCCAAAAACTCGACCCGCAACTCCGTCGCCGGTACGATGAGAACGACGCCGCGAACAGTGCGTTCCACAGTCTCTGTCGTGGGATCTCCGATGGCCGATTGGAAGCGAAAGATCGCAATGCGTTGTGGGGTCTGTTGGCCGTGATCACGTCGCGGAAAATCTCCGCCCAATTGCGGCATGCCCACCGTCAGAAACGTGGCGGCGGAATCGTAAGTGGTGAATCCGGGTTTGCCCAGCTTGGTGATGAGGGGATCAACGGGGTCGGATCCAAACTACCACCACCTGATGAATTGGCCACAGTCGCGGAAAGTTGCGCCCAACTGCTCGACGCACTTCCCGACGAAACGATGAAAAAGATCGTCTTGCTCAAGTTTCAGGGGGCGACCAATGGCGAAGTTGCCAGCGAACTGAACTGTACGCAACGGACCATCGAGCGAAAACTAGAGCGAATCCGTCGAATTTGGACGGAGGCGGGGCTGCATGACGGCGAGCCCTAGTTATGGGTAAATGTTGTTTGACTTGTGTCGGTGTTTCTAAATGTTTGACCATAGAGGAGTGACGAAGCACTTTCCCATTTCGAATCCCATGGACAACCCCTCATTCAAAAATCCTGACTACGAGTCGCTGACGAATCAACAACTTTCTGAAATCGACGCTCTTGGCGACCGTTTCGACCAAGAGTTGCTGAAGGGCAACGCTCCGCGCATCGAGAATTTTTTGACCGAAGCTCCGGAGGCTGTTCGAGACCGGCTGCTGGCGGAGCTGTTGGCGATGGAACTTGAACATCGGACAAAAAAGGGAGATGTACCTCAGCAAGACGAGTACATGCAGCGATTCCCGGAACAGAACGGGATCATCGCCGGGGTGTTCGCTCGCGGTGCTACGACGCACTTCCCCGGCAAAGGTACGATTTCGCTACCGGTCAACGTTCCACCCGTCCTGGCTAACTTTCGTCTGATTGAAGAACTCGGCCGTGGCGGGATGGGAGTTGTCTGGTTAGCCGAACAAGACCAACCGGTGAAACGTCGGGTGGCCCTCAAGCTCATCAAGTCGGAGCTGAACTCGCAGGATGTGCTCGCCCGGTTCAACGCCGAGAAACAAGCACTCGCGATCATGGATCATCCTAACATCGCGCGCGTGTTTGATGCCGGCACGACGGAGGACTTTCGTCCGTACTTTGTGATGGAACTGGTCGATGGAATTTCGATCACTCAATACTGCGACGATAACAAGCTGAGTATCGACGACCGCCTGAAGCTGTTCGTCCCGGTTTGCAAAGCCGTTCAGCACGCTCATCAGAAGGGAATCATTCATCGCGATCTGAAGCCGTCAAACGTTCTCGTCACGGTCATTGACGGAGAAGCGGTTCCCAAGGTCATCGACTTTGGTCTGGCGAAAGCCGTCGAGCAGAACATGATGCTGACCGACATGACAATGCAGACGGAGTTCGGCAAGGTCGTCGGTACGGTTCAGTACATGTCGCCGGAGCAGGCGGAACTGAAGGGGCCGAATGCTGAGGATGTTGACACTCGGACGGACGTCTATTCGCTCGGCGTTATGCTTTATGAACTCCTGACGGGCTCGACTCCTGTTGATAAGGAAACGCTCGGGAAAATTGCGCTGCTGAAGGTTCTCCAGATCATCCGAGAGGAAGACCCGCCTCGTCCCAGCAACCGCTTGAGTTCGTCATCCAACGAGTTGAATTCGGCAGTCAGCGAACTGCGAAGGCTGCATCCCGCCAGACTGCAACAACTTCTGCGCGGGGAACTCGACTGGGTCGTGATGAAGGCTCTGGAGAAGGATCCCAATCGCAGATATCAAACCGCGAACGACTTGGGCCAGGACCTGTCCAATTACCTGACGGGCGAAACCGTAACGGCACGGCCACCGTCGACATGGTATCAAGTTCAGAAGTTCGCCCGACGAAATCGCGGACTGGTCGCAGCCATGTTTGCGATAGGGGTCGTGTTGATTGCCGGTATTGCCGGAACAACCTACGGGTTAATTCACGCGAGTCAAAAAGCAAATGAGGCGGACAACCAGCGGATCGTCGCTGAAAAGAAAACCGATGAAGCGAAACAAGAACGCGCCAACGCCATTGATGCGGAAAGTCGCGCGACTGCCGAATCGCAACGGTCCCGCCATGCCGAAGCGGCGGCCAACTTTCAACTCGCCAACGCCAGATGGGAAACCAACAGGGCCGGCGACGCTCGTAAGCTGCTACAGGAGATTCCGCACGCGTACCGCGACAACATCGAATGGAATTTCTGCAATCGTCGTTTTCAGGGCAGCGACATGACCTGCTACGGCCATCTGAACCAAGTGAACTGTGTGGTCTTCAGTCCCGATGGCACACGGATCGCATCCGCAGGTACTGACAAAACCATCCGAATCTGGGACGCGCAAACGGGTGAAGAAGTCGCCACTTTGACTGGACACACCGCCGCCGTGGTCACGGTCGCATACAGCCCCGACGGATCGAAGCTTGTCTCCGGCAGCGACGACAGCACGATCAGACTATGGGACACTCGGACAGGTCAGGAACTTCAGGTGGTTCGTGAGCATGCGACGTCTGTCCGAAGCGTCGTCTTCCGGCCGGACGGTCAGGTTCTTGCGTCCGGGAGCGAGGATCATCAGATCAGGCTTTGGAATCTCCAATCGGGGAGGGTCGGTTGGATTCGGGGGCAGGACGGTGAACTCATGGGGCTGGCCTTCAGTCCCGACGGCGGTCGGCTGGTCTCCACCGCCCGCGACAACAAGATCCTATTGTGGAACGTGAGCGATCCACATTCCGTCGAACAGATTCGCATGCTGGAACCACGCGGATTTTCAATGGGTATCGCCTTCAGTCCCGACGGCACTCGGATCGCAGCGGGAAGCAACGACAACATCATACTGTGGGATACCACTTCTGGACGTGAAATCAACAAGTTTGTTGCTCACGCAACTTGGATTCACAGCTTGCAGTTCAGTCCCGACGGCACGCGACTGGCATCCTGCGGCGACGACAAGCTGGTCAAGCTGTGGGACGCCCGATCGGGCCAGGAACTCGCGACTTTCACCGGTCATTCGCAGCGCTGCATGAGTGTCGCCTTCAGTCCCGACGGGTCATCCCTGGCATCCGGGAGCCATGATTTCACCGTGAAACGATGGGATGCGCGATCTTTTGATCCGGCCAAAACGCTCCGCGGACACACGCTGTTTATCGACAGCTTGGCATTCGATCCCCGAGGCAACCGGCTCGCATCAGCCAGCTTTGACAAGACCATCAAGCTGTGGGACCCCGTCAAGGGGCAAGAACTCCTGACGCTCACAGGTCATGAGCACTGGGTCCGCAGCGTCGTCTTCAGTCCAGACGGCACACGCCTGGCCTCGGGAAGCTCCGATAAAACGATTCGCATTTGGGATACTGGGACCGGTCAGGAAACGAGGGTCGTCACCGGGCATGCCGATGAAGTTCGCAGCGTCGCTTTCAGTCCCAATGGCACGCGGCTTGTTTCGGGAAGTTCCGACAAGTCCATAAAGGTATGGGATGTGGAGACAGGCCGAGAACAGCTGACAATCAACGGTCACACCGAAGCGGTTTCCTGCGTTACCTTCAGCCCGGACGGTTCCCGCATCGCCTCGGGGAGCAACGATGGCACCGTGAGGCTGTGGGACGCGAAATCCGGTACGGAGCTCTTAATACTCAGCGGCCATCAACACATCGTCGGTTGCATTGCGTTTAGCCCGGACGGTACGCGTCTTGCGTCAGCCTCCAACGATCATTCCGTCAAGTTGTGGGATGCACAGTCGGGGCGCGAGTTAACGTCGCTCAATGGTCACATGGCGGGCGTCGGGTGGCTTGCATTCAGTCCGAATGGTATGCGGCTGGCAACCGTCAGTTTGGACCGAATGCTGAAGCTGTGGGATATCAAAAACGCTCGGGAATTGGCTACGATCAGCCGAAAAAACGTCGAAGTACTTCGCGTCGCTTTCGCGCCCGATAGCGAAACAATGGCAGCAGCCTGCATCGACCATCACATCCATCTGTGGCCCACCAGGCACGATCTGGAAGTGACCCATCTTGCAGGTCATACGAACACTGTCGACACGTTGACGTTCAGCCACGATGGCCAGTGGATCTTTTCTGAATCACCGAGCGAACGAATCGTCTGGAACGTGGCGACCTTCTTGCCTGAGGCGAACGCAAAATGGGAACCGCCAGCGGAGCAAAAACAAGTTTCAACAGATGGCCGATGGTTTGTTACCAGCGAGTTCAATCACGTCCTGCTGGTCGACCGAGAGTACCGAAACACACCCCATGAAAAAGCCTACCGGGCCGCGAAAGCCCGGTTTGAGCCAGAGTGGCATCAAGAGCAGGCAACAGCAGCCGCCACGGCGAAGAACTGGTTTGCAGCACTGTTCCATTATTCATGGCTGATGAAGTACGAGCCTGACAATGCATCATTGTACGATGACCTGCAGTCGTCGTTTCAAGAACTGAAGTCGCAGTATGAGGAGCAAGAACTTGATCTTGAGCCTCATCTCGCACCGGTTGTCAGGGAATCACTCAAACTCCCACGCGGCTACGAATCGGCCAATCCCGGCTTCGAAGAACCTCGCATTCGAAATGGAGCTTTTGAATTCCGCACAAGAATACCGGGATGGAAAACCACAAGCGAACAGTTCGAAATCTGGTCAACCGGCTTTCTTGGCGTCGACGCCTACGAAGGCGATCAGTTTGTGGAACTCAACGCAAGAGAAGAGGGGACTCTGTACAAGGATCAGGCCGATATCGCTCAAGACGCCGTGATTGAGTTCTCGTTCGCCCATCGTGGTCGCAACGGTAAGGACACACTGAAACTGACCATCACTGATCTGGGTGCTGACAATGCGGAGGGTGGCGACGACGACCAAGAGCTATTTGTCAAAGAGTACACCACTGGAGCGAATGCCTGGGCGGTGTATGACAGCACCTCAGAACCTTCGATCAAAGCGATCGGGCACAAGCTTCGTTTCGCCTACACAGCGATTCATGCGACAGGCGGAAAAGGCCCCGACAACACGGAAGGGAATTTTCTGGACTCAGCAGACTTCGGCGTGGGCGTGGTGACTGCGAGACGCAATGCAAACGGAGTCAAGTGATGTTCGCACCAAGGACCGAAGTTGCGGCAATATTCCGGTCTTCGTTTGGTCTTGCAGTGGAGTTTGACTTTGCGGCTAAAACAACAGGAACATCGTGCAGATGGAGCGATCGGGGCGCTCGCTCTACTATTTCTTACTAACGGAGCGCTCGCTTTACTATTTCGTGCTAACGAAGCGATCGGGGCGCTCGCTTTACTATGATCTGCGGATGGAGCGATCGGGGCGCTCGCGCGACGATGTCGGTCAATGTTTCGGTGCGGATCGTTTGGGTAGGAAACCTACACAAAACGCCAAAACCATTGAAAGCCAGAACAGGATGCACTCGGGTCGGCGCAAGTCGTGGAAATCGATCAAGTGCGGATGTTCGTGACTCTCAGTTGGTAGCGTGAAGATCCAATTTTCCTTCAGCCAACTCAAATAAGCTTTCGCCCATTCGACATTGCCCGTCCATCCATAACTGGACCAATCACTGTTCAGTCCCCAATCCGCCAATAACTTGAGGCCGATAATACTTACCAACAGATACGCTGCCGTCTCAAAGCGCGGAAACCGGTCCAAAAGTTTGATAAACAGCGCTGCGGCAAACCGCATCAAGACCACGCCAAGAAAACCGCCCAGAATCACGACCCATAGCTTGGGGTGCGGTGCCGACGCCGGGGTTCCGGGCGGCGGACTACCCACGACGCCAATCGCCGCGACAATCGAGTCGACTGCAAAAGCGATATCGGTCATTTCGATCACAACCACCGTCCACCAAAACTTACGCATGTTGAGGACGGGGCTCGAAGTTGTACCCGGAGATACGGAGCTTTGCTGGGAAGTATTTTCGAGCACCGATCCTTCGCCGTCCGCCAATGGAAAGGGAACCCGCTCGGCGATTTCTACCAATTCGCGTTCGGCCGAGATCGGCTGGCCAGTTTCGGCCACGACAAGGATTGGATCTCCTTGCTCATCCAGGTTGATTTGGTCGGGCTCTTCTTCGTGGGATTCAAAAAACAAATGCTTGAGAGAAATGTACAGCAAGTAGCCGCCACCCAACAATTTGACCCAAGTCCATTGGAGCAGGAACGTCGCCGTCGCAATGGCCAAGAAACGGAAGACAAACGCACCGATCAATCCGTACGATAAAGCCCGTTTTCTCTGGGAGGGCGGCAGGCGTTTGGCCAATAAACCCAGGACAAGCGCGTTGTCGATCGACAAGACGCCTTCCAATACCAGCAACAATCCGACCACGGCCAAATCCGAGGTCGCAAATTGCTGCCCACCGAAGAATTCGATCTGGGCCAACCAAGCAAAACAATCGATAAACATGAAGTTGTACGTCCGGGGACCGTGAAGCTGCGTCATGATCGTATCGCGGGGCGTGGATTATGGGAAGTCGCGGCCACGCACATTTTCGCCGGTTCAAAGGGACGTGCCTCCAATAGGAGACCGATCGCCCCAATCCCTTGGCGAGAAATAGTAGACCGATCGCCCCGATCGCTCCTGGAGAGTCATAGTAGAGCGAGCGCCCCGATCGCTCCTGGCGAGAAATAGTAGAGCGAGCGCCCCGATCGCTCCTGGAGAGAAATAGTAGAGCGAGCGCCCCGATCGCTCCTGGGGAGAAATAGTAGAGCGAGCGCCCCGATCGCTCCTGGGGAGGAGAAGAACTTTGAGTTTGCTGGAACATTTGGAGCGGGAAACAGACGGTTCGCGATTTGAGGCGTTGGTTGGTTCTGCGTCTGTCTTGCATCCGAAGCGATCGGGGCGCTCGCTTTACTATTTGCGAAGCGATCGGGGCGCTCGCTTTACTATCCGGGTGGCCATTGGAGTTGGCGTTGGCCTAAGATGTGGAAGTGAAGGTGGGGGACGCTTTGGCCGCCGTCGCTGCCGATGTTTGTGACGACTCGATAGCCCTTGCTAAGTCCCAAGTGTTCGGCAACGTCGCGGATGAACACCATGATCCCACCCAACCAAGCCGCGTCCGCTGGGCCAACATCCGCCAAACTAACGATCTCGTGTTTCGGAATCACCAACACATGGACCGGCGCTTGCGGCGATACGTCGTGAAATGCTAAGAAACGTTCGTTCTCCAAAACAATCTTGGCAGGAATCTCGCCGTCGATGATGCGTTTAAAAATGGTCTTGGCTGGGGTCATGTCAGATCTTGCTCCGTGAACACAGGTTGTGGTAAGTCCATCGCTTGGTCGGCGATCAAAGATAAGATTCCGTCGCGCACCGGATAAAATCGTCGCGATTGCCGACAGTACCAACCTCCGTCGACCGGTTGCAAAACGCCCTGCCCTTCTACGGTCACGAGGCGTTGATCCGCAATCTGTTGGTTCACTTTGGCCACCAGTTCTGCGGAGGCCAACGTCAACGGTCGACGCGATGTGGGACATTGATATGCGTTGAACATCTATCGCTTCAATCCATAGTCGTCAATCTTGCGGTACAGTGTCGCGCGGGAAATCCCCAACAACTTGGCCGCCTGCGGAATATTGCTCTCGGAACGTTGCAGGGCTTCAATAATCAATTTGCGTTCCCAATGATCGATTCGCAAAGTTTCCATGCGATCGGGACTGGTCGAGGTCAACCCTAAGTCCTCGGCCAGAATCAAATCGGAATCGGCCATGATCACGGCGCTATCGATGACGTTCCGCAACTGACGAACATTCCCTGGCCATTGATATCCCAAGAGTTTTTGACGACCCTCGGGCGATAGCTTCAGGTCGGGCCGCCCGTGTTTGTGTTTGAACACATCCAAGAAATGTTCGACCAACAACTGAATGTCCGGACCACGTTCGCGCAGGGGTGGAACGTAAAGTTCGAACACACTGAGCCGGTAGAACAAGTCTTCGCGAAACTTCTTCTCTTCGACAAACTCGCGCAGATCGCGGTTCGTCGCGCAGATCACTCGGACGTCGACCGTCAATTGTTGCGTGCCACCGACTGGCAAAAACGGGTGGCCTTCCAAGATCCGCAACAGTTTGGCTTGTCCGTCCAAGGTCAATTCTCCGACCTCGTCCAAGAACAGCGTTCCACTATCGGCTTGTTGGAACCAACCTTGATGGTCCGAATCCGCGCTAGTGAAGGCGCCTTTGCGATGGCCGAACAGTTGGCTCTCCATCAGATCGCGCGGGATCGCGGCGCAATTGACCGACAATAGCGGGCGGTCACTCCGGGGACTGGCCCGATGCAATGCTCGAGCGACAAGCTCTTTGCCGGAACCGCTTTCGCCGCGCACCAACACGCATCCGGTGGCCTTCGAGATCTTTTGGATCTTGGCCTTGAGTTGTTGAATCGGCTTGCTCTCGCCCAATAATTCGTCGGATTCGGCGGCCGATTTGGCCAAGCGTTCGTTTTCGGCTTCCAATAATGCGTGTCGATTGGCTCGGGTCAGTCCCAACGCCATGATGTTCGCGGCCGAACAGGCCAAGCGAAAATGTTCATCGCGAAACTTGTGTTGTCGTCGGTAAATATGGACCGCTCCGACCACGGCACCTTCGCGCAGCACGGGAACACAGATCGAATCAACGAACTCGCGTTTGCCGTTTTCCGTTTCATGCTCCACCCGAATCGCTCGGCGATGTTGGACCACTCGGTCGGTCAGTTTGGGTTGCAGTTGAATGTTTTGCGACTCATCGTCCGGCCACACGATTTTGGGTTTGAGTTGCCCCGTTTCGTTGAGCCACAAAAAGCCCGCGACGTTGGCATCGGTGCGCTGGACCAATCGCTCCAGGCTCAGCCGCACGACTTGTTCGGGAGTTTCGGCCCCGAGCAACTTGACAGCCAATTGGAACAAGAAGAAAAAATCTTCGCCTTGGGCCACGTTCTTCAAGAACCCCAGCGTGTACTGGCCGGTGTCGTCATGCGGTAGTTGATTTTCAAAGACGACCGTTTGGTCGATCGTCGAACGATGGTCGCTGCCCGCGGCCGGGCCTGTGAACTGCTGGAAGCTGAACACCGTCGAACCAATCCGAAACTCGTTGCCGTAGCTTAGTTGAGCATGGTTGATCCGTTGCCCATTGACGTACGTCCCATTGGAGCTTTCGGTGTCACGAATCCACCAACGATCGTCGTCGAAGTAGACCGTGGCGTGGATTCGCGAGCTTTGTGGGTCCTGCAACTGGATCTGGCACTGCATTCCGCGGCCAATCAACGTCTTGATTTTCGGATCCAGTTCGAACCGTGACCCAGCTCGGGGGCCAACTTTCATTTCCAAGCCGATCGTGGGAATTTTCGGGGACGCGCTCATGTGTCTCGCAAATCTAGAAGTCTCAGAACCAGCCGATTCGGCACCGTCTCATTATGCGACATCACGAGCGTTTTTCCTAGGCTCTGTCCCAAAAGGGGCTGACCCACTCCGGTCCTGCCTTTTTGTCCGAGATTTTTACATGCCCTGCAAAGCGGCAGACCCAGTTTGGGAGAAAACCTATTGTGGTTCCGAATTGACTTGGATGGGGATCAGCAAGTCTTGACGCAAATACTGACAGACTCCGTCTTTGTCCTCACAAACATTGTAGAGAGCGAAAACTTGAAGCTGGATGGATCCCTTCGCATCGTGCGGAATCTGGACCTCAAAATCAATGCGGCGAGTTTCGTCGCTCGTTGGTTGGCCATCTAACGGAGCAACCACATGCCGACTTTGCGAAACTTTCCAGCCATCAGGACACTCCACCCAAAGGACGAGCGGTTCGGATTCGTTATTCCAATGGGCACGGAGTTCCGAGTTGGGGGCCAGGGCGATGTGGACTCGAGTGGAACCGCCGGGCCGAACGCGAGATGGCACCAATATGATTTCCGGCACGATCAAGCCGTCCGTGTCGCGCTGGATGCGACCTGCAGGGTCGGGAGATTTAACTTCTTCCGGAGCCACGGCAAACGCAAGAGCCGGTCGAGCCAATTCGGCTCCCTGCGGATCGACGATCAACGTCACGGGAGTTTCCCCGCGCGCGACGATTTCTTTGCGAGCCTGTTCGACCCAATCATAAAACGAATAAGGTTTCTCCAGTCGTGGACCATATTGTTGGATCCGACGACGCCAAATGTACTGGTTGGGATTCTTGTCCAACGCCTGTTCCCAACTCAAGACCGCTTTTTGAAAGTCGTCAGGTTGCCGCCGTTCCGAATCATAGCGAATCCGATACGCCACTCCGCGACGAAACAGGGCGCCCCCATCATCGGGTGCTTGTATCAACGCGTTCGAGTACGCATCGATCGCCGTCGTCACTTCCGTGGTCCCGCCCCACAAGATCGCGGCGTCTGCAAATTCGAGCTGGGCACCGGCGGTTTTTTCTTGCTGGGCTTGTTGCTGCAAGGCGGCGATGTCCGGTCGTGTTGGTTGCTGAGCAGCATTGTTTGAATTGGTGATTGCTTCGCCAACGGCATCCGGTAAAAACGCAACGTTCAGAAATTCCGCTTCCAGTGTCTCGGGGCGCGGATGGGTAGAACGAACGATGCCATGTTCATCGATCGCAATGATAATGGGTACGGCCGTTGATTCCAAAATGTTGATCGGGTCCCAAAGAATGGGCCAATCGAAGTTTTGCCATTGAGCGAAGAGTCGGCAGCGATCAGGGTGTTGTTCTTGAGTGATCCCGAGAACAACCAACTTACCGGCCGCCACCCAATCTTTGGTCTTGTTGTGCCAGACCGGCACATGTTGGCGGCAGCCCGCTCACCACGAAGCAAACTGAATCAAGAGCACCTTCTTGCCGCGAAACTGCGCGAGCGAAACCGGCCGGCCATCGTCAATGGCTGGAAGCGTGAACGCGACATGACTCGAACCCACTTGTGGTGCGTAATCGTCGGCGACAACGGTTGCGACGGATGCAAGCAACACGATCGTCGAAAACCAAGAGATCCCTCGCCCAATGGAACGAAAATGATTCAATCTTCCCATAAGTTGCATCCCGGGTTCCTGGTATCGCTTCGGATGAGTCAATTTGTTTGCTCGATCTTACGCAAGACTTTTAGACGCTGGCGGTTCGGATTGCAAGATAGGTGGCGAAAGCCGCATCCGTCGGATTGTAGTCCTCACTGCTCGATTGGCAGTGCATGAGCAGTCGCCACCATTGGCTTTATGCCAATGGGTTGATGACTGGTCAGCTACAGGACAGCTATAGAACAGGCTCCAAGGTTTTAAAGGCCGTGAAGCAGACTTTGCTTCTAGCACGTCTGCCAGTAGGCCGATCGTGTTAGTAGCACGAGCGCCCCGATCGTGCCGGAAACATAGTAGCACGAGCGCCTCGATCGTGCCGGAAACATAGTAGCACGAGCGCCCCGATCGTGCCGGAAACATAGTAGCACGAGCGCCTCGATCGTGCCGGAAGTGAAGATGAGTCTGAGGCCCAAACGAAAAAAAATTCAAAGCGTGCAAAAGCGTTTTTCGGAGACAGGCGGAGCGATCGGGGCGCTCGCTCGACTATCGCGTCGCCTGACCTTTGAACACCTGAGCCATGCCTGAAAAAATCCCAGTCCGCTGTAGCTGATTTCGCTTGCTGCGGGCGTAAGTGCTCGATTAGAATAAGCCCGAGTTCCGACCAAGGCAGCTAGCGCATCGAGGGCGTCAACGTGTTAGCCTTATCTCGACATCAAAAAAAGCCATCAGCGCTACCGCTCTCTTCGAGTTGTTCTTCGTCTCGCAATTCGAAACTCAAAACCTCAAGTCGATCACCCCTGCAACTCGCCCGAGAACCGGTCGCATCATTCCAGTTTGTAGAAGGAATTGTCATACCGCGCCCTTCGGAATTCCGTTTGGTACCGGAGAAAATCCTGTTCCGACACATTTGTTCCATGCTGATCATTGTGACCTAGATTTTTGTCGCGAACTGGTAATCATTCCAAGCGTTGTAGGTGGATCCTGCGACTTGCAGCCAAGGCTGCCATTGATTGATAATGGTAATTAGGACTAGGGACATTTCTTGTGCCACAAAACAACATTATTTCGCGATGTCGGCTGAATCGAATCGTTACAACGTTAAACGACCTGGGCTATGTCGTGCACGAACACGCTCTAGGCGTTTTCAAATCCTATCTAAGGCTATCGCCCAAGTCGGCTGCGATTATGCATGGAAGAGAATTCATTCCTTTCAGACCACTACGTGGAGATGTTTTTGAGTTGTGGTATCCGCGACTTTTTCAAGGAAGACAGCACGGACAAATTGCCAACGACTATTTTCTATTGTTTAATACCCAGGCTTGTTTGATCGGGAATCATGTCCGGTGGATGTTTCCGATCCGATATGGATCTCCTTTCTTCATGGACGAAGACGGTCGTGTGCACTGTGGTTTTGAGTGCTTTGGATCACATGAGCGTTACCCAACTTTGACTGATTATCTTCTCAATCGGAATGATACTCGTCGCTGGGTGAGCGACAACGATCCGGAGGGCACTTACGATAGTAACCTCCCGGATCTTGATCTCGTCTACAAAAATGTGCGACCGCAGGTGTTAGCATTTTATGATCGCGTCTTGCAATCGCTTTCCTGGCAACACGAAGCTCATATTGAAGTGTGAAAAGCAAATATCCACCGCATGTATAGTGCTTTTTGACGGGTGGATTGGTGTCGCGAC
>JAEUIP010000118.1 GCA_016795075.1 Planctomycetaceae bacterium | reverse complement strand
TTTTGTCAATTTATGATTTTGCGGGCCATTAGACATCACCAAGCGTGGTTCTCCATCGGAAACGGGCACGCTTGGGATCACCGAATGCCCCCCCTTACTTGATCGTGTTCAAGCATCGGTTAGGGGTACGGATTTTTTGCACCGCGTTGGTTGGGCGTGCTGCTAACCCTTGGGATATTGACGGCAATACTCGTAGACTGCCATGGTCGCGGCGGTGGCGACGTTGTAGCTGTAGGGCATGCCCCAAACCGGAATTTCGACCGATTCGTGCAAGCAGGCCAGCACATCAGGCGTGATTCCCTGACGTTCGCTGCCCAACACCAGCACCGTGCGCCGTTCGAACTTGTACTGCATCAAGTCATGCGAACGATTGGTTTGTTCCAAGCCCACAATTCGGTAGCCCTCGGCGGCGAGTCGTTTCAGGACGGGCGGCAGCGAACTTCGCGTCTCCAACTGTACGGCTTGGATAGCATCGCGCGCGATATCCGGGTCAATTTTATTGCGACCGCTGATGATCATGCGGGTCACGCCACAACAGCCTAGCAACCGAACAATCCGCGATACATTGACGTTGCTGTTGAATTGTGGACAAGCCAGGATCAGCTCCCGAGGTTGATCCAATATCGTCGGTGGCTTGTGCCGTACATGTTGGAGCGAGTTGTCGATTTCGTCGCCAGCCATCGGCGGGCTCCTCCAGCCATCCAAAAGGGTCCAAGCAATCCCGCAGCGTTCGATACCGCGAAAGCCCGGGAAATCCTCCCGCGGTAGAACCGGGCTTGAATCACTCACAATCTATTCAAAGTTGCGGAAAACACAACGAGGCAAGTTGTTCATCGCAATGTGAAGCGAATGCCGATCGATCAGGCCACTTCGGCGTTTGCCTAGCAGGTGTTTGGATTACTGCGTATACTGCGATATGTTCAGTTCGTGCAAGGTGCATGTCGAGCCAACTTCGTTGGGAGTGGAAAAATGCGTGGGTCATTTCTTACTGGTTTGATTGGGTTGAGTTGGTGGTGCGCGGCGATTGCGGCACAGGAAGTTAAACCCAACTCGCCGAGGCAATTGGCTGACGTGATTTTGGTGGACGCACAGATCCACACGGTTGATGTGGCCAAACCCTTGGCAACGGCATTGGCAATTCAAGCAGATCGCATTTTGGCAGTCGGCACGCGTGAGGAGTTGC
The DNA here is from genome assembly GCA_016795075.1 of Planctomycetaceae bacterium. Lineage (GTDB taxonomy): Bacteria > Planctomycetota > Planctomycetia > Pirellulales > Pirellulaceae > M30B19. Next base: position 14,112 of record JAEUIP010000118.1, on the reverse strand, counting down.
AGCCACTGATTGGCCCGGAAACAAAGGTCTGGTCTGCCGGTGGTCGTTGCGTTACGCCCGGCTTCATCGAAGGGCACGGCCATTTTCTTGGTTTGGGCCAGTCGCTTCAAATGCTGGACCTCTCCGCGGCCAAATCCTGGGATGAGATTATCGCCCAAGTCCAATCCGCGGCCTCCGAATTGGAACCTGGTCAATGGATCGTCGGAAGAGGTTGGCATCAAGAGAAGTGGGCTACACCACCGAGCGATCATGTCGACGGATATCCGCGTCATCATAAGTTGAGTGAAGTTTCACCGCAGAATCCGGTGCTGTTGACCCACGCCAGCGGTCATGCGAGTTTTGCGAACGACTACGCAATGAAGCTGGCGGGAGTCACGGCGGAAACTCCAAATCCTCCAGGTGGCGAATTACTCAAGGCCGTTGATCCTGCGACAGGTGAATTAGAAGCGATCGGTGTTTTTCGCGAGACCGCCGCGGCGCTGGTGCAGCGTGTTTACAATCAGGCCCAGCAACGACTATCTCCAGAAGCCAAGCGAGAGCAATGGTTGGATGCGATTCACCGAGCTTCGCAAGCTTGCCTCGAAAACGGGATCACGACATTTCACGATGCAGGCAGTACCATCGGAACGATCGACGAGCTAAAAAACTTGGCGCGCGAGGATCAGTTATCCGTGCGTCTGTGGGTCATGGCGCGTGATTCGAACGAACAACTCGAGCGACACTTGGCCCGCGTCCGAACGGAGAGTCAGGACTCGCCGTTTCTGGCGGTTCGCGCGATCAAATGTTCGATTGACGGAGCGTTGGGGCCTCACGGTGCTTGGCTGTTAAGTCCGTATGAAGATCTAAGCACCAGTGTGGGGCTCAATACTTCTACGATCCCGTCGATTGAAGAAGCTGCCCGATTAGCGATTCGCGAAAACTATCAATTGTGTGTTCATGCAATTGGTGATCGCGCGAACCGAGAAGTATTGGACTTGTATCAACGGATTTTTCAAGAGACCTATGACGAATCAGAACACAGTGCAGGAGAGTGGCGAACCAGAGCCAAGACGCTACGTTGGAGAATCGAGCACGCACAGCACCTTTCCCCAAGCGATATTCCACGTTTTGCAGAAATGGGCGTCATCCCGGCGATGCAAGGGATTCACTGTCCGTCGGATGCGGTCTATGTCTTGCAGCGATTGGGGTATCGGCGTGCCGCCGAAGGAGCCTACGTCTGGCGTTCGTTGATTGATAGTGGCGCAAAGATCGTCAACGGGACCGATGCGCCGGTCGAACGGATCAGTCCTGTGGCCAGCTTTTACGCGTCTGTAGCGCGGCGATTGCCGGGTGGCCCCGAGTTCTTCTTGGAGCAGGCCATGACACGACCCGAGGCATTGCAAAGCTATACGTTCTGGGCGGCAGAGGGTGGCTTTGAAGAAGATCTCAAGGGATCGCTAACTCCCGGGAAATATGCCGATTTAACGATCTGGTCGCAGGACTTGCTCCACTGTCCCGAGGAACAAATCCCATCCACCAAAGTGTTGGCGACGGTCGTGGGTGGCCGCATTGCGTTTGAAGCGACGGGCTTTAAACTGGATTCGGCGGGCGTCAAGTAACGCCCAATAGTCTCGCAGCGGCAATCGTATTTTTAACTGGACCAAGTAGAGGCCACGCGTCACAAGGCAGCCCCGCATGTTATCAAAGACCGCCGAATATGCATTGCGAGCGGTCGCACTGCTCGCGTCGCAACCCGGGCAGCCGGCCGCTGCTGAACTGATGGCGGAAAAGACGAAAATTCCGCGACGATATTTACAGCGAGTACTGCAAGACCTCGTCGCCGCGAACTTGCTGACATCGCGGCCGGGACCTGGCGGCGGCTACGAATTGACCCGGTCAGCGAAGGAGGTGTCCATCCTCCAAGTAGTCAATGCAGTTTCGCCGTTAGAACGGATTCGTCATTGCCCATTAGGTCTCAAGACACACACGACACTTTGTCCGCTACACGCCGAATTGGACAAAGCTTATGCGGCAACCGAGCAAGCCTTTGCTGGAGTGACCATGCAAGACGTTCTTGATTCGACGGATCGCGTGATTCCGTTGTGCGAGGCAGAAGAAGTCATCGAGCGCGGAGCTGCAGATTGACTTCTCAACTCGTACTCTACACGAATGGTCAGATTGTTGGCCGAGATCGATTGTTGTTGGACCATGATGTGCTGGTGCGCGACGGACGTATTGAGTCGATTCGCCCGAATACGAGAAAGCGACCCCAAGAGGCCAAGATCGTTTCACTGGGGGGAGGTTATTTGACGCCAGGTTTGATCGACATTCATGTGCACGGTGGCGGTGGAGCGGACTTTATGGATGGGACGATCGACGCCGTGCGAACGGCGTGTCAAACCCATCTTGTGCATGGTACCACCACTCTCTTTCCAACAACCACTACCGCCTCGGCGGAGCAATTGGAAAACATGATCGCCGCGTGTGCTCAGGTGCAGGAGGCAGACCGTTCTTCGTCGAGGATCGAGCCAGGTTCGAACGTAGGTTCGCGGAGTGGTCCACGACCTACGGACCAACCATCGATCGCGGGCAGCCGCATGGCAGCAGGTGCTCGGATTGGGGGAGTCCATTTGTACGGTCCATACTTTGCAAAAGACAAAGTTGGGTGCCACTTGGCAAATCAGCAGCGTCCACCGGACAAACAAGAGTATCGCCGTTATTTTTCGACCAACATGGTGCGGGTTGCCACATGCGCTGCCGAACTGCCGGGAGCGACCGAGTTTTATCGCTACGCCAGTCAACGCGGCTGTTTGGTGACGTGCGGACATTCCAACAGCACCTATGCCGAAATGCAGGCTGCGTTCCGGGTCGGAATGAGACATGTCGATCACTTCTGGTGCGCCATGAGTTCTGTGACATCTCTGCGAGCGCGCTGTGGGACGCCGATGCAGGCGGGAATGGAACAGTTTGTGCTCATGGAGCCCGAAATGAGCACCGAAGTTATTGCGGATGGCTGTCATTTGTCCGATGATTTGTTGAGATTTGCTTATCGTTTCAAAGGTCCAGAGCGTTTGTGTTTGGTAACCGATGCCAGCCGGGCGCTGGACCAGCCGCCAGGCGAGTACCGCTTTGGCTCCGATTCGGATGGTCCCACGTTCTATAGTGATGGTCGTGTCGGTTGGACTTTGGACCGTCGCAGCTTGGCAAGTTCGGTCGTTGGGATGGACCATATGGTGCGAACCATGCAGCGCGCGACCAAGGCTCCCCTGCCTGACCTCATTCGGATGGCGAGTCTGACGCCGGCTGAACGAGTCGGGATTGCCGCTGATTACGGGAGCATCGAAGTTGGCAAAGTCGCGGATTTCGTGTTGTGGTCGCCCAGGTTAATTGTCAAGCGAGTTTACCTAGCTGAATCTCAATAAATCGGATGAGCGGGTTTGACCGTGTTGGTGTCCATGTTATTGATTTACGTCAGCGAGCATTCGACTTGGAGAGTCGATCGACCTGCTCGGCATGATGGTCTCTGGCGTGGTATTGCCGGTTGTTGTGAGAAGAACTAGGGTATTGGGTTCCGTAGAGCGCGAATGACGCTGCTCCTCCGCTGGTACCTCGGCTCGCCCAAAATGGTAAAAAGACGTCAGATCATACCTCGTCATCGTTGGGATGTACCGGCAGGTCGTTCGATTGCGTGGTGGCAGAAACTCACTCCACCTCAAATGTTCATTGGTTCATTCCTGCTTTTGATTATCTTGGGAACATTGGGGTTGAACCAGATCCCGAGTTTTTACCAAAACGGTCAGCCGTTGTCATTGATCGATGCGGGATTTACCGCCACCAGTGCCGTTTGCGTCACGGGTTTGATCGTCGTGGACACCGCGACTTGTTTTACGTTTTCTGGTCAATTGTTTTTGTTGGTGCTGATTCAGTTGGGTGGCGTGGGGATGTTGTCACTAACCAGCCTGATCATTGTGGCGCTAGGGCGGAAACTCTCGCTACGTTCCGAGTCGTTGGCCACCGGAGGGGCACGGGACGGTCTACCGGAGCTAGACGTTCGAGCCTTGATTCTGGATGTGGTCCGGTTCACCATGGTTTTTGAAGGGCTAGGAACGATCTGCTTGTGGCTGATCTGGTCGCAGGAAATGGGGTATCGTGAAGCGATTTGGCCGGCAGTCTTTCACTCGATCAGTGCCTTCTGCAACGCAGGTTTCTCGACGCATAGCGATTCGTTAATTGGCTTGCAGGATTCGCCACTAAGCCTACTAGTCATCGGCAGTCTGATCATCGTTGGTGGTCTTGGATTTCTGACGATGGAGGAATGTTATCACAAATGGTGGGCCAATCGCAGCGGAACTCATAGGCGTTTGTCCATTCACGGTCAATTGGTATTAGGCGTCACCCTGATCTTGGTGCTGGCGGGGTTGGTTGTCTTTACGATCTTGGAGTGGCGCGGGGTCTTGGCTCATATGCCCTGGTACGACCGTTTGATGAATGCTTGGTTCATGAGTGTGACGGCTCGCACGGCAGGGTTTAATTCCATCGACTACGCTGCCGCCTGCGACAGTACCAACTTTGTGACGATGATTTTCATGATGATTGGGGGTTCGCCAGGATCAACCGCGGGTGGTTTGAAGACGACCACGTTTGCCTTGATCGGTCTGGTCGCTTGGTCAAAATTGAGAGGTAGCGAAACGACGGTCTGGGCCAATCGCTCCATTCGAGAAGACACGATTTACCGCGCGGTTGGCCTTTTGGCCATTTCAGGTGCGGTCATTGCCGTTGGGACCATGCTTTTGTTATTCAGCGAAAGTCAGAAAACGATTCCGAACGGATTTCTGAAGTACTCCTTTGAAGCGGTCAGTGCCGTCAATACGGTGGGCTTGTCGATGGGCGTGACCGCCAATTTGAATTCGTTTTCCAAAGTATTGTTGGCGTTTTTGATGTTTTTTGGACGAGTGGGTCCGCTTACATTGGTGGCTGCGTTTGTTATTCAACGCCCAACGTTACGTGGGTTTCGATTGGCCTACGAGGATGTTGACATTGGCTAAGATTAGTACCGGAAGAGGTTGCCCCTCTCCATCACGAGACCGACGTTACGAGAGGAAATGCTGATGAAACGCGCAGTAGTAGTTGGACTGGGCAATTTTGGATTTGGAATCGCCGAAGCGCTGGCTGCGGCTGGTAATGACGTGATTGTGATCGACGTTGATGGAGACGTGGTCGATCGAATCGCCCCGTCTGTCGCCAGGGCCGCCGTGGGAGATGGAACGGACGTCCATGTGCTCCAACGACTGGGGGTTGCTCAAGCCGACCTGGCGGTAGTCTCGACGGGTGATGATATCGCCGCCAGTATTCTGACGACGATGGCGCTGCAAGACCTGAAAGTGCGCGACATTTACGTCAAGGTCATTTCCAATGATCACAGTCGCGTGATGAAAAAAGTCGGAGCGCGGGAAACGATTTTTCCCGAACGTGATTCAGCGGCGTCGTTGGCCAAGCGTTTGACTGGCTCGGCTCTCTTGAACTATGTCAAGTTGGGTACTGGATTCAGTATTCAAGAAATGGCCGTACCGCAACAATGGGAAGGCAAAACGCTGCGACAGCTGAAACTACGGCAAGAGTTTGATATCACGGTCGTCGCGTTGCATGACGTGCTACAAGATCGGATCATCCCGTCGCCCGATCCCGATTCCGTACTTCGGGATTCGGATGCCCTCTTTGTGGCAGGATCGGAGGCCGCTCTGGCAAAAATCGCCATTGTCAAATAAATAAGATCTTCGCAGTGCCAGGTTTTCGTTACCGACAAGGGTTGTACTGGTTGTAGCGGTGACATGAACGAATTTTCAGACTTTCGGGATGGAATGATTTAGCCAAACTTAAGCGGTCAGCTAGGGTACCCTGGGTAATGCCCAACTCTGACCCCATCGGGTCGGTCCATCGAGATTGAATTCCGTTCAGATCGAGTTCCACCATGAAAGCTACTGCACTTCTAATCTTTTTAATCATTGGCACGGTCCCGCAAGTGTTCGGGCAAACCGAACAGTATCCGGGATACGCCGACTCCGTACGCCGAGCTGAAGTGGCGACCACCGAAAGCGGAACGGTGGCTGAAGTTCTCGTGCAAGAAGGGGACTTCGTTGAACAAGGCCAGCCCTTGTTGCGCTTGGACGATGCGGTCCATCTCGCCCAATTGGCGATCGCCCAACATGAGGCCCAGAATACTTCTGAAATCCGCGTCCAGGAGGCACGAGTTCGCTTGTTGGGTTTTGCGGTTGGCAAGTTGCAGGAATTGGTTGCTTCGGGCAGTGCGCGTCCCTTGGAATTGGAACGTGAGGAAGCAGAGTTGGCGATGGCCAAGGCCACTCTGGAACACAAGCGGCACGAATATCAAACAAAACAGTTGCATTTGGAACGATTGCGAATTGAAGTTGAAAAGCGGACGATTCGTGCTCCCTTCGCCGGGTACGTCGCCAAGTTGCCGCGCCAAGTCGGTGAGTACATTTCGATGAATAGTTCGGATGTTGCCACGCTAATCGACACCACGACCCTGCAGGCCGACTTTGCAGTTCCGTTTTCGGTCAGCAAGTCGTTTCATGCCCTGCAGTCGATCGAACTTCAAGTAGATGGTCGCATGATTCAAGGCCAAGTTTCGTTGGTGGGACTTGTTGTCGACCGTAGTTCGCAGACGGTCAATGTACGAGTCCAGATCGATAACACCCAACACGCCATCAAGCCGGGGACGGACTGTTTGCTTATTGCACCGCATCGCAGCCCCTTGTTTCTACCGACAAGCGGTCCGACCCAACCGTAAGACACGAACCAAGTTCGGATCGTGGCACTTCGCCGGGTGTCCAATCCGCTCCAAGGATGAAGAGGATTCCTGGTATGCATCACGATCATCGCCCGAATTTTGCGCGCGAAAATGGGAATAGTTGGAGCACCGAGACGGTGGCCCAGTTGCCGCTGCCTGTGCCTCCAACGTCTCCGGACCGTTTGGGTTCGCAGGGACGAACCGGGTCGGCACTGTTGTTGAAATTCACTCAAGCCATCGCGGCAATCATCGCGCAGCAGCGCGGTGATGCGGCGGTTCTGGCCGTGACGCAAAGTTTCGTTCAGCTGTTACAGCCGACGGCGTTGTGGCATGCCTCTCGGCTGCCGGAAACTCCGGTTGGTGAACTTCCTCCGATTCAAATCGAGGACTGGTTGGAGAAACTCAAATTGGCTTCGGGTTCCGGAGTCGTCCTGCCTGCAGAATTATCCTCGACGGCCCGTGAGTTGTCGCAGCAATGTATCGAAACTCGGCAGTGTCAACTATCGAAGGTCATCGGAGTTTTTCAAGTTTTAGCCGTTCCATTGATGATCCCTGGGCACACGCCACAGGCACTTAGTATTGCCATTCGCGCCGACATGACGAACTCCGCGCTGCCGCTGTTGACGACGCTTGTAGGGTGTCTAGGTACCTTGCAATTGGATCGACAGATTGACCAAGGACAACGGGGCACGCGTCAGTGGCAGTCATTGGCGAAAACGAATTCGGATTTGGAGTCTGCCCAGAATCTTTCTCAGGCAGCGACTCACTTGACGACGCGCTGGGCCGAACAACTCCAAGTCCAGCATATGGCCTGGGTTGTCGTGCGTCACGGTCGCGCGACTCGAGTGGCGGCGATTTCCGGCGCTACCGAAATTGACCCGGCCAGCAGGATCTATTTTGAACTGATTCAAGCAACCCAGTCCTTGTTGCATTCCGACGGGACCATCGGCCGATTCGTCACGGGGCAACCTGCACCGCCCAAATTCTTGCAACGGCAGTCGAGCGAATCGCCCACTATCCATACTCCTACCGAACGTTGTCTACAAAGCATTGTCAGCGAACTGATGATTCCCGCCGTCGTCGCGGTTCCGGTTCGTTCGGCAGGCCAAGTCGTCGCGTACTTGTTTATGTGCGGCGACAAAACAATTGCCTCTCCCGAATGGGAAGACGCCAGGCGCGGGTTGTTGGATCAAATTCAGATCCAAGCCGCATTGGCGACGCGCGTCCATCAAACCGCTTGGCAGCGTTGGATTGATTCACCCGCGAGTTTTGTCCGTCGTTGGCGATGGTGGTTGGCGGCCGCGTGCTTGCTACTTGGGGCGGTTGCCGCTTGGCCGATGCCTTACACGATGTACTGCGATTGCGAGCTGGTGACGACCGACCGCCGTTACGCAGTCGCACCGTACAAAGGAACGTTGAAAGAAGTCTTTGTCACGCCGGGTGAGGTTGTGACACCCGGTCACCTGTTGGCCACGATGGACGATCGAGAACTTCGGATCGAATTGGCCGGCAAGCAAGCGGCCTTCGAACGCGAACAAAATCAAATCCGGATTTCACGGGCAGCAGGCGATTTCTCCAAAGCCCGCATTGCGGAATTGGAGGCTGCTCGGATCGATAGCGAAATCGCGTTGTTGAACCATCACTTGGGCAATCGCGAAATTCGCTCGCCAATCGCCGGCACCATTGTGCAGGGTGATCTGACGGAGTTGTCGGGAGCGCCCGTCGAGGTCGGTAGCAATCTGTTCGAAGTTGCTGGGCTGGAAGAGTTGATGGTGCAAATCGAGATTCCGGAATACCAGTATCGCTACTCGACCATTGGGCAAGAAGTACGGCTGAGTTTGGAAGCCTTTCCTTACGAGACATTCACGGGAGTGATTGAACGATTCCATCCCCGGGCCACGACGCGTGAGGATCGAAATATCTTTGTTGCTGAGATTCATGTCCCCAACCTTGCTGGGCAACTTAGACCGGGGATGAAGGGACAAGCCAGGATCTTGGGCGACGCGTATCCCTTGGCTTGGAAGTGGATGCATTATCCGTACGAAAAGACACGTTCTTTGTTGGGATGGTTCTAATCAACGATGCTCCCAACAACTCCCAATTTAGACCAAAACCCCAGCCCGCGCTTGAGGACAGATCTTCGGATCAGCCAAGCCGCAGGAGCGACGGCGTTTCACATCTTGGAAGATAGTGTCGCAGGCAAGTGTTTCGAACTTGGGGCTCGGGAAGCCCACTGTTTGTTGGCTTGTGATGGCCGGCGGACGATTGGTGATATCTTGGCCAGTCAACCGCAGGTGATTGGCTTGCCGCCGCTTGCCATTACCGACTTCCAAAATCTCATTACGTGGGCCTTGACCAAACAACTCCTGATCGATCATTCGGATCAAGCGATCGGACGACAACAGGCAACCTTCCGAGCGCAGACGCGGACCAATTGGATCAAGTGGACCAACCCAATCAGCATTTCGATTAGCTTGGGAAGCCCAGCACGATTGCTGAACCTGTTGACTCCCAAGTTGAATTGGCTGTTCGATGTCCGCTGGCTTCCGCTGGCAGGCTTGACCGTTCTGTATGCCCTGTTTTGTTTGTACGAGCACGGCGAAAAATTTTCGCACCAAATGATTGCCATCTGGGCGGATCAACAGTGGTTGCCGTTGGTTGTGGTTTGGTTACTGATCAAAGTGATTCACGAACTTTCGCACGGTATTGTGGCTCGACGTTATGGAGCCCAAGTTCGTGACGCGGGGATTTTCCTGGTTCTATTTCTGCCGTTGGCGTATGTCGATGTCAGCAGTTCCGCTCGCCTGCCCAGTCGCTGGAAACGAATCCACATCGCGGCCGCCGGGATGTACGTGGAAGTCGTGTTGGCCGCCATCGCGACGATCGTCTGGGCCTGGACTACCAATGTGACCTTGGCATCCTGGATGCACGCGATTGTGATCAGTGCCGGCGTCAGCACGATTGTGTTCAACGCCAATCCACTCATGCGGTTCGATGGTTACTATATTTTGGCGGATCTCGTTGGGATCCCCAACTTGAGTTCGCGTGGAAAACAGTGGATTTGGGGCACTGCCAAGCGCTGGTGTTTGGGAATTCCAACCCCGCCGATGTTGTTGCCCGGATACAAGCGGATCTTGGTAGCGACCTATGGTCTGGCGGCCGTGTTCTGGAAAATCATGTTGCAGGTCACGTTGGTTATTGCGGCCGCCGCTCTGTTTTATGGACTGGGTGTGTTGGTCGCGATTCTGGCAATTCTTCATTACGCGATGGATCCGATCTGGCAATTGGTACGGTTTGTCCGCCAAGATCGACCCTGGACGAAGTGGAACCCTGTCAATGTTGTCGTCTCGGCAGGTGTACTCGGGGTAACGACTTGGTTGCTCACAACCATTCTCACCGGCCCCGTTTACTTGAATGCACCAGCTGTCGTTCGGTATCCCACCGAGAAATTAGTGCGTGCGGCGTCCGATGGGTTTGTCCGGTCGATTGAGGTTCAACACGGTCAAGAGGTTGTCATTGGCCAGCGGTTGGCGCTGCTAGACAATCCAGAGTTGAGGCTGCAGGTTCAAACGTTGCAAGTTCAGTTGGAACAGGCGGAACATCACGCTAGATTAGCTCGTGACGAGGCCAATTGGAGTGAGTTCGAAAACCAACGACGATTGGCCGAAGGACTGCGCAAGCAGTTGGCCGAGAGGCGAATCGAAGTTGCCAATCTGGAATTGCGTGCCCCTTGTGCGGGTCGAGTCTGGCATCCCGAGTTGGATCAACTACTCGGTCAATATATCAAGCGTGGTATGGTCGTGCTGTCGGTTGACGACGGCCAGAAAGAGTTGGCCATTTCGATTTCGCAAGATGATCTGGCCGGTGTCGAGGCTTGGGCAAATGCGGAAGTTCAAATTGTCTTTCCGAATTTGCCGCTTGGCCAAGGCAAGTTGGTTCGGATTCAGCCTCACGCGAGTCTTGCGGTACCTGCTCCCGCGTTGGCACGTCAGTTCGGAGGGCCGTTGTTGGTCCAGCCGATCTCGTCCAGTGAACAGTCGAAACCTCAATTTGTTCAGTCCCATTCTGTTACGGAGCAATCGACCGCCGACTTGAAGCTCTTGGTGCCGCGGGTAACTGGCATTGTCGAACTCTCCTCCGAATTACAGCAACAGTTGCCCATTGGGCATACCGGGTCCGTCTTCTTACCGGCCCAACGCCAAAGCTTGGCCAGCTACATCGTGCAACAAACCCGCCGTTGGCTGAACGGCCATCTTGACGAGATGCGTCACGCAGGGCGGTGACGTGTATTCCCATTTAGGACAAGTGGGCCTCTCGCGACTAGCAGCGACCGCAAGTCAAGCGAACACTGTTACGACTCGCCCCGAGGAGGCCGCCAGCCAAGCAAATGATCGTTTTTGGTTCACACGTGGTTCAGAAATGAGTACGGAAAAATGGAAAATGCAAAATGCAAAATGCTGACAGCCATCGTTTGCTCGCGGAATGCCTGAAACTAGACGTTTGGTACCTTTTGAATTTTTCATTCTTCAATAATCATTAAACATTCACACGCCAGAGCCAGCGAGGGTCATTTCGAAGCTTTCGACGCTCGAAATCCGGAACTTATCTCGCGTCAAATCCTTAGCGTTTACCCTCAGCCCCAAAATCCAGCCTAAACCAAATGAGCCCAACGTTCGGGTTCAAGTAGTCTCCTAGCACTTCCTGTTCTCGGCGTCCTTCCGATGTCTCGCGGTGCATTCGTTCCAGAACCTCGATAGTCCGGCATTACCACGACAAAAACAATGATTCCTCAAACTTTTTCACTTTGCGGTTTCAACTTTCAATCGCCCGATTATCCGTGCCAATCGGTGTCCTACCGTGGCTTCATTTACCCTAAGACCAGGCCGCAGGCCCATTCGCTTCCAACTGCCCGGAATCTCGGGGCCCACAGGCCGCACGCCCAGTTGGGCTGGACCATTTTTGGCATTTAATCTGGGGTGGCTGGTGAACTTGTAAGGTCGCCCCTCCGAACTTCGGGGTACCCTGAGACATTCGGACTGTTTATGATATGCTGGTTCTGCCGATTTTTTGGGGTAGCGGCATCGGACATAGACAGTTGGCAGCTACGAATACGCGACTTATCGTATGAAAAAACCTTTTTTGGCTAAACGAATTCCGTTTTTCGGAAGCGTGGCCATGTTTGTATTGTGCTTGGTGTTCTTTCTTGTCCCGTTTTTTGCTCGCTCGGCGCGGTTTGCGGTCGACGACGTGAGAAACGACGTCTCGGATTGGCTGCCTAGTCACTTCATTGAAACGCAGCAATTAGCTGAATTTCGCGATTATTTCTTGGGGGAACAATTTGTTCTGGTTAGTTGGGACGGCTGCAACGAAGACGACCGAAATTATCATGCCCTGGTCAAGATGCTGCGGCGCGAGTCGTTGGCCCATTCCGAAGCAGTTACAGACGAGGAAAAAGAGGCCCATCGTCTTGGCGACGAATACGCGTGGCATTACGCCGACACCTATCATGAAAACGTCGGTTCGGGTCACGAACGTTGGTTCAAGGGGCGGGATGGCAAGTGGTTTTACATCACTCAAGAGGGCAAGGTCTATAAGTGGTTGGGCGAGAGTGATCTGTTGGGAACCGTTGGTCGGTTTTTCGAGCAGCAATTTTCCGGAACCTATAAATTACAAGGCGAGCATATCGCCACGTTTGGAACGCCAACAAACAACGAATTCTATCGAGACCCGCGCAAGTTGTTCGCGCGCCTATTCAAAGACGTGCAGACCGGGCCAGATTTCTTGGAGCAATTGTCTGGTGAGAACGGTAGTTTGAACATCATGAACACGTCGTCCGAATCGGTGCGGCGTTTGCAGGCTCAAATCGAAGCGAATCAGCGTTTGACGGGTGCGTTCTTTGGTCCAACTCCGTCGAAGGAATTCGACTGGACTCCCGAAAAGATGCGGACCGAATTGTCGGAACAACGATTCAAAATGATGCAACCCGGGTGGCAAGAGGAACTCGCGCTGTTCGTTCAAGAGTTGATCGAGACGGAGCATGGTGGTGACGCTGTTGCGTTCCAAAATGCGTCTCAAGAGCAGCGACTAAAGTACTGGATTTATTGGTGGGATCGGATCAACTTACCTGTCCCTCCGCGCCAGACGGCGATCATGGTTACGCTGAACGGTCCCGTGATTGACGACTTCTCCATGGTGGTGGGACGCGGATTATTGGGGAAACCTCGGGGCCGCATTTTGGAATTGGCGACGGGTGAATGTGGAATCAGTCCCGACAGCCTCCATATTGGTGGACCGCCAGTCGACAACGTGTCGATCGACGAAGAGGGTTCGATCACATTGCTACGACTCGCGTCTCTTTCAGGAATTATTGGTATTTCGATTTCGCTGTTGAGCTTTCGCAGCTTAAGAGTCACGTTGATGCTGTTTTTTGTGGGCGGTGTCTCGGCCCTGAGCAGTCTCGGCGTCGTGTGGATGTTGGGGGGGGGCTTGGATGCGATCTTGATGACCATGCCCAGTTTGGTCTACGTATTGGCCATTAGCGGCTCGGTCCATTTGATCAATTATTATCGTGACGCCTGTGAATCGACTGGACGTCGGACCGCTGTTTCGGAAGCGGTAAAGCATGCGATCTTCCCATCGTTTGTGGCGGCATTTACGACAGCTATTGGTTTGTTTTCGCTGTGTACCAGCAATCTCGCTCCGATCTTTAAGTTTGGATTCTATTCGGGCATTGCCGTGATGGGTACGTTGGCGTTGATGTTCACGTATTTACCGGCATCTTTAGAAGTCTTTCCTCCGAACTTTGCTCGCGCGAATAAGACGGCCAAGGAAAGTTGGCTGATGAACTGGGTGGAACGATTTTGGATGGCGGTTGGACGAGTCGTGACCCGACATCATTGGGTTGTGAATGTCACCATCATTACACTCATGGCGTTTGCGGGATATGGAATTTTCTACGTGCAGACGTCGGTCCAGCTTTTGAAACTGTTTCAACCTCAGGCCAAAATTCTGAAGGATTATCATTGGTTCGAAGATAACCTCGGTAAGTTGGTCCCGATGGAAATTTTGGTTCGATTTCAAGATCATGCCATCGAGCCGTTTACTCCTCGCCGAGCGGAAACGCCAAGTACCGAGTCGACGATCCAGCAAATTGCGTATCAGGAAGAGGAGGCGGTCGATGGGGTGGCTGGACCCTACGGGCGCTACACCTTGCGTGACCGCTTGGAATTGGTGCGTTTGATTCGACGGAATTTGGAAACGGTTTTTGGGCCGCAGGGACAAGACATCATTGGGTCCGGTATGTCCATTGATGTTTTTACTCCGGA
>JAEUIP010000117.1 GCA_016795075.1 Planctomycetaceae bacterium | reverse complement strand
AAGAGTGCGGGAATCAAACCGGTTTGCCAATCATTGGCATGCACGACGTCCACGGGTAGGTTCAGCAACCGAATAGCTTCGACCACGGCCCGACAAAAGAACACGTACCGTTCGCAGTTATCGTTGTAGTCGCGGCCCTGTTCGTTGTACAATCCATCGCGGTCGAAGTACTGTGGCTGATCGACCAAGTAGACGGGAACATCAGACCCCGGTAACTTCGAACGCAGCAAGTGTCCGGACACCAACTTCGAACCAATCGGAATATCGAAATAGATCCCGGTCCGTTCCAGCGGTTGGCCGGATTGGTACACGCAGCGATACGCCGGCAGAAACAAACAGGTGTCAACGCCCTGTTGGCGGAGTGCGACGGGCAATGTACCCGAGACGTCTGCCAAACCACCGGTCTTGGCGAAAGGCACCGCTTCGCTGCTGGCAAATAATACGTTCACAGACAACTCGAGGGGCGAAAGGGAGAGGGACGCCGTCCAACTTTTTAGCTTGGAAATTAACGTCTGCCAATGCAATTTGCCGTTTAAGTTGACTTTTCACCACGTTCGACTTTCCCAATCCCGATAATCGGTCTGATGCAAACCTTCACTCCCTCTGCAGTTGCGGTTTTGGATTGGTATGACGGAGGTTTGGTACACGCACATGCAGGGCAACGCCAGGCGTACCAGCCACTGTTCACGACCTTTCCGCGATTGGTTGGTAGGTCGCCCAAAAACTTGGTCCGGGAACTCAGTGAGCGATTGGGGGTGACCCATTTCTATTTGGCGGACTTGGATGCGTTGCAAGGTCGCCGCGAAACCGGTGCCACGGATTTGGCGCTGGAGATACTGGGCGACGGCCTGACGTTGTGGTGGGATCGGGGGCTCGGCTGCACCTTGGGCTCGGGTAGTGACCACCCGCAGCGATTTTCTTTTTCGGGAGCCCAGTGTCATCCAGTGCTGGGGACGGAATCGTGCCGTAGTCCAGCGGATTTGTTCGCGCTTCTGGCGTCTGTGGGTGTTCGGCCGTGGACCCTGAGTTTGGATTTGATTCGGCGCAACGGGGGTTGGTGCTGGTTTGGGCACGAGGATCGGTCAGATCAGACGGATCGGACGGATCGGTCGGATCAGACGGATCGGACGGATCAGACGGATCGGTCGGATCAGACGGATCGGACGGATCAGAACGAGAGATCTTGGGGTGCCATGCCGTTTGCGGAAGTCGTCGAGCTCAGCGTTCAGCTGGGCGTGCGGCAACTGATTGTTTTGAACCTCGCCGATGTCGGCTCGAACGAAACATCGACCGGCCCGATCCTGCGTGAACTCCGCCGAGATTTTCCGACGGTTTCGCTCATTGCCGGAGGAGGCGTTCGCGACAACGCCGCCTTTCGTCGTATCGTCGATCACGGAGCCGATTACGTTTTGACGGGAACTTGGCTGTGGACCCAACTGTCTGAGGCCCTGCCCTGGCACGCAGCGCCCCGTTCTTGATCGATTGAACGTCCATCGAATACCCGCGGCGGACCGGCGCCGAGGAGTGCATCCAGGTCGTATCCGCCGCTGTTCCAGATTGTACAAAGCTGTTACAGTACCGGACCGGTAGCGGTTCGACGATGCCCGGAAAACGCGGCACGATTGACCGGCGGGCTCGACGATAACCAAGATTACGCAGTCGGAGTGATGCATGACCAATGCGGTGGACCAACCCCTGATCGAAAAGCTTATCTCCAATGTTGGCCAAGTCATCTTAGGAAAGCGGGATGTGGTCGAGCTCTGCATGATCGCCTTGGTGGCCGGCGAACATGTGTTACTGGAAGATGTACCGGGAGTCGGCAAGACATCTTTGGGACGCGCTTTGGCTCGAAGTGTCGCGGCTACGTTTGCCCGTATTCAGTTCACGCCAGATCTGCTGCCGGCCGACATCGTGGGCAGCTCCATCTTCAATCAGGTCGAAGCCAAGTTCGAATTCCATCCGGGCCCGATTTTCCACAACTTTGTGTTGGGAGATGAAATCAATCGCGCTCCGCCGCGGACCCAAGCCGCCTTGTTAGAAGCGATGAGCGATCGACAGGTCTCGATCGACGGTGTGACTCGCGATCTGCCTTCCCCGTTCATGGTGATCGCGACACAGAATCCATTTGAGTTCGAAGGCACCTATTCGTTGCCGGAAAGTCAATTGGATCGCTTCTTGCTGCGAATTAGTGTCGGATACCCCGATGCGGACGCCGAGTTGAAGATTCTGGATTCGCAGTTGCCGCATCTCGGCTTGAATCACTTGCCAAGTGTTTTGACCCGGGAGCAGGTCATCGATCTCCAGCAACAGTCGCAAAAAATAACGTTTGATACTCGATTGAAGCGTTATCTTCTGGAAATCGTCCATCGAACTCGCCAATCCCGAGCCCTGCGGGTCGGAGTTAGCACTCGCGGCGCGCTGCATCTGCAACGGGCAGCCCAGGCACGGGCCTTGGTTCAAGGCCGCCAATTCGTGATCCCGGACGATATCAAAGTTCTGGCGATCCCAACGTTGGCTCATCGCGTCTTGTTGTCGTCTGGTGGAAGCGCGGGCAACAATCGACGGTTGGCCGAAGAGATCATGGCGGGACTGTTGGATGAAGTGGCGGTCCCGTAGTCGGCCGACGCTAGGGATTGGCGAAGTAGGTTGAAGAGCCGCCAGAGACTGGCGGCCCACATTCACGAGCCGCCAGAGACTGGCGGCGTACATTGGCGAGCCGCCAGGGACTGGCGACCTACAATGGCGGCCGACATTGGTGCTTTCAAACGCAAACAGGGGACGGATGTCCCCTGTTCAAGTCGTTTGATCGATTCTGGAACCCAGTTCGATACGGGACCCTGAATTCGCAAAACTATTTCTTTTTGTAGCTGTCGCCGAAACGCTTGCGGAATTTCTCAACGCGACCCATCGTATCCACAAACTGTTGACGACCGGTGTAGAATGGGTGCGATGCCGAAGAGATGTCCACGTAAATCACGGGGTATTCTTTGCCGTCTTCCCACTTGATCGTTTCCTTCGAGGACATCGTCGATTGAGTGAGAATAGCGAAATCTGCCGATTTATCCTTGATGACGACGGGTTGGTAACGCGGGTGAGTGTCGGACTTCATCGGAGCACCTAATAATTGATCGGGATCATTGATCGGATGATGGGGCGCCAAGGATGGTCCTCGGCGGGTCGGGTAGTTTACCTAAGGAATGGGTCGTTGGACAAGTGGTTTTCTTGCGGTTTTTTCGGCTCGACAGGTTCGCTCCGGTTGCGTCGCTCCGTGGGTCGAGTCCGCTCCTTTTTGATCAAGAAGTCCGATTTTCTCGGGGAAACGTGCCTGTGATACCGTCTGCCAGTCCGCCGGAGTTGCCGGTTTTTGCTAGCCCTCAAGCGACTCCGAACCCCACCGACGGTTTACGGATTTGTGGGTTGACCAAGTCGTTTCACTCCCATGACCGGGTTGTCCGGGCCGTCCAATCCGTGAGTTTCACGGTTGTACCGGGCGAAGTATTTGGGTTGCTTGGGCCAAACGGGGCCGGAAAGACAACGACGCTGCGGATGATCCTGGGCTTGATCCCGCCAGATACCGGTTATGCGGAAGTCGATGGGTTTCGGTCCGATCGGCAACCGGACCGCATCAAGCAGCGGATTGGGTTTGTTTCCGCGAACACTGGCCTGTACCCATGGCTAACGGTTCGCGAAACGCTGCATTTCTTCTCCAGTATCTACGGAGTCACTCCGGAACGGACCGATTTGCGACTGGAAGAACTGGCAGATCAGTTGGCGATGCGAGATTTCTTGGACCGTCGATGTGGGGTATTAAGCACGGGGCAAACACAGCGAGTCAATCTGGCGAAGGCCTTGATCCATGACCCGCCCGTCATGTTATTGGACGAACCGACCTTGGGGCTGGACGTTTTAGGCAGCCAAGTTGTGTTTGATTACTTGGAGCTGTTGAAACTCCGCGGATGTGCGGTCATCCTGAGCACCCATCGCTTGGAGCAGGCCCAGCGGGTTTGCGATCGGTTGGGTCTGATGCACGAGGGGCAAATGCGGTTACACGGCACATGGTCGGAGATTGCCACGCAAACGGGGCTGCCGTCCTTGGTGGACGTGTTTTTGGCCTGGGGACGAGGAACGAGCGAAAACACCGCGACTGGGAAAACCATGGCCCGCGACGATGTTGCCGACTAACAAACCCGGTTTCGCAAGCGTCGTTGTACAAAATCACCTAACGAAGTCGACGGAGTCCCATGCCCTTTTTGAAACGTTCAGAGACTTCTACCGAGTCCCCGTCACTGACAAGGACCAACGGTTGGCAACGGTGGAAGCCGTTGGTGCTGAAAGAGCTTCGCGAAACACTGCGTGATACTCGGACGATTGGGACTTTGTTCTTGATGCCGCTGTTGGTCTATCCGTTGATCAGCTTGTTGATGCAAAACTTTATCCCACGCGAGGTGGATCCCGAGACCACTTCCAAGTTCCAAATTGGGCTCGACTCCGAGACCACGTTGGAATACCTCCGCGAGAAATTGGGTTTAGCAGATGATTCGCTGCGCAAAGAGCAGTTGTTGTGGAGGACGCAGTCGCCGCGACTTGAGGTGGCCTCGCCCGAGGTGGCCGTGGAGCCGGAACAATTGCCTTTGGGTGAACAAAGTTGGTCGATCTTGGCGGGATCGCCCGAGTACAAAAAATACGTGAGCGACGGGGCCGTCGATCTTGTGTTGAAACTTCGGGCACCTCCAGAAACGGAACCCAATGCGGAGCCCATTTTGGAAATGATTTACGATCCGTCGCGAGAATACTCGCGCGCGGCCGCCAACTATATCGCGCTTCGAATCGAGCGTTTCAACTTGATGCAGGCCCATACGAAACTCGCCATCGCGCGTGGGCCTTCGCTAAGAATGTTGACGCGAATGGAAATTGCGGTCCAACCGACGGCCGTTGCCGCAGTTAGTTTTGCAACCCTGATTCCGCTGATCCTCATCATGATGACGATCACGGGCGCTGTTTATCCTGCGATCGACTTGACTGCCGGCGAACGAGAGCGAGGCACGCTGGAGTCTCTGATGGCAGCGCCTGTCCCGCGAGTCGGGATTTTGGCCGCGAAATACGTGGCCGTGTGGACCGTCGCGATGCTGACGGCGTCGCTTAACGTGATCTCGATGTTGGTCACCATCTGGGTTCTAAAATTGGACACGGTCTTCTTGGGAGCGGACGGAATATCCTTGGCCATGGTGGGACAGGTGTTTGGTTTGTTGGGGCTCTTTGCCTTCTTTTTCTCAGCGATTCTGTTGGTCGTCACC
Organism: Planctomycetaceae bacterium; assembly: GCA_016795075.1. Lineage (GTDB taxonomy): Bacteria > Planctomycetota > Planctomycetia > Pirellulales > Pirellulaceae > M30B19. The sequence goes on along the minus strand of JAEUIP010000117.1, from coordinate 10,019 downwards.
AGCGCCGCACGGTCGTTCAAAGAAGCTCAAGCCTATTTGATTCCCTTGATGATGCTCAGTTTGACTCCGGGCGCATTGGCCTTGATGCCGAACTTGAAGGCCGAGCTCTGGATGTCGTTTGTCCCGATGGTCAATTTGGTGGTATTGTCGCGTGATGTGATGTTGGGAGCTGTCGACGCGGATTTTGCTTGGCTGTCGATCGTCAGCACTCTGCTGTATTCGGTCGCCGCGCTGAGTTTGGCGGCCCAAGTGTTTGGCTCGGACGCGGTGTTGTACGGCAGCCAAGGGAGTTGGCGTGAACTGCTCCAACGAAATCGAACGCAACTCATCCCCAGTCCCGCGTTTGGCATGTTGGTACTGGCTCTGTTGTTTCCGACGCAGTTTGTGATGTTGGGAGTCTTGGGGCGCCTGCAACCTCAAGCCACGGCTCTGTGGATGGTCGGAGCGATGACTTTGTTCACCATCATTTTGTTTTTGGTACTGCCCGTGGCCGCGGTTCTTGGTCGCGGCTTTGCCTTGATACCGACCTTTGCCTTGCGGCGACCGAGTTGGTCGGCGGCTTGTGGTGGTGTTTTGTTGGGTGTTGGTTTGTGGCCACTCGTTGCACTCAGCTTGTGGCTCTTGAGCAATTGGCGCGCGTGGATGTTAGGCACCGAAGCAACGGCCTGGTCCAATCAAGTTGTGCAACTTGCTTTGCAACAAACCAGCGGTTGGGCGGAGTTACCCAAGCCAGTGCTCGTGCTGTGTTTGGCAATTGTCCCGGCCGTCTGTGAAGAATGGTTCTTCCGCGGGCTACTGCTGCAAAGTTTGCGACAAAAGAATCGCGATTGGGTAGCGATCGTCCTCAGTGGCTTGGCGTTTGGCCTGTTCCATTTCGTCGTCGAGAGTTCCGTAGCTCCGTTGCGTTTTTTCGTGACGGCGGCCTTGGGGATGGTGCTGGCATGGGTCTGTCTGCGCAGTGGAAGTTTGTGGCCCGGAATTTTGTTGCATGCGATCAATAATGGCATCTTGACCAGCTTGGCACTGTCACGCGAAGCCCTGCAAGCGGCTCCTCCGACCACGACGGTCGTGGCCAGTGTTCTCGGCGGATGTTTGGCTTCGTTGGTCGTGGGAATTTGGCTCGTGTCGCGCAGTCGAACCGTGGCCACAAATCCCCTAGTCGACACGGGGCTGGTTTTGCTTCTCGCGATTTTTCTCTCGCAGGGTACAACCGCGGCTCAAATGCCCACGAACCGTGCAGAGGCGAGTTTGCACCCGTCCTCCTCGAATGATGAGACCACTGCAGTCCAAAAAGTTGACGTCGCCTTGCCCAACACAATGACGGGATTTTCGCTGCGAAGCTTTGCGACCGATGCGTTGGCTCACGACATCCACTGCTTGGCCATTGGACCCAATGACGAAGTCTTTGTTTCTGGACCTGGTTACTTGCGGCAATTGTTGGATACCAATGCCGATGGGGTTGCGGACAAGTTCGAGCCGGCCAATTTTCAACCGCGACAAGGCGCGCAAGGCTTGTTGGTCGAACGCGATCAACTGTGGGTCGTGGCCGATCGAGCGATCTGGAGAGTGCCGCGTGCCGCCGGTCAATCGGCCTCCAAGTGGCTGGAACTGCCGAAGACGGGAGGCGAGCACGATTTCCATTCGCTGCGGCGCGGTAGTGATGGTTGGTTGTATTTTTTGGCGGGCAACCAGGCGCAAATCGATCGCGATTTTGTCACGTCGCCTGTGCCGATCCCGCAGCCCCAAGCTGGGGTGGTCGGCCGCATCAGCCCCGACGGACAAGTTCGCCAAGTGTTGGTCCACGGCATGCGAAATGCCTACGATTTTGCTTTGGACTTGGACGGTTCGTTTTTGGTTTACGACAGCGACGACGAGCGTGATGCAGGATTGCCGTGGTACCGTCCAACGACTCTCTTTTCCGCAGCCGAAGGAACCGATATCGGTTGGGTAAGTCGGTGCTTCAAGAAGCCGGAAGGAACGTTGGGCAGCGCGTCGATTCGGGCGGAAACCGGACGCGGCTCGCCGACCGGGGTTGCTGTCCAACGAGGTGCGGCTTGGGGTGCCGCGTATTTCGGTGGCGTTGTATTTGCCGATTGGACGTTTGGCCGAGTTTATCTCCAGCCACGCACACCAGAAAATAAGACCATAAAAAACAAGACCGTCCCGCCGACGGTCCTGGTCGAGAGCCATGCGGGTGCGGCTTTTGCACCGACCAGCCTGTCGTTCGACAGCCAAGGACGCTTGTGGATCGCCACCGGCGGCCGCAATACCACGGGGGCCGTCTACGTCGTCGAACGGGACGCCGCAGCCATTGGCGACCAAGAAGTTCACGCGGTCGAGGAAGTGGCTGCTTGGTTCGCCAGCCTCGAGTCGGTTCCGAGTGTGGCGACCGCCGGAACCGGATCGAACCACCAGGACTCTGCGCTGGCCACTTGGGAGAACGTTGCCCAACGGCAAACCAAATTCACCGAGTTGCTGCAAAATTTGGCGCCGTTTTGTTCGTCGCTGGTGCGAGAGGATTGGCGCGAGGCTGGCCAACGAGCGCTCGTTCGAACGTATGTGCTGCGCGAAGCGAAGGCGTGGGAGTCTGTCACGCGGCGTGCCGAACTTCGTCGCCAGGTCACCGCGCTGCATCCTCACTTGTGGCCCGAAGTGGTCACGTGGTTGGCCATGTCCGGAATTGAATTGTCCCAGGAAGAATTTAGTTTTGCCTCTTTAGGTCCCTCCGGGGATTCGCGGCAACTTGTGGCCTTGGCCATGCAAGGGGACGAACCACTGTCGCAGACCATTCGGATGTCGACGAACGACCCCTCGTCCGAACACCTTGCGCGAGCAACGCTGGCGCTTGCGGTCTTGGCCCATCGCGATTCGCCGCTTAACGAGTCTGCCGAGTTGCCGCGTATCGCGGGGCAATTGTTTGCGGCGGAGTTGCAGCGGGCGGCGAAGGAACGAGCAACCCAACTGAGCTGGGCGGATTGGTTTTTGATCTGGCGTTGGACGCTGCGATCGCCCGCACTCGGGGACGGACAAACGGGTCCGTGGGACTTCATGAAGTGCGAACAAGAATTTACGCCCGATCCGTTGACGCAACAAGCGATCGCGGACGGTTTGGAAGCGGTTTGGCAAGACTTGCTCACGCGGGACTCGGCCACGGAATCCGCGGCCAATTCCCAGGCAACTCGAGAGACGACCGAGCAGGGAACGACATTAACGTCAGCGAGCGAACCCTGGCAGCGATTGTTGGAAATTCAACTCTTGTTGCGAATCGATTTGCCGTCGTTGCCGCAGCGTTGGCAAGTCTGGTTCGAGTTGCAAGAACGCGCGAATGCGCGGGAAACCAAGGATTCAAACGATTGGCATCCGGTTCGACGAACTTACGCCATGGTTCTGTTGGCAGCGATGCCGAAACCTTGGCCCGAAGCGGTTACCGAAAAGGTGTCCGACTACTTACTGAACATTGACCAGCAGTTGATACGCTGGAGCATCAGCACGGATCGGAACTGGCAGCAACGCTTTGAGGAACTGGGAAGCTTGCTTTGTCTGGAGCATCCACGACTCATCGATTTGCTGACGAATGCTCCGCAATGGCAACGTGCGACTCAGATCCCGCTGGTGTCCTTTTTACCCGTCGAGCAACAAATAACGGCGGTTCGGAAATTGTTATTGGCCGCACCACAATGGGAGACAAGTCGGATCGAATCTAGTTCGCTCGATACGCTGGTTGAAACGGTCGAGCTGTGGAAGCTACACGAGAATCGTCTCGCCAACTCCGCGGACATTTCGCGACAAGTCCTCGAGTTGATTGCGAACGTGCGAGCCGAACAAAATCAGTTTTTCACACAACAGCAACCGGCGCTATCGGACACGGAGTTGGCCCAGGCGTTGGAATTCCTGGAAAAGAATGTGGTTTGGGAGCAAGGCGATTCGGCACGTGGAAAAATGGTGTACGAACGGCGCAATTGTCTGTTGTGTCATGGACAAAACGGACGCTTGGGGCCAGCGTTGGCGGGCGTCAGCCGACGTTTTCAGCGGCGTGACGTGTTGACGGTCATTTTGCATCCTGATTCCCGGATCACGGATCGTTACCAACCGCTGTGGATCGAAAAAACCGACGGGACGCTACTCATTGGTCGCCCTATCTACGAAAGCACCGATGGTGTGTTGCTGGAAGATCAGCAAGGAAAGACGTGGCAATTGAAGCGGGACGAAATCGAGAGCTCGCGCCCGTCCCCTCGTTCTTTGATGCCAAGTGGTCTGATGGCGGATGCGTCCCCGCAAGACTGGGCCGACTTGTGGGCGTACCTGATAACTCAGTGAGCAGTGTGGAAGTTGGGTACGGTTCGATAGAAGAACGAGAGATTTGATCGTTTTGGAAGCATGAGCGAGGCTCGAAAGCTGTCGTTCGGTCGAAACAGCCAACGTATTGCCAATCCACAACAACCTAGTGGCCACTCCTTGCATATATCCGTCGAGCGATTATCACCCAGGGATCTTTCTTTAACCGTTGCTACCAATCAATAATTTCCAACCGATCGACCTCTGGGAGCTTTGAAAAGTCCCTTGCATCATTACGGTTTATTGTCAAGTCGACTAAATTAGTTAATGCGTCGAGTTGATTGAGAAGTGGGGACGCTCCATCAAGATAACAAAGTGATAGCGACTGGAGCTTATTTCCAATAGGTATCAATTTGGCAGAGCAGCAATCCATGTTCATTCTTCCTGACAATGACAGCTGTTTCAATTCGCGAAGCGAGAATATTTCAGTGAGGCAATGCTGCGTGAAACCAGGTCTGAAGATGCCAACGTTCAAACTGGACAATCTGTTAAGTCGCTGTAGGGGCTCTAGTGATTTGATACCATCAGTGCGAATGGAAAGAGAATTCAGATATTCGAGGTTTTCAATTCCAGATAAATGTGTGGCCTCCAGAACTCCATTCACACTCAAATGCATCGTCTTTATTTTACAATTCGCTGGGAGTGCCGATAGGCTATCCTTCTCTAAAGAAGCAGTTCCAGGATACAACTCGGTTAAGACTAACTCTTTCAGATTTGGCATTCGACCAAGAGCAAGTAGATCGTCGTCCTTAATGCTGAAACCGACTATCGTCAATTTCCGGAGCGAGTTCGATCGTGGCAAGAATCGAAACATTTCGGAGGTGAAGTTATCAATCTCAACTTCCTCGACGTGAGGTAGCTGTTCGATTAATCGAAGCGAGTCGCGATATCTTGCCGGATCTCGAAACTCTATAGACCTTACTTGGTCGAGACGAGACGTACGCCAATAGGATTTCCATGAAGTCATTGGTCCACTATCAATGTTTCGAAAATACTCGATTGTTCCAGATGCCCCTTCTATCAAACGAATTATTCGATCATCGCGTCTTTCGACAAAGTACGAAAAAGAAATGGACAACGCAGACAGCATTACAAGGATCGTTAGAATTCGATATCTAGGTCTCATACAATCGTACGGCCGTATATGGTGGCAACGAGGTCTTTCGGCGTTCCTTTTAAGCGGGCCTTTAGTCCTCGCGAAGGATCGTTGACGCGCGTCCAGCATAACAGACGGCCGCCTGATTGCAATAAAATTTGGGTGCGAAGCATTTGTCGCGAAATAAGCTCCGGATTTAGAACGTCGAAAGCTCCGGGATGACTCTCGCTGGCTCTGGCGTTTGAATAATTAATGATTATTGAAGAATGAAAAATCTAAAATGAACCAAACGTCTAGTTTCAAGCATTCCGTGAGCAAGCAATGGCTGTCAGCATATTGCATTTTTCAATCTCCATTTTTCATTTCTCATTTCTTAGCCGCGCGTGAACCAAAGACGAACATTTGTCTGCCATCCGTGGAAAGGACCAAACGGTCGCATTTTGTGGCACTGCCGCACAGGCCATTTGCTGGCTCGGCCGATTCGACGAGTTGGGCTCCCTGATTAGCCAAAATTCCGTTCAATGTGTAGCAGACACACTCCATGTGCCACCCGCCGATCCTCGAACAACGATTGCTTTTTGACGGTCGCGGACACAGGGAACATGCCTGCTACCTTTCTTCGTTGAACAGTATTGCGATTCACCAAGGTCGGGCTCTTCCAAATTGTAAGTAATTTCGGGACGATTCCTTACCGAGCCATTTCCTGTAGTTCGACTGGCAAGTTGCGGTCGAACAACACAAAACTCCATTCGCGATTTGTCATCAAGTCGCGTTCGTGCAACTGGGCATCCAGTTTCCTGAGTTGCTTTTCGACATCGGCGATCTCGGGCGCCAACGAGCGACGTGCGATGGCCAACAATTGCTCGACCTTCTGTTGCCAAGCATGTCGCTGTTTCCGGGGTGGGATCTGTTGCAAGAGAGCCTGCTTGTCCGCAACCCATTGGGGAAATCGTTCCGCGAAAACCGGGATTCGCTCGGGAGCAAAGTGCAAGTCCCGCGAATAACGTTGCAAGTTTCGCCGCTGGTCGGTACTGACGTTGGCAGGAGAGTGCGCAAGATGCATCGTGGCGGTCGCGATGGCGTAGGTCGGCAACTTCAGGTCCCACACAACTTTGGCCAAACGATCAGTCATTTGATCGTACATGGCCCCGCCAATTCCGTGCAGAAAGGCCTGCGACAATACTCCGCGTGCGTAAAGCGTTGTCATCAACGCTCGAGGCCGTAAGCGAACTTGCAAATCAGTGAATCCGACGATTTGTTCTTCGGCAAATTGATGATCCAAATCCAATCGCCACGTGTCGAGCAAGACTTCCGAGTCCCGCCCGACACTCAGTTGCCAACCATCGCTGGTGCGTTGGACAAACAATCGCTGGCGGACCGGTTGTCGAGCGGTCCAGACCCAAAACGGCAATTCATGCCATGATTTATAAATGGCCAAGTCGGGCATCGGCCGCTGGTTGCCACGGATACCGTACCAGACGCGGTACTCGGCCAAGCAGCGATTGTAGCTATCGACGAAACTCTCGAAACGCTCCAGGATCCTAACCACAAACTGCGCGAACGAGCGAGTCTGGCAGACCCAGCTCAGGGGGACTTCGAGGGTTCGGCAGCCTACTTGTTGTTCCAGTCGATGGCGGGCTGCCGCATAGCCATACCCCAAACCGCGCAGTTCTTGGCTTAACTCCACGACATCGGGCCACATCTCCTCCAGAAGCTCCGCCGATACCCAAGGCAGCGCCACTGCGCGAACTCGCTCGGGTACGGACGATAAAACATCGGGGTGTTCGACTTGTCGTTCTTCAAATGGCAGGCCGACACCGCCATAATCCAGCGGCACGCGTTGGCTGTGATAACTTCCGTTGGTCAATGAAGGTACGGCGAGGAAATTGGTTTTGACCAGATCTTGATCAATCAGCAGGTTGACCGGCTGGGCTGCGGTGGACTGGGCCAAGTTATCCAGGACGAAGTTCTTGTACCACACGCCTGCATGGAACAACTCCGGTTGATGCCCAGAAAGAAAGATCGGTGGGCACGACGATCGATTCGGCGGGCTTTGGCTTGGCAAATTTGTGGAAGGTTTCCAAGAAGAATATTGCCGCGTCCAACGTTCCGCCAATTGCACGAGTTCGGCGGCGGCGTGTGTCGAGGAATCCACCAGCGGACACGGACTCTGCGTCCATGGAGTCGAAGCCAGATCGGGCCAGCCACTGCCATCGCTGGTCCGACAAAGCGCTTGGCGATGTTCGGCAGGGGCACGAAGAGAAAGCGGCGTTCCAACGGGCGATGCAGGAGTCACAACCAAGTTCCGCAAAAAATTTCTTACCGAGGAGTTGTGACCCGACGGACTAGGCTCTGTCCCCAAAGAGGGCTGACCCTTGGGAGGGCATGTAAAATTTCGTAAAAAAGGCATGACCGGAGAGGGTCAGACCCCTTTTGCGATAGAGCCTAAAATACAATCGGCGGGACCGGTCCCGATTCACACGGACACGGCAACGCTGCCAGACTGTTCGTGATCACTTGTTGATAGTAGTTCAACCTGCGTTGCATGTCATCCAAGGCTTCCCCAAACGAGCGGGTTTCCTGAGTGTAGACGCGTGGGACTGCAATTTCGCTGATCTTCATGTCATGGCATTTTGCTTGAACCCACAGTTCCAAAGGCATGCCGTAACCAAATTCCGTAATGTGCAGCTTTTTTAAGCTCGAGACCCGGTACGCTTTGAACCCACAAAACGAGTCGGTCAATTGGAACCCCAGCTGACGATTCAATACTTCGGTCACGCGCTGGTTGACTTGGCGACGTTGGGCCGGCGCATCGGAATCCCCGGCGAACTTTTTCAGGTAACGGCTACCCGACACAATGTCCACGTCCGAATTTTCGGCGGTCTCGACAAATTGGCAGATCAATTGTGGTTGATGTTGGCCATCGCAGTCGATGGTCACGAGCCATTGAAATTTATGGGCGATGGCGTATTCGAAAGCCGAAGCCAATGCTCCGCCGTAGCCTCGATTGGCGGGATGGGTCAGAACACGGATGCCGGGGCTCAATGTTGGGCCGGCGGGTCGTACATCGGGCCGTGCCGCAAGCTTTTCGCGGGTTCCATCGGACGACCCATCGTCAACGACTAAAATATAGGAACTGTACTGTTTGACCGCGTCCAAGACGTGGTCGACGTGAGTCACCTCGTTGTAAACCGGGATCGCGGTCAAAAACAGCGGCCCGGACGACTCCGCAGACCCATTGGTAGACCCGCTAGGCTGCAAGTCCGCAAAATTCGCCTGCTTCGACGACGATGCCGGGTCCGTCGATTCATGAGGACGATTGATGGACATGAAAACCTCGCGGTTGACGAATCGTTGGCCCCTTCTGGGAAGTATACGCGGTTCGAGTACGATGGTCAGCGCCACCTACACTCCCAACCCACCTGCACCGAAAGACTCGAACATGTTTCACAGGACATTTGGCAAAGATGGACGTTCCGTTTCTGAGGTGGGTATCGGATGTTGGCAAATCGGCGGCACGGAATGGGGCGATGTGACCGACGACCAAGCCTTGCGGACATTGCACGCCGCTGCCGACGCGGGCATTACCTTCATCGACACGGCGGACATCTACGGTGGTGGCCGAAGCGAGCGACTCATTGGCACCTTCCTCCGTGAACGAAGCGATCGCGACCGATTTTTTATTGCGACCAAATTGGGCCGTCGCAGTGATCCGGGTTGGCCTGAAAACTTCAGCCCAACCACCGTTCGCCAACACACCGAAGACTCGTTGCAACGACTAGGGGTGGAAGCTCTCGATCTGACGCAGACCCACTGTTTGCCACTGGGTGAATTGCGAGGGCACGCCGTGTTTGAGACATTGGCGAATTTACAACAAGCCGGAAAAATACGTGGGTTTGGGGCCTCTGTTGAAACCGTCGACGAGGCCCGGCAATGTTTGGAAGTACCCGGGCTCCGGTCCTTGCAAATTATCTTCAACATATTTCGCCAACAACCCATTCAAGAGTTGTTCCCATTGGCCGTCGAACGTGGCGTGGCCTTGATCATTCGTTTGCCGTTGGCCAGTGGCATGTTGGCCGGGAAGTTCTCGAAAGAATCAACGTTTGCCGCGACGGACCATCGGCATTTCAATCGCGATGGCGAAAGTTTCAACGTCGGTGAGACCTTTTCGGGAGTGCCCTGGGAGTTGGGACTGGAAGTGGTCGAACAATTCCGGCCACTGGTTCCGAATGGGGCGACGATGGCCCAGTGGGCGTTGAGGTGGTGCTTGGACCATCCGGCGGTCACCGTCGTCATCCCGGGTGCCAAACATCCGGAACAAGCCCGACAGAACGCCGCCAGCAGTGACCTTGCGGCGATTCCGGTCGAAACGCATCAGCACATTCAAGCTATCTTTGAACAGCGAATTCGCCCGATGATCAAAGGCAAAATCTAGAATGGGGTTCGGAGGATGAACTCACAAACGAACGACGCAACGACTTGGCGATTTTGGATCGATGTCGGGGGGACGTTCACGGATTGTTTTGGGATCTCGCCGAGTGGTTCGTGGTCACGTTGCAAAGTACTTAGTTCCTCTCGCTTGCGCTGT